>JAZLEQ010000013.1:0-40104 GCA_045615365.1 Alphaproteobacteria bacterium
AATAAAGGCGGAAGCGGCAGCGACGGCAATAAAGGCGGAAGTGGCAGCGACGGCAATAAAGGCGGAAGCGGCAGCGACGGCAATAAAGGCGGAAGCGACAGCGACGGCAATAAAGGCGGAAGCGACAGCGACGGTAATAAAGGCGGAAGCGGCAGCGACGGCAACACCACCGGCGGCAATACCACCACCGGCGGCAATACCACCACCGGCGGCAACGACGGCAACGGATATATAGCAGATAAAAACAATCAGACTACGCTTTCGGAAATGTTTGGTGATTCTGATACAGAAGAGAAATTGAACAAAAAAGAACAAAGTAGCGATCAAGAAAGAACATCTGTTCAATCATCTCCGCAAAATTCTTATGGAAATCAAACAAACAAGACAAACTATTCATCAAACTCAGCTAACAAAAATCAAGATAACAATTCGTCAGGAGAAGGGTATTCCGCTGCAAACGGAAGCAGCTCGGTTTCATACTCTCCTGCATCGGTTGCTTTTGATGTCTCGCAAGATCCTGTTGTTGAAGAAATCCAAACAGTGATAAGCAGTTCAAACATTTCGCCTCAAGAGAGATCGGTGATTAATGAATATCGCATAGCTTATGAAACAGCTCTTAAATCGCGCAATGAAGCTGCAGCCGAAATTATGATGTTGGAAGAAGTAATACCCGATGCTAAATCAGCGGTTAACGATTCGCAAAATTTATATAATCAGAGCGTGGCTGATGCAAACGATCGCAAAAATGCTTTTGAAACGGCTCAAGCTGCTCAATCTGCCGATGCTCAAAATAAAGGCAGCGACTATGAAGAATCGCTTTCAAATCTTGAAAATGCATATAACGACTATGTTCAAAAACAAGAAGAATATGATATTTTATTAAGACGCAAAACAGATGCTGAGGAAAAATATGAACAATCGGTATATCAGGCAGAGGTTGTTGCCGAAAAAATAAAACAATATCTGAAAACAGGCGTAGTTCCCGAACAGCCGGTTTCGGAAAATACGAATAATCCGGAAGAAGAAAATCAAAATCAAGAAAGCGGCATCTCGGGACCTGTCTCACGCAGAACTAAATTAGGTGCAAACTAAACAAGTTGTTATTAACACATTATTCATAAAACAGAGGTATAATCAGAACAGAAGGTATGCCTCTGTTTTTTTATATTTAAGATATGTAGGATAAAAATGCTTGTCTTATTGCAAAAAAAAACGGATGTTTTATCATATTATAGGCACAAACATAATATCGGGTGAATCAATATGCGCGAGATAATATTAAAGGCAGTTGCAAATCCTCCTAAAATCTTATGGGGGCCGTTTTTGCCTGTTTTGCTTAATCTTGGATTGCAGTTTCCGATGATGTTTATGTTTATGGGGGTTTTTAGCGTCAACCCGATTTGGTTTATGGGGTCGCTTGTTGCCGGCCATGTGTTTAGTATTTTTCTGGGAACTAAAGAGCCTCATATTTCTACCATGATACAAGCTTTTGGTGTAACCGCCAAAAAAACCGAAAATCTATATAAAGTAAAGGGGAATAAATTTGCACCCTGATTTTGACATATTTAAGGCCTTCACTGAAGGGTTATCAAGTTTTGAAGTTTTGGTTGCTGTAATCGGCTTTGTGTCGGCTGCGGCATTTGCCGGGTTTTGGGCTACAAAATTCGGTCACATGGTTTTACCTCATCCGCGAGAATCAAGAGTTGTCGATTTTATGCCGTTTGATAAACTGTTGTCCGACGGAATGACGATTCGTTGCTATAACGGATCGTTGGCTCGTGTTTTTAAGATTGACGGTGTGGATTTGTCATTTGCCGATTCTGCCAAAGTTGAAGCGATGTTTGAGGCTAGAAAATCGTGGATTGACGGCATGTCTGATTTGCAGGTTGTTTGTCGTATTATCACGGTGAGAGAAAGAGTTCCGCTGGAGGAAAATATCGGTAATTTTAACAATGATTTACTTGCTACGGTTTCGGATATTTGGCAGTCAAGCGTTGATAGGGTTTTTACTAATACTCATTATGTTATCCTTTCCGTTGCTGATCGCGATGACAACCTTAAAGACTTAAACTATGCATCGCAGTCCATTGTTGCAACGCTCAATGATTATGGTGTTAAGCCGTTGGTGGAAAAAGAAGGTGTTCCCGCATCTGAAAGTCCGTTTTCGGTATATACTAAATTGTGTTCGCCGATATCTCGTCCCGAACCAAAAGTGAGAGGTGCGGAAGGCGTTAGTCTTAATCAGCTTCTGACGGCAGATCATATTCATTTTACCGGTGAGGAGGGGTTAATCAAATTCTTTTCCGGCGATAAAGAAAAACTTGAAATTGTAATGGGAATTCGTTCTTCCGGCGATTATATGGATGAATCTATGGTGGCTTCATTGTTGGCGATTGATTGTGAGCTTATATTGTTGCACAATATCCGTCCCGTGTTTAAGCCGCAGGCACGCGCTTTGCTCATGCAACAACAAAAAATGGCAAGCATCACGAGTTTTTCCGGTGATGTTATTTCGCAATATGGCGAAGTTTTATCTGCTATTGAAGATAGTGATGCTAATCACCAATCTTTGACAGAATATGCAATGGCCATTTTATTGCGAGGAGAAACTAAAGAAGAGCTTGATTTTGCCGAAGGTGAAGTTCAAAGAATTTGCCGCTTGTTCAGTGTGACACCTGTGAGAGAAGGTTGGGTTGCGCAGGCAACATTTTTTAACCAGTTCCCCACATATGATGTTTTACCCAGAACATATCGTTATTTGTCGAGAGTTGTTGCGGCCGCGGTGTCGTTTAATAAACCTTCGGAAGGTTTTAGTAAGTCTGACTGGGGACAAGGAGCTATTTCCATCTTCAGGACAACTTCCGGTTCTGCATATCGTTTTCAATTCCATGTTTCCAGCGAAGAATCTGCGGTTGCTCACTGTTGTATTATCGGTCCTACCGGTCAAGGTAAAACAACATTGTTCACTTTCTTGGCCGGACAGGCAATGCGTCATGGCGATCTTAAAGTTTTCTTCTTTGACCGCCACCGAGGTGCTGAAATTTTCACTCGTGCCGTTAAAGGTGCCTATGTCGGTTTTGAAGGTGATGAAAAAAATGTTTCGTTAAATCCGTTTGATTGCACTAACAATCCTAACAACCGCGCTTTCTTAAGAAGATGGTTGCGTGCCATAACCATGGTTGATGACGCTATATCCGAAAAAGAAATTGCTCGTGCGGTTACAACTGCTTTCGATTATTTGCGTCCTGACGAACGCATTATGAAAAATTTATATAAAAGCTGTTTTTCTCCCACGGGAAATATGCGCAGAGAACTTTATAAGTGGATTAATCCGGATCAATATGGCGGAATTTTTAATGCCGAAAATGACAGCCTCGATCTTAAATCGCAACGTTTTATGTCCTTTGACTTTACTCATATTTTTGAGGATGAAGTGCTTGCTCCGGCAGTAATCAGCTATATTATGCATCGTATTCAATCCGAAACAGGCGAAACCGGTGTGCCGTCTTTGATTATGATAGACGAAACGGCGCCGATGTTAAAACATCCGATGTTTAAAGACTACTTTATTATTGGTTTGCAAGAAGGTCGTAAAAAACGCCAAGCATATTTATGTGCGTTTCAACAGCCGAATATCATTGACTCTTTGGGGGTTGGTGAAGTTATTCGCGGTCAGTGTCAAACGGTTATCTTTTTCCGTAACCCGCAAGCCAGACCGGAAGATTATGCAAACTGGAATTTGACTGATGCTGAAACAGATTTTGTGTTTGGACGTTCTTATCGCGATTTTCCCTATGCAATTTTGTTATCTCGTCCGGCAACCGGTGAATCGGTTATTTTGGATGTAGATTTGAGAGGGTTGGGGCCATACCTGAAGTTGTATAATTCAGGACGTAAAAACGTGTTGCTCGTTGAACAGCTTATAAAAGAATATGGTGAAGACAACTTTGTTACAAAATATTTAAATATTTAGCAAATTCGGTTTTATATGTTTGAGGTCGGTTAATTTTGTGGTATTATTAAAAAAAGAGGGCTTTTAAGGAGAGCTGAAAATGAAAAGATATGTGCTTGCAATACTTTTTGTCTTAATAATAGCGCCCAAAAACGGAAGTGCACTAGTGCTCAGCTTTGAACCGACTGCAGTCGGGCAGGCGGTTGCCGAAGTAAGCACTTTGGTGTCAAATGTTGAAACATCTATCGGAAAAGCTAAAACCGAAGCCGAAAAGCTCGTGAAAATGGGGTCGTTAAAATCCGGATTGTCGGATTTGTTGGAAAAAGGCAAAGCTCTGAAAGCCAAAAAAGATGCCCTTATGGCGAAATATGAGGAAGCTAAGGCAGAGTATGATAAAAGAAAGGCAGAGTTTGATAAGTATAAGAAGCAGGTTAAAGACAAAATTGAAGAAGGTAAGCAGTTTGTAGAAGATGCAAAAGACAAGATTGAAGAAGGCAAAGAGTTTGTAGAAGATGCAAAAGACAAGATTGAAGAAGGTAAAGAAAAGCTTGAAGAAGGCATTGGTGATCTGAAAGATAAAACCGATAATATTTTAGGAAAAGATGGTGATAATAAAGAAACATCATCTTTAGATGAGCTTCAAGATATTGAAACTGAAACGGGGCCTAAAGGACGCAAAGAGTTTTCAGAAGCAAAAGATGCTGAAGATAAAGAAGCTAAGAATTCTGATGTTCAAGACAAAAATGCCATGAAAGAGGTAAGCGAAAATTTTGGTGAGGCGGTTAAAGTTGTTGCGCCTGAGGAAGGAATGGGCGCAAAAGGGGCGGTTAAAGTTGTTGCACCTGAGGAAGGAAATATAGGAATTGTTAAAGATGAAATTTCTGCAGTCAGATTTTCCGGAAAAACTGCAAACAAAGAAGCTGAACCGATATTAAAACAAGATGATATAAAAACTGCCAGAAAAGCATTTGCTATGGTTGCAAACACCGAAAAAGATAAAACAACCGGTATTGAGCCTGACGCCAAAACAACAAAGGCAAACGAGAAAAAAGATGTTGCGAAAAAAACTGCGGAAAAAGAAGCTCAAAACAAAGTTCGTCAAGAAAAGATAAGCGAAAAAGAAGCTGCTGCTAATGTTAGTATCCCTCAAAAAATTACACGAAAAGCATTTGCGGCAGATGTAAAGACGACTAAAGTTGAACCTACTGTTTCAAAAGTAGTGCCTGCAGCAGAAAAAATATCGACAAACGAAAAAACAATAAAAAAAGATTCCGGTGGTAAAACTATCAGTTCTGAGCAAAAACAATCATTGCAAAAGAAATCATCTGCAAAGACTTCATTCGGTTATGGTTTTGTCGGCGAAAGTTACACTTTCGGTTTTGCCAAGGCTGAAATTAAGACTAATCAGACCGAAAATAACATGCTTGTATTGCCTTCGCAAATGTCAATGTTGTGCGATTTAGGTTATGAAGAAAGCATCAAAAACGGGGCTTTCAAAAAATGTATTATGGAACATAAAAAACAACTTTCCTCACAAGGTGAAGATGGAGAGGTAAATGAAGATTTTACTTTGGCTAAGAGAGATGTTGCCGAAAGAAATATATTGAACGGTAAAGCGGAATATTATGCGGCAGGATTTTTGGAGGCAATGAAAATTCAAAATGAAAGTGTCTATTTCAAAAAAAATAAAATAGACCATATATCATCGACTTTTAATGATGATATTGATAATGAATGGCAAAAAAACAGAGAAGCATATTATGAGTTAAACAGACAATTTGCCGTAATGCAAAGCATGCAAGCTCGCAGGGTTGTGAATAAAATTTTTGAAAATTATGCCGAACAAATGGGTATATATTAACATGGGAACAGCAGATGATGCAAAAGAGCAGAAAAAAAATATTTACTATTAAATTATGCGCCTTGCTTGCATTGGTATTGCTATGTCCTAATATGAGCAAAGCCGAAGACGGAGCTATCGGCGGAACAAACCGGAGCGGAGACTTTGTTATTTCTCCGACAATATCCATGCGTTGCGGCCTCACCACCGAAAATTCAAATATTGGGGATGACTGCATAAAGCGTTTGGCTTATGACTATATAACAAATGCAAGTCATCTGGAAATGTTTAACGATTATAGTGAAGAAAAAAATATAATAATCGATGAATATCAAAGCGCATTTTTGGAAATGGCTTTGGGCAAACTGGTTGAAACAAGTAAACAAGAAGATGAATTAAACAAAACTACTTGTGTTGATATAACGGCTCCCGGTTGCGCTACAATCGGAAAAGATATTTTGACTGTTATTCGCTATACCAACAATATTGCGGTTGATAATACTAAAACATTGGTGGGTATCAACCTTCTAAAGGGATCTGATGCCATAATAAATTCCATAGAATATATCCTGTCAAACGTAGTTTCCTCAATAGAAGTTGATGCCTCTGATACCTCATTGGCAGGACCGCCGAATTAAGGGAGCAATGTTATGAGTAAGATATTAAAACATATGTTGATGATGGCTTTTATTCTACTCTCACCGAAATCCGGCTGGGCAGTTATGGACATATTGGCAGACATATCAACGGCTGCAAATATATATACTGAAAAACTCATAGGTCTTCAAGAAGGGTTTGCCGGTATTGAAAGTATTGAAAACCTGAAAAAAATATCCGGTGAAGTAGATAAAGTAAAAGAAATGGCAGAAGTGGCTCAACAATACAAAGAAGATATTGAAGAAGGGGTAGCAGTTGTTAAAAAAGCTAAAGAAGATGCTGAAGCCTTGGCAAAAGACACCCTTGATAAATACAACGAAATCAGCAGTAAAGTAGAATCTGGTCTGAACGATGCAAAACAAAAATTAAAAGAATTTCAAGAAGAAGTTGACACTATGAAAGAAGTTATTGATGAAGGTAAGCAGTTTCTAAATCAAGAAGCTGATTCTTCTGAAGAAGGCGAAAATTCAACTTATACGGATATGTCGGAAAAAGATTATGATGGCGAAGAAAATTCTCAAAACAGCTATGAAGAACAATTGACCGGCGCTATAGGAAACATTATAACGAATGAGGAGGTTTCTTCGGATGGGTTCATAGAAAGAGACACAGAGAAAGAATATTTGCAAATAATGAAAGAAAAGGCCGCGCTTGAACATAAAAAAATGGACAGCTCTGATTCTGCGGATGATTTTGGCGATTCGCCGAAAAAAGTAAGCTCAAAAGAAGTAAAAACGGCAACAGATTCCATAAAAGAAGATGAAGCTGTCGCGAAAGCAAGGACTGTTTCTCTTAAAGAAAAGCAAAAGATTTCACAAGAAGCCGCAAAATCGGCAAAAAATATCAATCAAGTAAGCGATGTTGTTAAAATATCGCGGCATATTTCAGCAGAAAAATCTATCGGAGCACCAACAAACCAAGTTGTAAGCGATGTTAAAAAAGTAACCGAAAGCGATGTAGTGCCGCTCAAACAAGTCAGCTATGCAAAAGCAATATCTGCAGAAAGGATAAATGATGAAAAGTAAAATATTTTTGGCTTTGGTAATATTTATTTCATTGCAGACTACGGCAATCGCCAAAATATATGGCGATCCGCAAGAAGCTTTTTCTATGCCGATTGATAATAAAAAACTTGAAAATAACGATTATTATCGTTGTTTGATAATTAAAAAAATTAAACCCGGAGAAGACCGAATTACCGAGGCACAACTTGCCAAATATAACATTTTTTCTGAATATTCAGCAAAGCTTTATGCTCAATCCGTAAAGATTTCGGCGTATATTGAAAAAGAAAACGAAAAAGATGAATTTAATGTTAACACCGAAAACGAAATGAAATTTCTTAAAAAAGTAATCACTCCGAGAATATTAAGGTTGGCCAGAAGAATGAATATTATCAATTCTTTTGAAGCATCTATTCTGGCTATGGAATCTTTGCAAAAAATTGATGATATGAATAATAAAACATACAGCATAATAAGTGACGAAATAGCAAGTTGTGAAGAATTGTCCGGCAAAAATGCGGGAGGTAACAATGAATAAATGTCTTGTTGTTAAGAGTTTTTTTGTTTTGCTTATTGTGCTTTGTGTGGCAACAAATGCTCAAGCCTTGTTGGTTGATCCTTTCAATACGGATATTGCTAAAGTTTCAAATAAAATCAGCGCAACGGTTCAGGAGGGAAAATCGCGTTTTGAACGAATGATTGAAACTATCAGAGGGTCTCAATTTGTAACCACCATAGGCAATGGTCTTAAACAGGCAAAAAAGGGAATAAAATGGTTTGAAGATAAGGCAGGACAAGCCAGATCATTTGCTCAAAAAGCAAAGTCATCGCCGGAATATAAAGCAACTCAAAAAAGTATAGAGATTGCCGCTGCCGAAAAAGAGAAATTGAGCTTAAAAAGTGAGATGGAACGAAAAATAAGCGAAATAAAAGATAATGAAAGTTTGGAAGTCGCTCTGTTAAATGAGAAAATAGCCATAGCTCAAAGAAACAGGTTGGCTACCATTGAAATGCAAGAAGCTATGTTGGCAGAACAACAATCTCAGACCAACAATGCAACCAAAAGTGCAAATGATGAAAATATGTCTTCCGACAATTATGATGAACTTATAGCCGAAATGGAAAATGAAGCCATATCATACCAAGAGGAAATTACAACGGTTCATGAGGTTGCTGCTGCGGAAATAGATTCGGTAAAATCCAAATATGAAGACGAAATTGCTACGCAAGCAGAACTGATAGTAGAGCTTGGCATAGAATTGGCAAGTATAATGGAGGGAATCGCCGGTAATGTAATAGATAAAAAAGCAAGTGAAGAGGCTAAAGGAAGTTTAACCGATCAGGCTGATAAAGAAAATGAAACATTTTTCTTTAAAAAAGGCCAAAAAAGAACAGTGGACGATATAGAAAAGAAAAGAAAAAAAGCCAAGAAAGAAGTAAAGAAAAACGCACTATCGTCAATAAATGATGCTTCAACAAATTTGAATTCCGGCAGTGACAATCGCAGTAAGGCAGAAAATATGGAAATCGTGCAAGACGGACAAAGCGGAAAAAGCGAGGTTGTTCAGGTTGCAATCGATCAGACCATAACACAAATTGATCTTATAAGAAACTTCTTAATAATGGAATTAAAAGATCTTAAATCTCAGATCGACAAAGAGTTGGATGCGCGTTCATTCGAAGAATCTGAAGATAAGTCGGTTATTAATATTGATATCTGCAATTATGAAGTGAAACAGGTTGACGATTATGAAGAAGAAACAAGCTCTTCAAATTCGGCAAATAACAGTTCGGGAATGGAGTAGAAGCCATGAAAAAAATAATAATAGGAACATTGTTTTTACTTTTCGGTTTTGTATTTTCGGTGCAAGCTATCAGTCCGGCAAATCTTGCATATTATCCTATTCCCTTTGCTCCGGCCACAAGCTTTACGAATATCATCGCGATAAACACGCAAATTACAACTACGGCAGGCTCTCTTAAAACCTTATACGACACGGTTGAAGAAACGGCAAAATCCGGTTTGGCTCAGGCTTTATCAACGCTTTACCAATTTGATAAACCGACCGAAAAAGTAGATGGAGCACCGGGACAGGGAAAATATACTTTCTGCGGTAAAGCCATATCTAAAGTGGATGTTAAAGACATCAGCGAAAAATATAAATACTTTTTTACAACCGTCAGAAACAAACAGGCAAAAAATGTAAATGCCAAAATTGCTGCCAGAAAGAAATTTATCAAAGAAAATCTTGTGGCAATGAAAGTTGCAATCAATACAATAGAAAGAAAAATATTAAACTTTGATACCGAAATTGAAAAAGTTAGACAATGCAGCGGAGAAGGAAGCGGAGCCGATTGCAAACACCCCTCTCTTGATGGCGGTCTTAATGAAATTTTATATGCTTATGGTGACGCACTGAAAACTCTTGATGATATAGTTCGTTTGTGGGAAAATGTTGTTGCTCTGAAAGCCAGATTGGTTGCATTGCAAACCTTAAACGATATTCAATTCCAAGAAGCGACGGAGGTTGATAATAAAAAACATAAATCATCCAAATCGGCAATGTTGTTAAACGATTCTTCACTAATCGGAAAAGGAGGTTATCGCGAGGTTATTGTTAACGGATTTGCATTGTTCGATTTTGAGAATAAATTATCGGAAAAAGCAACGTCGGTTGCTTCGAGCGCATCGAGCTTGAAAAATAAACTCTCGGAAAAGGCTGATTCCGTTAAAAGCAGTATAGTGGGAGCCCCTCTTAATTTTAATCTTGCCGACGACACTTCGGAAGTTCACCCGATAGCAGAAAAAAAAGATAAGCTCTTGGCTGTAAATGCGATTAATGATGTTACTCCCTATGTGGACAAGGCTATGAATGTGCACAATTTGCAGAACAGTCTTCCGGAATATCGTTCCAAAGCTTTGGAAGCTGAAAAAGAAGAGGAGCGCTACAAGAAAATTTTGCAAGCCCTTATTGAGGCAGATAAGTGTGGTATCCGTTATATGTCAAGGTTTTTCACCAATCCGGAAGTTGCATGGTCGGGAGGTGATATGAAAGAAAACGCTCACATGCATGATATTCGCAAAGGCATATCCGGATGGGCGTATA
Organism: Alphaproteobacteria bacterium; assembly: GCA_045615365.1. GTDB lineage: Bacteria > Pseudomonadota > Alphaproteobacteria > RF32 > CAG-239 > CAZU01. Next base: position 10,561 of record JAZLEQ010000013.1, read on the forward strand.
ATATATATACGGTAGGAAAATCCGCCAAAACATCAATCGTTGATAATGAAGAGATAGGCACGATATCATATTCTGATGAAGAAAAAAGCGAACTAAGTGATGATCCTGATGCATCAAAAGCCTCAAAATTTGTCGAAAATGAAGATGTCGGTGTTGCTGCTTCAAAAGAAGAAGAGGTTGCACAAGATTCCAGACAAACGACGTTAATGGCATGGGATATTGGTGCTCAAGCCGCTCATATGATTGTTAATAATCCCGAACAGTGGGGAATGCACAATGGTAAACGATATGTTTGGACCGACAGCAAAAGATTGTATGAGAATTATTTGGAGCAGAAATACGATAATATTAAATTTTATCTGAAGCGCTATACTAATCTTGATACAATGCGTTTGGTTTATGCTGTTGTTACCGGAGGTTCGTATAGTTTATACGAGGCTGCAAATCAGGTTGAAATTATGAAAAAACTGAGCGATTTGGGAGAAACATTGTTGGGCGGTCTTAATGCTCATACCCAAGCCAAAGAAAATGCTCGTTTAGCAAGAATTAATCAAATTAATTCGTTGAAAGCGCAAAACAGCAGTGTAATAGCAGAAATTGATGCAGTAGAAAAAGAAATCAAAGAAAACAAACAAAAAATTGAAGATATCAGAAGTTCGGGGGAAAACAAAGGACTTGCGTTTTTGAAGAAAATAATGACCGGTCCGGTTAAATTTCCTGAACCCGGTGAAATCTTTGAAGATATAAAGGTTACATTTATGTCGCCTGAAGAAACATCAGCTGAAGCTGATTCGCAAAATAAAGAAAATGTGGACGAAGTTAAAGTAAAAGATTTGAAAGCGAAAAATAAAGAACTTAAGGACAAAAGAAAAGGTTTAGAAAAAGATCTTGCAACCATAAAAGATAATATCGCCAAAATAATTGATGGTTCCCACACTCAACAAGCCGGATATACTCCTGATTTGCAAGCCGGATTGGAAAGTGTCGTCACTCTTATAAACACCCTGACGACAAATTCAATTGCAGGAGCGGAAAATAATATCCAATCTTTTATCGCTAACAAAAAAGAAAAAGAAGATATTAATGTTTTGGGGTGTAAGTCGGCGGCAACAAATGCCATAGATGCTCTAAACAATAAAATTGACAGCTTGGTTGATGACACATTGGAAGATATATTGGCCTTAGGCGATGAACTATACACGCCGTCAGGTTACAAAAAAGCTGTTGAAATTCACAATTCCATGCTCTCAAACTTAAAAAGCTTGAGAATATTGGTTTCAACCCGCTATGAAGAAAAAGAAAAACAGGAAGAAAGTGTCAACGAAAACGGCGAAACTGCCACAACAACCGTAATAGAAAAGAATTTGCTGGTTTCATCAAAATTGTCAAATTCTTCGGGTGCGCTGGTGTTCGGTGATCTTAAAAATGTTAACGATCAAGCGGAAACAGAAGGGCTTTTTGTTGGGGCTGCTCCAAAAAAGAGAGACTTTAAAGCACCATTTGCTTCTTATGTATTTTATTCGCCTGATGTCAGAGAAATATTCCACTTCGATGCAGATGACTTTGTGGTGGCAAAACCGCAAGTTGAAGGAAAAATTAAAAACAAAAATATAAGCGCAATTGACTTCTTAAGTTATGGCGGAAATATTCCCACGGTATGGAAACACATGCTGAAAGACAATACTTTTATTGAACGTAAATACGATTTATCAAAAGCATTGTCTATAGGATGTGAAAACGAAACATTTGCCAGAGGCGGAGTATTTCCATGCATTGTTGACGGAACGAATTATCTTTTGGATAGAGTTCATACGGAAGAAAAATATTTGTTATCTGACGGAACCGGTAAAAATTTACCCAAATGCACAAAGCTATTATTAAAAGATAAAAAAATAACCAGCACTCTATTTAATTCAAAAATAAAAACATCTGAAGGAACCGTAGAAACAAAAGTCGGATGTAAGCATAGTGAACTGGGAATGCTTTTGGATTCCGATGCCGATAATAATCTTTTCTTCAAAGATTATGCTTTCAAAATGTATAAAACATTGGCTGAAGACGATGATAACAAGGACTTTAAGGATAAAGAAAAAAATGAATATGCCATTGCAAGTTATCCCATGTTCAACAAAAACATCATCAGTTCTTTTTTGGAATTCAGTGAATATGAAGCTAACATGAAAAAACAATTTGAAACCGTAAAAAATGAATATGAAGAATTGAAAAAACAACTGTATGAACAGTTGGGCGAATATGGTTTTTCGCCATCGGAATCTCTTGATTTGGCAAAAGAGGAAGACTATAACTTGGTTGTTGAAAAACTTAAAGAAATAAAAAAAGATATGATGAAACAAGCCGAAGAAAAAATAGCTGACGTTGATAAAAAAGAAAATGAGGTTGTAAAAGAAGCAAGTGAAAAACTTGAACGACTGCTTGATTATCTTGATGCCGATTCTGATGCCGTTATGAAAATATCTATGGCCGATGCTGAAAATAAAAGCTTTAAATCGGAATTAAGAAAGAAAAAAACGGATAAAGCAGTTATTCGTGAATATAAAAAAAGCTTAAAGGAAAAGGAAGCTGAGCAAAACGAAGATTTGATTCCTTATTGTGCTAATTTTTAATAAAAAAGAGAGTGTTTTATGAATATTAATCAAAACAATGACGGCAACCGCCGATTGATGATAGAAACAACTTCCGAATACAAGTATATTGACAAGCTTGAGGAGGAACACAGCTCTTTTCGTCAGTTATATTATTTATGGATATCGCGGTTGTTTATTGTAACGGCGGTGGTTTCGGTAGGTTTTATGGTTGCAGCGTCACTTTCTTTATTCCGCTTGGCTCCGATGGTTAATGTAGAACCGTTTTTGCTTATAAATCAAAACACATCTAAAGAAATTGTAAGAAATGAGGCAATTTTGCAAGATATGGTGTCTAAGGAAAAATTGTTGCAGATGCATATTCGTCAGTATGTCATATTAAGAAACACCATTATAAACGACCAAGTGGAAATGCGCAGCAGGTGGATGAGCGGAGGTATGGTTAACTTTTTGTCATCACCGACAGTTTTTAATGCTTTCGGACGCGGGATATCTTCCGTATGGGAAAATATTTTTTCCGACGAAATGATGAGAGAAGTTGAAATTATAAGCATAGGTCGCCAAGGCGGAGCAAAATCTTCTGTTTGGAAAATTGATTTCAAAACATATGATATGGATAAAGGAATGACCGAAAAAGGAGGGAGTTCGGTTAAAGTAAGGTATTGGACTGCATCATTGGTTGCGTCTTTTATTCCGGAACGAGCATTTATCTTTTCTCGCTTGGCAAATCCGTTGGGCTTTACAGTTACTCGCTATTCACAAACAGAAGTGGAAATATTCTAATTTGTTAATAAGTATATTTAACCTGTTAGACATTTAAAATAAAATGTTATAGCTTATAACATAAGTGTAGTTGTATTTAAAATGTTATAAGGAAAATATTTATGAAATTTCATTTTAAAGTATTGATTTTGTTAGCTATAATAGTTTTATCCGGTTGTTATGGTTCGTATTATGAGCCCGAACCTGTCGGTATCGGAACCGGTATTGATGAGCTTAAGTTGTCTCCTTGCGCCTGCATGGAAATTGAACTCCCGAAAACATTACCTGATTGGTTTGTTGCTACAATTTAGTTAAAAGGGTTTGATATGGTTGGTGAAATAGGGCAAAATGTTCCGCGTTCAAAGCTTTTGGAAGACCGCATGTCTGTAGCCAGAAATGCGCGAGCAAAGGCTGATAACAAAGATGTCTTTGTGGCTAATGTTGCAGAAAAGCGCTATTTGTGGACAGCCAGATCGTTTGCTATTATCACGGCTTTGAGTTTGTGTTGTAATGTTATTTTGGTGTTGGCGATTTTTCAGGTTTTGCCGTTGTATAGGGTTGAGCCGTTTTTGCTTAGTTTTCAAAACAAGTCGGAGCAAGTTTATAATATTCAGCCTATAACTAATGAGTTGCGTAATCGTAAGGCTATAACCGAAGTTTTTGTTCGTGAATATGTCTTGCTGCGCTCGTCCTTCACTCAGGATTTGGATGAAATGCAGGCTCGTTGGATGCCTGGAGGTCCTATTCAGGAAATGTCAACCAATAAAGTGTATCAGGATTTTGTTGATAAGGTTGCAAAAAAAGCTATTGATGTGATAAAAAACAAGGGAATAAATCGCGATATTAAAATTTTGTCTGTGAATGAGGTTGTTGAAGGGGTTTGGCAAGTTGAGTATGAAGCGCAAGATATGTATCCCGATTCTGCTAAACCGGAAGTCAGTTATTGGACGGCATCTCTTAGTGTCGGTTATAAACGTAAGACTGTTAAATATGGTGACAGGTTGAAGAATCCTGTCGGTTTTACTGTCGGTAAATATGCTTTGAGCCGCAACAAAGTGGAGTAAATTGAAGTGAGAAAGATAATTAAAAATATTTTGTTTGTTTTTGTTGTAAGTCTTTTTTCTTTTGTGGGAGGCGGAAAGGCTCAGGTCAACCAACAGATGATGGATGCAAGTGCTGAACAGGCACAGGGAATGTATACCCCTATGAATATGGGATACGCTGGATTTAATTCTTTGGGAATGACACAGGCAGCATGGCTTGACCCGATGCAAAATTTAGGAGAGGGTCAGTCTAAGCCGGCATATTCCCGTTACTATTGGTCGCCGGATCTTGTTTTGCCGATAAGGGTTCGTGAAGGAATGATTACAATGCTTAATTTTCCGGATTGGGAATTGATAGAAGATATTTTTATAGGTGATGCAGCAACTTTTGATGGGCAAATATCCGGTCCTAACACTTTGTTTTTATATCCTCGTAAAGGTGCTAATGTTGGGGTTGATACAAACGTTATAGTTTTTGGCCGTTCCGGCAATCGCTATGTTTTTTATGTTAAGTCGGAAGGGGTTAACACGGAGCGTTTGACAAATGCAATTATTGATATTGACGTTGTTGATGCATATAATCCTTCAAAAAGCAGCTCGGAGACAGCTTTTTCCGGTAGTGGCAGAGCGACGGGAAGTAATGGAGGGAAGCTTTCAACCTATACAAAGCGCAACCAATTCTCTGATTGGATAAAATCAATACCGGTAAATCCGGAAGAATTCAGATTTGATTTGGAGGTTTATGTTCCTAACCCTGATGATGTTGTTATTGCTCCGGAAAGGGTTTGGCGCGATAGTATTTTTACATATATAGATCTTGGCGAAAAGGCATTAACCATGACACAGCGTCCTGTTGTCAGTATGATTGTGGAAAGAGTTGAGGTTCCCGTCGGTTTTCGCACCAAGGGCCCTGATAATCGCTTGATAATTGTTGAAGGTATAGGCGATATGGTTTTGCGTAACGGCAAAAGAATAATATGTATTAAAATGCGTCGTTCCGACGATAAGGGGTTGGAATATGCCATTAACTCGGAAGATTATCTGCCTCCTAAATGGGATGTTGCTCCAAAAATTCCCGACAATAAAACAGGTGCGGGAGACATGGGATCAATAAATTACTTCCAAGATAATCCGAGTGTATCAGGTCAGCTTGATATTCAGCAAGGACAAAGTCAGATTATAGTCCCCGAATATACATATGGCGGTTCGGGATATCAACAAAACGGTCGCAATATAGCAGATAGTTTTGACTACAGTAAGATGCAAAAAATCGGTGGCGGAAATTCAATGAATAATGAGCAATTTTCACAAATGTCCGGTTATACATACGGTTCCGGTTTTAAAGGTGCTGATAATTCCAGTATATCAATAGAACTTGGCGCGGACAGTAATGTTTCCGGTTTAGAAACATTGTGGGGGCGCTTGTCATCGGAATATGATGAACTTAGCGGATTTACGCCATATTATTCGGTTGATGCGCCTGCTGATGGTAACGGAAAAGAGCTCTTCCATTTGCGAGTTGGTCCTGTTAAAAATCTTAAAGAGGGAGATAGTATTTGCAGTAAACTCGGAGAAAATGGAGTATTTTGCAGTGTAGTGAGGACACAGTAGCGAAAAATGAGTCAAGATCCGTTAACGCAATCTGAAAAATATGTCAAAAAGACCAATAATATCATTTTGATGATTGGTCTTTCCTCTTTGATTGTTTTTGTTTTTGGGCTTATCCTTTTGCTCAACAGCGGGTCGTCCGTAGAACAATATAAGGAGCCTGAATTTGTCGGTAATGATGATGTTTTTGGAGAAACTCCCGCCATAAGCACGGATCAAAGTATTGAGTTTTCTACGGTTGAAAACGAAATACCCATTACTATGACGCCTGATCCAATTCCTATGGGAGAAGTGGTCTTGGGAACGGATGCAAAAAATGTTCTTACTGTTGGCACAAACGGAAAATCTTCTATAAAAATCGTTTCGGTGGAGTTGGCAGATCCTCCGTCTGCGGGATTTACTTTTTCTGATAACTGTTCCGGCAAAACTTTGAACGGAAACGAAACTTGTCATGTTACCATGCAGTGGGTTCCTGTGGTTGCCGGAAATGTTCAAAACAATTTCATAGTTTCTTGGCATGAATTAAACTTAGGTAGCGATAGTGTTAAAGCGGAAAAAGTTTCGGTTGGGGGAAGCGCAGTAAAAAAAGAAGATTGTAGTTACTGCGAAACCGCGGATGCTTCGGCAGCCTCAGTCAAGAAAAAAGAAATTAAAGCAACACGCCACGCTATCGGGCCGGACGGAAAAGTTATAGGTATTATTGATGAAGACGGGTTTGTTTATGACAGTAATGGAAATTTAATTGGGAAAACCGACAAAAACGGTTTGATAATAGATAAAGACGGAAATGTCTTGGGTGTGGCCGAAAATCGTAAAGCCGTGTATGATGATTTCGGAAACCTTATAGGTTATGTTAATGCTGACGGTTCGGTTGTTGATTTGGACGGTAATATTATAGGGAAACACCTTCCTGACGGAACAGTTGTTGACCTTAACGGAAAAATAATTGGTAAGGCGGTTGATACAGGATTCGTTCATGACAAGGACGGACGGGTAATAGGAAGGGTTTTGCCGGACGGAACCGTGGTCGATGCTCAAGGTCGAGTAATAGGAAAAGTTCTTGCAGATGGCACAGTTGTTGGTGTTGACGGCAAAATAATAGGAGCGGTTACGAGTCCGGGAAGAGTTGTTTTGGATAAAGAAGGCAAAGTTTTAGGTGTTACTCTTGCAGATGGTTCGGTTGTGAATGCCGATGGTGAAGTTATAGGGTATATTGATGAAAATGGTGTATTTCATTCATTGCAGGAAAATATTTCCGGATATGTGTTGTCTTTTGATGCGATTCCGATAACTCCGCAAGGAACGGTTTTGGGAGTGGTTCAAAATGACGGAAGTGTGGAAAATTCAAGTAAGCAAGTTGTCGGAAGAGTGTTGCCTGATGGTTTGGTAAAAGATGTTTCGGGTGCTAATGTTGTTGCAAAAATGGTCAGAGCCGGAATGGTTGTGGGGTATGGTTGTAATAATTTGGGATATTTGGATAAAGACGGCAAGGTAAAAAAAGATAATGATGAAACAAATTATCGCATTACTCCGGATGGAGTTGTTTTGAGTGCAAACGGAGATTATGTCGGTGAAGTTCTCAAAGTCGGTAAAGTGTTTGATAGAAATTGCGGTTTGCTTGGAGTTGCAGACAGTTTCGGTATTGTCAAGGATTTTAACAATCGCTATGTCGGTTGTGTGAATCCCGACGGTAGCGTTTTAAATGAAAAAGGCAATTTTGTCGGAGCCATTCAAAGAAGCGGAGCTGCTACTGATGTTAACGGGAAATTGCTTGGCAGAATTAATGACAATAATCTAGTTGTTGATGCAAGCGGCCAACCGATTGGGTGTGTCGGTATTTTCGGTGAGGTATTTAGCAAAAAAGGAGTATATATCGGCAAAGCAGTCGGTGAGAAATATGCTTATGCCTTTGACGGTTCGCTCATAAATAAGATTGATGATAACGCAAAAGTGAAAATATACGGACAATCAGACGCGATTCTGTCATCAAAAGACTTGGTGTTGAACGAAAAAAACAACATAATCGGTTTAGCTATGCCTTCGGGGGTAACTGTTGTTAATTCTTTCGGAAAAGTTATAGGTCGTCTTTTTGTTGATGGAAATATCTACGATTTCAAAGGTATATCGCAAGGAAAAATTAAAAACGGCGGTTTGTTTTCATATAACAACATTTATGGTGGTGTTTTGCCTAAAGGAGAAGTCGTTGATATCAACGGAAAAATAGTCGGATTATCAATTGACGGCGGAAATGTAATTAACAGATATGGCGAAAAAATAGGCAGGGTTAATGCTAAGGGCGACTATTTTAAACCTTCCGGTGAGTATGCCGGAGCGGTTGTTTCGGAGGGCGCGGCGATAGGTTATGACGGTTCTTATGTCGGATATGCTACTAAATCGGGAGAAGTTATCGGAGTTGACGGAAATGTAGCAGCGTTGGCAACGCATGACAAAAAGATCAGAAATGTGAATAATGAAATAATCGGGGAGATAATTCCCGAAGGCGCAATGATAGATATTATGGGTAATTATAAAGGCTTGATGAATTCTTTCGGTGACGTCTTAGATCTTAAGGGGGAAGTTATAACTGCGGTTTTACCCGGAGGGTCGTCGGATAAAAGTTTGAATGTTTTATCGCAAGGCTTTGTTATTGATTTTGGAGGTAATGTTATAGGGGTTGTTGCTCCTAACGGGATTGTTTTAGGGTTTAACGGAACCGAAGTCGGAAGGATTTTGTCTGACGGAAATGTTATGGGAATTTCCGGAAAAATCATTGGAGAAGTAATATACGGCGATATTGTTATTTCAAAAGATGATAAAGTTGTGGGTTATGTAAATTTTGATGGTAAAATTATCGGTAAAGATGATAGTATTATAGGAAAGTTGTTGTCGGGCGGTTTGGCTATTGATCCGGGTAATAATATTTTGGGAAAAGTGTTTAAAATCGGATCATCTGTTTTAGACAATAATGGTAAATATAAAGGTCGTGTTTTCCCGGATGGTTCTGTTGTTGACAGTAAAGGAAACAAGATAGGGCAAATTAAAAGTAACGGTTCTTTTATAGATCTTGACAGAAAAGTCGCTGGTTATGTTTTGGGCGAAGTTGCTCAAAACAAAAGGAATTAAAAATGGTAGGAATGAAGACGATAAAAAAGATATTGTTAGGATTGTTTTTTGCGGCGTTGTTTGGCCCCCAAACAATATACGCTCAAGAAATAACGGCGATAAACTTTAATGGAGTGCCGTTGGGAAAAGTTATTCCTGATGGTAAGGTTGTCAGCTTTGATAATCGTCTTATAGGAAATGTTACTGCTGATAGTTTGATTGTTGATTCTGAAGGAAATATTATAGGAGGTGTTGTTCCTCAAGGTGTTGCTGTAGGAAATGATACTAAACTTTTGGGAAAAATCGGGAATGACGGGCTTGTTCGCAGTCCGTCGGGGCAGGTTATGGGAACAGCCTTGCCGACAGGTTTGGTTGTTAATGATGTTTATGAGGTTATCGGTCAGATTTTGTATCCCGGTTTGGTTTATGACGACGACGGAAAGATAGCCGGTAGAATTACGGGTGACGGTCATTATTCCAACCTTTCGGGTGAACAAATAGGTGTGGTTACCCCCGATGGCTATGCTTACCGACGTGTTGGTGGCGACTATGTTTTGGATGGTCGCCTGATATCGTCAAAAATGGTTGTTTCTCTAAGTGGTGATTTTATAGGAAGTGTTGTTCCGGGCGGTCAAGTAACTGATTTTGATTCTAATATTATCGGAAAAGTTAAAGCAAACGGCTATGTTTACAATGCCTCTGATGAAATTATCGGGAGTATTGTAAATTCAGGTTATGCGTTTGATGATAAAGGCGGATATATCGGATTTGTCAGCTACAACGGAGAAGTTGTTAATAAAAACAGGGTTGTGGGCAAAATCAGAGCTGATGGGTATATTTTAGGTATTTCAAATAATATAATCGGAAAACAAGTTTCGTTTTCTGCAACGGTAAACGATTCTGTAGGTCATTATTTTGGCCGTTTGCAGCCTAATGGTGATGTTGTAAGATCATCATCTCCGGTTGGAAGTGTGGGCCCGCGAGGACTTGTGTTCGGAGTTGAAGGAGCATCTTTAGGGAGTATCAGCATGACAGGGCCGGTTTATGGGTTTGCCGGCGATTTATTTGGTCATGCGGTAAGTGATGGATCCGTAATTTCGTTAAACGGAACTTCAATAGGCTATGTTATCGGTGAATATGCGTATAATTTGTCGGGAGAGCTTGTCGGTAAAGTTTTGCGCCCGCAGATTATATACGATGTTAATAACAAATTTTTGGGTGTTAGCGGAATTTCGTCGTCGTTTGCCGATAAAGGGCAAAAGATGTCTGTTTCACCATATGGTTTTGTGTTTATGCAATCGGGCGGTATAGGCGGATTTGCTCAAGATGTGGAAATGTTCTATGGCCCTACGGGGATTCCGGTCGGATACAGATCATTGAAGGGATATGTGGCCAACATTCAAGGCAATAAAATTGGTGAAATTATATCACAAAATTATGTGATTAACGACAAAAAACAATTATCAGGAAAGGGAATATGTAATTTTTATGCTGTCGGACCTGCTGGTGACAGTTTGGGGTATGTAAGCGGAAAAAATGAAATTTTAAATTCATCTCTTTCGCCGGTTGCTAAAATTTTGCCTGACAACAGTGTGACGACAATTACTCTCGATGGTCAGAACTATATGCCGAAGTTAGGTGTGTCGGATTATCGTAAAATTGCATTGGATTTCAAAGGAAATCTGCTGGGATATGTTAACTATGAAGGACGTGTTAATAATCTTCTCGGAACAGAAATCGGGAGAGTTGTGGAAAGAGGACTTGTTGTTGACGGTTCCGGTTTTGTATCAGGTTTTGTATCAGGTTTTGATGTGGTTGTTGATGAAAAATGCGAATTTATCGGTGTGCTTAACGGTAAAGGAGGAGTTTTTAATCCGCGAAATGTTTATATGGGAAAATTGTTGGCAAACGGAGCCGTAATAAATGATAACGGAGTCATAATCGGCTACAAAGTCAGTGCCTGTCCTGTTATTAACTTTACCGGCCAAATTTCGGGATACATTGATTCTTTAGGGAAAGTCAATGATATTGATGGTCGTTTCTTAGGGTGCATAAATTATAAAAACAGACTTTATGGTGCTGATAATTCTTTTTTGGGAAGCAAGGTAAAAGACGATTCTGCAATAGATTTTGCGTCAAACATTATCGGTTATGGTAATATAAAAGGTCAAATTATTAATAAAAAGAATAACGTTGTCGGAAGTCAGCAAGCCAATGGTAATGTAAATTCTAATATAGGCATGCCTTTAGGAATGGTTATGGAGTATAAATTGGCTTTTAATTTTGACGGCAGATTATTAGGCTATATAGCTTCTGACGGTTCGGTAATTGATAATCAAAAAAACAATATAGGCAAAGTTGATTTTGACGGTTATATTATCAAAGGCAATGAACAAATCGGATATGCTTTGAATGATCCGTATGTTTATGATGAAGAAAATAAAGCCGTAGGTTATATAAATAAAGATGGTGAAGTTGTAAGTTTTTCCAATCAAAACTTAGGAAGATTGGATAAAGGTTTTTTGATTAAAGATGGAAAGGTTGTTGCAAGAGGTAACAGGGATTATAACATTCGCAATGAAAAAAAGATTATTATAGGTGAACTTCAATTAAACGGTGATGTTATTGATAATGCCGGAAACAATGTGGGGAAATTATCATCAAAAGGAGAAGTCTTGAATCAACAAGGCAATTTGATAGCTATAGCAACTCCTTTGCAATTTTATGGTTTCTTAACAAGCAAATTAAAATACGGAAGTCAATCCTCGGAAAAGATTATTTATGATGCAAACGGTAACAAAATAGGTTATATTGACGAAAATGGTAATTTGGTTGATGAAAACGGTAATATAATAGGTCGTGTCGATGAAAACGGCAATATCATCGATATAGATGGAAATTTAATCGGCAAGATTATGCCTGATGGCAATTTGGTTGATGAAAACGGTAATGTTATCGGTAAAATAAGCGATGCTGCCAAAGAGGTGGTTTCAAAATCGTCAGCCCCAAAAAAAGCTTATTATATAGGCGATGATAATAAAGTCTACGATGAAAAGGGTAATTTAATAGGCCGTGTTAATGAAAAAGGCGAAATTGTTGATGATAAAGGAAACGTTGTAGGCCTCGTTGATAAAAACGGTAACATCATTGATAAATTGGGCAAAGTTGTAAGAAAGCTTATTAAAAAAGGTATGGCTTATGATATTAATGGCAATCCTTTAGGGATGATTGGAGCAGACGGACGAGTTCATAATGACAAAAATGAAGTTATCGGCGTATTAAACGACAAAGGCGAGGTTGTAAATGCCAATGGTAATATAATTGGCGGTATCGGCGAGGGATGGCTCGATAAAATTGTTATAAAAGATGATGAAACTCCTTCATCTCAATCAGGATCTGATGGCGTGTTGCAAAGTGTTAAGCAAGTCGCTTCTCAATATTTCCGTTCAATCGGAGTGGCGCTAACTTCCGGTGGAGAATATCTCGGCGATGTTATGTCTGATGATACTGTAGTTAATAAAAAAGGAAAAATTGTCGGCTACAAAATGGATGAAGGCTTTATTGTAAATGATGATGGTGAATTAATCGGAGTTGAAGAAAAGAAATATGAAGAAGCAAAATCTAAAGGAATAAGTTATGAGAATTTGATTAAGTCTTCATTTTCTGAAGAAGTGGCAGCACCAAGTAAGCAGAAAGATAGTGAAATATTCATTCCGCAAGGCAGTTTTGGTGATGGTGAGGCATATGGTATAGGAGATAAATCTAAATTGAATTTAGGTCCCGGAGGAGGTTATGGTCCGGGTGAAAGATATGATCCTGTTCGTCAGGCAGCACTTGAAGCGGCAATGCAAGAACGTCGTCAAAATATCTCAGTGGGGAGAATTCGCTCAACTATCAGAAAAGAAGCATTTGATGCCTACCAAAAAGATTGGTCGGAACAAGGAATTGCCAAATCGATTTCCTCGTGGCGTGTTGATATGAGCGAAATGATATTCTCCGACAAACCGATACCGGCCGTTATTGCACGCGCTATTGATACAAATAATCCGGCGCCGATTACTGCGTATGTGGAGCGAAATGTATATGCGGAAGAGGGACGTAATGTGATTATTCCGGCCGGTTCAAGACTAATAGGTGCATTCGGTTCCATAACTGCAGCATCCGAAGGAACATCAGAATCAGCCAGAGTTCAAATAACTTGGGAACGTTTGATTCGTCCGGATGGTTCAATATTTGTATTTAGCGGTCAAACTGCCGATGCTCAAGGTCGAGCCGGTGCGTTGGGTTTTGTTGATAAGCAATTATTCAAAAAATATAGCTTGCCCGTTCTTACCACAATGCTTACATCTGCTTCATCATACTTTATCGCATCAGCTGAAGATGCTGCCGGCGAGGTTGAAACTTCGCGTCAACAGGCTGCAACCGATGCTCGTGAAAATTTCCTTAATGATATGGAAAGCTTGTTTGATGAAATTCTTGCCGATAAGACGGATATTAAAGCTGTTACATATATTCCTGCAGGAACCAGAATAATTATCTATCCGAACAGCGACTTGTGGCTCAGAACAATAGAACGTGACGAAGAAGAGAATATTAATTTAGAAAAGCCGACGGTATTTATTGATGATAAAAAGAATTTAGCTGAGATTAAAGAAAACGAAAGAAAAAGGGTTTCTCAGTCTGCCGTAGTATATGATGCCAACGAAGAAAATATTGAGCCTGAAGAAGCTAAATCAACTCCGTTCATAGATGATAATGCAAACAAAAAGAAGTCGTCACCGACACCGCCTCCGCCACCACCTCCACCGAGCGGCGTAGGGACGACAATAACACAGTCGCCGAGTTCTTCGCAGACATCAAAATCGGGTGATGACAGCATTCCGGCATTGTTTTAAGGAGTTAGCGCATGAGTTTTACTGTTTTAGAATCAATTTTAAGACCATTGTCTCAGTGGTATGAACAAGATGGAATAGAAGAACTTGCCATAAACCATGCCGGAGAGGTTTGGTTGCGCTTGCGTGGAAAAAGGGCCCATCCATGGGTGTCGTATCCTGATCCTAAACTAACCAAAGAATATCTGACCGATTTGCTATACATAATAGCAAACACCTATGAGTTGCCTTTTGATCCTGTTGAAGGTAATCCTGTTGTCTATGCAACAATTCCCGGAGAACATCGTTTTTCGGCAATTTGCGGTAAAAACGTTATGTATGACAACAACGATTTGACCGGCGGAATTTCATTGACCATTCGTATTCACTCGGAAGATGTAAGCTTCGGACTTGGGGATTACGGATTAAAACAAGGTGAAAAATTACACAAGATAAATCCGTTAAAAGACATTAAAGAACCTGATGATCCGTATGAACGTTTGCTCCTGAGTATTAAAAGAGGAGATCATATTCTTGTTTCGGGTGCAACCGCAACAGGTAAGACCACTTTCTTAAACAACCTGTTGAAAATTTTGGACATAAATAAACGAGTGTTAACAATTGAAGATACCAGAGAACTCATAGTTCCCCATAAAAATCGCGTTCACATAACCTTGTCCAGAACCGAGCAAACCAACTCTCTGACTTATGCCAAGGTAATTGACTTGGTTGTGCGTTTCACACCTGATGCCATAATCGGAGGTGAAATTTCAACCAATAATGCAGGGGCAATATGGGAGTTAATGGGGTCCGGTCACGACAACTGCTTGGCAACAATTCACGCCGAAAATCCGGAAGCTGCATATCAGGCATTTACAGATCGTATATTACACACATATCCGAGTATTGACAGAGAAAAAACCATAGCGGAAATGCGAGAAAAACTACGAGTCATCCAAATAAACAGAGACGGGAACCTGCGTGCGGTTACTGCAATCACTTAAAAAATTTTTTGAGGTTTTTTTTGGGTAAAAAACCTCTTTTTTTGTTATTTATTAACCCTTAATTTACAAGATTATGCTATAATTTATCAGAATGGATGAAGTTTAAATAATACTAATGGTTTGAATATGGAAAACGATAACGCGTCAGATGCAAGAAGAAAGGCAATGCGCAACGGTGAGGAAGATCCAATCACCGTTGCTCAGCGTTATCTGAATATATATCGCCAAATTCATATTTTTTCACCTGAACGCAAAGAATCTTTTGATAAGATGATATTAGAGCTTTCTCCCGAG
This sequence comes from Alphaproteobacteria bacterium, assembly GCA_045615365.1. Lineage (GTDB taxonomy): Bacteria > Pseudomonadota > Alphaproteobacteria > RF32 > CAG-239 > CAZU01. The sequence continues at coordinate 25,848 of JAZLEQ010000013.1, forward strand.
GTCAGAAGCATGTTTTCACGTTTGCCCGGAGGAATTATGCTTCAGGATTACCTTGATGAGTTAGCGGAAAAAAACGGAATATCATTAAGTTCTTCATCGTCGGCGCGATATGATGAATATGCTCAGCCGACGGAAATTCCCGTAGCTTCTGCTCCTGTTGCGCCGGCAGCTCCGGTTGTTCAAGCTGCACCGGTTCAAGCTGCGCCCATAGTTCAGACTATAGTTCCGCAAATGGGACCTGCAAAAATATCTTTAGACAAGGATTTTGCCGGAGAAATAGGCAGAATCATAAATGATGTTATGCAAAAGCAATCCGCTGCACAAAAAACTAATATGAGCGATTTGGTTGAAAACTTAACCAAAACACAAATACTCATAGCCAAAAACATTAAAGAAAGCCAAGATTTACAAAAATCGGAAATAGCGACATTATGTAAGATTTTGGTGCAAAGCCACAAAGCTTTGAACACATCATTTGCAAATATGCAACAGCGTCAAATGAAGTTGGCTGCAGAAAATGAAATCACCACCAAAAAACTCATGAGCATTGTGCTTGATAACCAAAAGCAAATTAATTTGCGTTTGGACAAAGTAGGAAGTTTGCCTGTCAATTCTTCTGCCAATTCGCAGGTGTCTGCCAATATTGGAGGCGCAGAGATTTTGGCAGCGATTGAACAGTCGCAAGCCAATTTAGTGAAAAGCATAATGGGTGCAAATTTACAGCAGAACAATACAACCAGTGCTCAGGCAAATAATAATAACATCCAAATAAATACTCCTGACACATCAGCTCAGACATTAATGTTGCTCGATAAAATGCTCAGTATGCAGCAGCAAAATGAAAATAATTTGGCAAACGCAATCACAAAGGCTATAGAAGCGCAAGGAGAATTGCTTGAAAAAATCAGTCGCCGGCAAGAAAGCAAGCTAGGTAGTTGGGTCGGTTCAAAATTTAAGTTTTCTCGTAAAAAAGACGATGAAGATGAAGAAGATACAGACGGCGACGTAAATGATTTTGAGGAATATGAAAATGATGAAGAAATCTTTTTCGAAAAGCCTGAAAAGAAGAAACATCAAAGCGAAAAAAACAAAAAAACTGAGCCGGCAGCAGATGCTGAAGCCTTAAAAAAGGAAGAAGAAAAACAGGCCAAAATAAGCTTGCAAGAGCAAATTCAAGATATTATCGACACAACAGCGGTTGTGGATGATAGTAAAAACGTTGAAATATCGGAAACAAAAGATGAAGAACCGGATTTTGATTGGGATAGCTTGTTAAAAGAAACCGAAGCAGATCTTTCGATAACCGATGGCGGAAAATCGGCAGGCGATAATAAAATATTGTTTGATGACACTGGTTTTTCAAGCACTGATTGGGGATTTTCCGAAAGTGGCAACGATGATTTATTGTCAGACAATAACAATACCGAAGGTGAAGATTGGGAATGGGCATATGTTAATGACGGAGAATATGTTGATGAATATGTTCAAGGAGAAGCAATCGGGGATAACAGCTATATTTACACCGGCGACTTATATTATCAAGCAAAAGCAGTTGGTGATATTGCTCCTGTTTACACTCCTAATCCCGTGGAAGTAAGAAGAGGACTTCGAATTATAGATTCAAAAGAAGCCGACTTTTATGATCCTTATGCAAAATAGTATTCTAAAAGATTAAAATAATAATTTACAAAGTTTTTTTGCTACATTAAATTAAATAAAAAGCAAAAGTTTTTTGGAGTTTAATTTATGGATCAAAATAAGGCATTTAGTTCCGGAGAAGGTGTAAACGGCGATACCTGGTATATTGATAATTATATTCTTTTGAAAGAATATTATGACATGACAATATCCAGAATTGCGGCTCGTTGTGTTCGTAGCGGTAATATAGCCATGGAAGAATACAAACACTATGAATATATATTGGATGTTCTCTCCGAAATTACCGATACCGGCGAATATATTCTTTCCCACAGAAACTTGTATGAATATGTTGAAAAAAAGATTCCCGGCGGAATAGCCGCTCTGAAAAAGAATTTGTCGGAATTCAAAAAAGAGCTTGATCATAATGCCACGCCGGAGATGATAAAAGAAGATAAAAATGAACTGAACAAAATGAAAGAAGCTTTGGGCGATGTTGATAAAAGCAGTGATCCGACAGCCGGTGCCGGAATGTCAATGGATGATGTAATTAATAACCTGATGAAACAAAACAATATTAAGCCTAATTTCCCACAGGATGAAACAGAAAAAGTAAATGAAGACGAAGTTAATATTCAGCCTCCGGTTTCCGCATCTTCTTCCACCGGCAATGTAGTGTCATCACAACCTGCAACAGAGCAAAAAACTGTTGTGCAAGAACAACAAATTCAACCTGAAGAGCAATAATACAGGAATTTAATATGAAAGATATAATCAGGCATATAATATTTATCACAAGCATATCAGTGCTTGCTTCTTGCAGTATGGGAAATTGGGATTTAGGCTCCTATCTGAAAGTTTTTTATGACAACGAGGAAGAAGATGTTGTTTTGAAAAAAGGCGAAGTTGTCAGAAAAGGATATTCTGTTACCGTTGAAGAAAAAACATATCCGAAAATAAGAACAATGAAGGGGGCAAATAAACTTGATTTGGAAACACCTCTTCGTTGTTTTGTTAATTGGGATACTCAAGAAATGATATCAAGTATTCCGTATAATCTTACGGCATTCAATTTGGTTCGTAATGGTGATAACGATATTTTGCCTCAATTTGAAGTAAACGGTTTTTCATTTGAAACAATGCCGGCAGAAAAGGCCTTGCTGAAGCTTACTAAAGAAGCCGAAATAAAATTGGTGGCAAAGGATGCTCCATATTCAAGCATTTCGGCAGAAAACCTGCGTGGTGATTTTTCTGATGTTGTAAACATGATTGCCGATGCTTCCGAAATATTTTATACATACGATTCGTCAAACAAAACTTTGAGGATATCAAGAAAGGCCAACTTCAGTTTATACATTCCGAAATCAAAAACCATAATGTTGGCGGTGTTGGATGTATTGAGAGGTGCAGGCATAACCGAAATAACATCAGATTTTGACGATTATAGCATTACATTTGATGCCGATTATGAATTAGTCAGTCAGGTTAAGAATTTAATCGGATATTTTCAAGAAAATCCCATGCTGATAACCTATGATGTTAAGGTATTTAAACTTTATCCGTTTGATAAAGAAGGTGTCGAGTGGCAGAATATTATAAATACATTTGAGTTCGGAGCCGTGAAGAGCACTCAAAGTGCGGTTTTGGGACGTATTGTCACTACATCAAACGAAATTAATCAAAATTCATTGATTGCTTTTTTAAGCAGGCAAGCAAAAGTTGAAAGTGTTGTCGAGGGCAAATTTGTTGTTCCTAATTTGTGGTTTTCTCGTTTTGATATAGGAAAATGTTTGCGAGAAGAAACAAGTATGTATGATCTTTCAATCTTGGCAAAAGCTTCATTTGAGAAAAAAGGGCAAATTCATTCCATCCTCACAATAGAGAGTGCCGGCGGAGAGATTTCGCGTTTTTCGATTCGCAGTAAATTGGGTGAAAACTTCTTGATTATCGGAATGCCTAATACTATCTTTGATAAAAACGCCGATAATTCCGAGACATTGATAATGATTGTTCCGCGAGTTATCAAAACGGTTAGAACCAACAAAAATCTAAAAAACAATTTATAAGAAATTTCAGAGGAATTGAAGATGACAGACCAACAAAATTTTAATCATCAGCAATTAAGAAAAATTAAGCGTCCTGTAAATCGTATGGCTCCGCAAAGTGCCGGTCGCAATTTTTCGGATTTGCAAGCAGCTTCAAGAGAAGGGCAAGAAATCAACAACTATCTTGATGCAAGTCCGTCTTTTAATTCGAATCAAAACGATATTGCGAATTTTATTGATGAAGAAGAATATAACCAAACATATCAGCAGGGATATTCATCTGTTTCGCAGCCTGATTGGCTAACTAAGAAAACACTTTATGCGATAATAGTTTTGTGTTTGTTTGTCGGTTTTGTTTTCGGTAGTTTGTTGTTTAAGGATTCCAAGGTTGTTCGCAATGGTTTACAAGGAGTTGTTATCAATACCGAAGTTCCCAGAGGACGAGCAAGATGTGGTGTAGCCGAGCGTTCTCAAGGATGCGTTTTGTATGTTATGAATTCACAACACCGCGAGATGTATGCCAAGGATTTTTATGATGTTGCAGCACAAGTAAGCGGACGTCAGCGATTCATTATAGAAACGGGGAATATGCGCTATGCGAATACTCGTATAAAACCGGGAGAAATTGTTCAATTAAACATTCCTCCTCTATAAAATTCTTACCAAAAAAAAGCCCTCCGATAAATTCGGAGGGTTTTTTGTTTTTTTAATAAATAAGTTACAAACTGATAAACACAACGCGATGTATTTTTTGTAAATCGTTATTGCTTATTTTAATTTTCTCATCCGGATTCCATCTTACACCATACATTTGTCCTTCGTCATCTTCGCGAATTGAAACGATTTTTGCTTCCATTTCGTTTTCATACCAAACCGCAATATCTCCGGATCCGACGGGTTCTTGCGGATCAACAAACAGAATTGATTTTGCCGACAATAATTTGCCCAATCGTCTGGTGCATAAATTAACGGCATAAACATCTTTTTTGTTTTTGAGTGGGAACGGGCAGGTAATTTTTTTTGTTTCGTCATCAAAGTCAATAATCACATTTCCGTCTTTTCCTGCTAAGCCATAAACAGAAATCGTTGAATTTTCTGTAGTTGATTGTCCGAAGGAAGCAACAGCTCCGCGAGGATTTGTCAACAATTTATACTTTGCATCGTTTCTTTGTATAATCTCTTCCAAGAAGCCTTTTTCATCAAGTTCTTTAATTTGATTTTTCAATTCATCCAGAGGACATTTAAGAGCTTTAGCAATGTTTTTCATTTCTTTTTCGGAAACTTCTCTTTGTCCCATTTCAATACGATGATAAACCGATAACGTCATGTCGGCGCTTTCGGCCACTTCGATAAGGGTCAGATTCTTTTCGTTACGTATTTGTCTCAAACCGGCTCCCAGAGTTTTCAAGCCGCTTTTTTCATTAATTTTGTTGCGACGCTCTTGTTCTCTTCGCCAAGCCATAACAATTTCCTGTTGAGAGTTTTGCTCGTTCACAAAGAGATCTTGCAGCGGGCAATCTAAAAATTCGGCCACTCTGACGAGTTGTTCTTGGTCGACTCTGCGATATCCCTTCTCAATTTTAGAAATTGCCGAAAGCGAAACATTTAAGTGATCGGCCAATTCTTGCATTGAGCGACCGCGCAAACGTCTATACATTCGTATTTGGTTTGGGAAAATAATTTCTTCCATAGTAACACAACCCCTTATAAAAAAAGTCTGATAAACTAAGCTAATAGTAATACAAGGCGATGATTAATCAAGGAAATTAGTAAAAAAAAAGACAAATTGTGTAAAAAATAAACAAAAATGTAACACTTTATAAGTAAATTATGTGTTATAATAAAATAAAGAAGCTCAAAAAGGAAACAAAATGTTGAAATCATTTGCTATAGGACTGTTGATATTTATAGTTTTTTTAATGGCAAAATTTATAGGTTTTTTTGATCTGATTACACAACAGTTTGTTTTTTTTACGGCTTTGGGAATAGTTTTAATTATGTTGGTGGTGGCTTTTTTTGTTTTAAGGCTTCTTCCCGACGAGGACAAGGCGGATGATGACAATAAAAAATAAAATTTTTATTTGTTTGTTTGCGCTGCTTTCAATGGTGGCGGCATCTCCTGTTTCGGCTGCGGATGAGACGGCGCCTGCGGATGCTTGGGCTCTTATGGAAAAAGAATTATCTGAGGATGAATTAGTCAAATTCAAACGAGACTTCGGTGAAAATAGAGAAGACTATGAAGAAAATCATGTAAAACATCGTGAAGAGCAGTTGCAAATACAATCTGGCATTAAAATATCTGAATTTTTGTCTTCGGGTATCAATCCGTATGGACAATCTAATACAACACTTAGCGAAATAACACAAGATTCTCGTTGCTATATGGGAAAAGACGGCACTAAGTATTGTATGGAGGTAGGTAAAAGTGATTATTCCGTTTCAACAGAGAATAACGGATGCGGATTTGTTGAGATTCACTTAAATAATTATAGTAAATGTTTTTTCTGTCCCCTTATAGGTGTTATATTTTCTGTGGCTGATAAAGTGACTGTAGCTTCCTACAGTTATCTTGGCAGGTCGTTTGCTATTTTGGCTGTGGTTGTTTTACTGTTGTGGTTAGCGGTAAAAACTCTTGGTTTTGTTTCGGCACTAAGCAAGCAGGATGCCGCCAAATACCTTACCGAATGTATCCAGCAAATATATAAGTTTTTGATTGCATTTTTCGCTTTGTTATATTATGGCGACATATTTCGCTATATTTTACTTCCGCTACTGAATGCAGGTTTGGATTTTGGTTCGATTATTGTTGATGGGCAAAATATTGAAGAACGTTTTGGAGAAGATGTTGCTTTAGGTATAGCAAACGGAGATACCGAATATCTTAAGAAAAATGAGAACGTGCCGCAATCATATAAAGACAATTTGAATAATGTTTATTTTGGACTTTCAACTCTTTCAAAATTAGATTTGTTTGTATATAATGTGAATTTGAACTATGCCCGACTTCAAGCGATCGGTCGTGCTTTAATGTGTTTGGGCTTTTCATTTATGTTAGAATTAACAAGAATAGGTTTGGGAGTAGCTTGTTTTATAAACGGATTCATTTATTTCGGAACAGGCCTTTTATTAGGGATTGTTTTTGCGTTTTTTCTGCTCGATGCGGTGGTTCAACTCGGTTTGGTTGGAGCTTTGTTGCCTTTTATGATAGCATGTTGGCCTTTCAAACTGACTTCCCCCTACACTAAAAACGGATTTAAGATGTTCTTAAACAGTTTGTTTACCTTTATGATGATGGGGATAATATCGGCAACGAGTATTGCTTTAATAAGTCAGGCCATGGAAAGCAATGTTGAAAGCGATACAAATGTAGAAACTGTAACAACGACCGTTTCTGACAATGGCACAAAAACAACGGCTATTTCATACGATAACTCGGAAACATCAGCTGTTTCAACAGACGGTTACGAGATTTTAAAAAATGCAATAAACAAGAGAGATATCGATGTTTTAAAGGAAAGAGTGAATGTTTTAACAATAGGCTTTATCATGGTTTTGTTTGCTTGTTATGTCAGTTTTACACTGATTGGTAAATTCGGAGAAATTGTCGGTAAGTTTGCCGGAGGAGGCATAAAGCCGATTGCACCGGAAATTGGACACATAGGGGCTTCTGCTGCAAAGGGTGCAGCAACAAAAATTTCCAAACCAGCCAGAGATGCTATTCATCAAAAGACTGAAGAGCTTGTGGAAAAAGGTGCAAAAATGGGGGTGGATTTGACAAAATCAGCAATAAAAGCTCCCATAAAAGGCTATCGATGGTTAAAAAATAAGATAAGAGGCAACAATAACAATCCTTCAGGCAACGGTAGCGGAGCTGGTGCGCCAAGAAATGCCGGCGCATATACAGGCATGAATCAAAATCCTTCCGGCAACGGTAGCGGAACATCCCCCCGTGTTAATGGGCAATCAGGAAGCAATTCGGGACAAAGCTCGGGGAATGGTGCTTACACTCGTGAAAACGGTGCTCGCCCGGAAGATTTGCCGGATGACGGAGACTAAAAAATGAAGACACTGTTAAACATACTAAAAAATACAAAACACATCTTGTTGATGATTGTTTTAATATGTTTTTTAACCGGTTGCAGTGACGAGGAAAAAGTTGTTGTCGGCAAGGTTTGCGAAGGTGTCGGTGAAAAAAATTGCATTGATACACGAGGTTTCAGATGCATCGGTTGCGAAATACTGGAATTAATATACAATTCTGCAGGTTCTGCAATTATGTCAGCTTCGGGTAGTCTTTCGCAAGGAGCCATGGCGATAATGATGTTGGGATTTGCGTTATGGGTGGCATTAAGGCTGATAAAATTTGTCGGATCGGTTACAGAGAACAATGTCAGGCAAATCTGGAACGAAATTTTGAAAAAAGCATTTATTTGTTTATTTTGTGGAATTTTAGCATCAACAAGCAGTGGTCTTAATTTTGTAATTAACAGCATAATTTTTCCAGTATATACAGGTTTTATGGATTTGGGAACGCAAATTTTGAATTCTGCCGTAACCGAAAAAGGAGGCAAAGAAACATCATTAACGGTTATGGGCACAACAATTACGGTTAGGGATATCAATGTGGCATGTAAGGTAGGCGATCAGGTTACAGCCACAGATAAAGGATTCCCTCAAGGTTTGCGAGAAGCAATGCTTTGTATGATTCAAAAAGTTACTTCATATTTGTCAATAGGTAAAGGGATTGCGCACACTTCAATGAAAAACGCCGATAGTTTCTTTGCCCGAATTGCCGGCGTAATAATATGGTTCTGCTTTACCATAACCGCTTTATGCTTCAGCCTGTATTTGGTCGGGGGTATTTTCCAAATGGGTATAATGATATTACTTTTACCTGTGTTTATAATGGCTTATGCTTTCGAAACGACAAAATCATGGACTAAAAAGTGTTTTGAAAAGATTGTTGTTTCATCAGGTTTTATGATGTGTTTTTCCATAATTGTAGCCATGGTTATTCGCGGAATGGTTGAATTGATAATCGGGCATTCGGAAATATTTAATCCTAAAAATCCGGAAGTTCAAATGAAAGATGTCAGCGTTGCCGTAATGTGTTTGATATTAATTGCATTCATAATCTATGAAGCCATGGGGGTTTCCAATGCAATAACCTCCGGTCTTATCGGCGGAAAGATGGACGATTCTTTCCAAAAGAACTTCAAAGCGGTTTTGCAACTCGGCTTTTCTATGGTCAGACGCGCTGTCGGTGCTGCTTTCACTTTGGGAGTCAGTGTTGCTCCGGACAGTGCTATCAGCAAGGCATATGAGTTGTATAAAAAAACAGGTGCGCTCAAAGCAAAAATTGAGCGTTATGCAGGACGAAAGTAGAGGAGAAATATCATGTTACAAACAAGCAATATTTCAAATCTTCTTCAAAAATTTCGTCAGGGGTTTTGCTTTGCTTTCATTTTGATGTGTTTTAGTATTACCTGTGCCGGAAATGCCTTAAGTCAAGATTCTTTTCAGCAGAAAGCCGACAAAGCTTATAGCACCAGAGCGAAAGAATTGCAACAAGATATAGAAGCGTTTGGAGAATATGGAAGCTCCAAACACGAAGGAGGTAGGTTCGGTTCTGGATATTATATTAAAAACATGGGGGCTAAGCCAATAAGTAAGAAGCTGGATAATGCTTTAAAAAACAATCAAATAACTCCGGAAGAATATCAAGAGCTGAGAGAACTTGCCAAACATGCCAGTGATAAAGCGTTTAACGAAAGCATTCAATTGGCAGAGGAACGAGGTAAGAAAGGTCTTGTAAAAAGGCTAAAAAATAAAAAAGAATATGTTGCAACGGAAGTATTTCAGGGATGTGCAACCAGCGAACAGTTAAAAGCAAAATATTATTCGATGTGTTGGTCGTGCAAAGTGTTCAACTTTTTGTTAAGTGCTTTCCTGAATGCCGCAGAACACGGTCTAAATGTAACACAACGGGCCGGAACACTTCTGCTTATTGTCGGTAGCGGATTGTGGCTTCTTTTTTGGGGGTTGAAAAATGTTTCTTCCTTCACGGAATTGCAACTGCCGAATATATTAAACGAGTTGGTTCGCTTTTTGTTTAAGGTGATGTTGGCCTATTGGCTCATAGCTTATGGTGCTACGGCAATCGGCAAATATTTTGTTTCACCGATAATGTCTTTAGGGGCAATTCCGGCAAAATCATTTATATCATATGGTGTGAATGGTGAACATAGCAAAGCAGCTTCGGCAGCAGTTATGAAGTCTGAAGAATATAAGGGATCCGAACGCATACTTTCAGGCAACGAAATGAACGCATTACTTGATGCATTGCGTGTCATCACATATAATACTTCAAGCGAAATGATAATCGGTAATATGATTATGTGCTATTCCACCCAAGAAAAAGGCGGAAAATGGAATTTTCTTGGAGTACCGAATATTTTTATGTGGCTTGAAGGCGCAGTGGTTTGGTGCTGCGGTTTTATGTTGACTTTGGCTGTAGGTTACTATTTCTTGGATATCAGTCTTAAGGTCGGGTTTGCGGTATTGGCATTTCCTATAGCCGTAGGTTTGTGGCCGTTCAACATTACCAAAGACAAAATAAGTCTTGTTTTGAGTATCATAACAAAAGCAGCTGCGTCTTTTGCGTTTATGGCGATAACCACATGGTTTGGAATTGAGCTTTTATTCGCCAGTTTGGGTGGTGCCGATTCTTTATATGCCAATTTTGATGCCATCACAATGGGAACCGGCAATGCGGAAGCAATAAAAGAAGATATCGCCAACAGACTTCACTTCTTTTCTTCGAGTATGCTGCTCATATTATTTGCCATCATATACTTTTATAAAATCGTGGGTAAGACCACAATGGACTTTGTCAACAAATTCTTCCCCGATAGTGCTTTTGGGGATTCATCACCGATGCATAGTGCCGCAACCATGATGACCTCCATGGCTCTTAAACCTGTAAAAGGCGCAGCCTCGCTTGCCGGAGATGTTGCATCTCATCAGGCCGGCAAAGCTTTGATGGCAGCCGGCAGCAAGGCCGCACATCCGATAAAAACGGCAAAAGAGATAAAAGGCATGGCACAACAAGGAGCTCAAAAGATTGGGAATGCCGCGGCAAGTATAAAAAACAAACTTACCGGCGGAAACCGGTAGGGGAGGGTGATTATGAAGAAAATGCTTAAAAAACATACATGTTTGTTTATAATACTCACAGCATTTTTGTCGTTTTTGAGTATAAATGAAAGTTTAGCGGCAGATGGCGTCTATAGTCCTCATGGTGATACAGGTATGGGATACAGTGATCAGATTAAAGCAGAATATAAAGAACTGAAGAGAGAGCATTGCACTCCGGCATTCAAAATGTCGCAAGAGGCTAAATCATCTTGCACATTGTGCAGTGTTTTTGAATTGGTGTTCAATGCCGTTAGTGTTGTCGGAGCCAAATCGGTGAATGCTTTTTCCGGAGGAGTTGCTAAAGCCGTAATAATCGGGTTTGCCATTTGGTTAGCCATTCAAATAATTGCATTTGCATCGTCAATAGAAACCCAAGATATTAAAGATTTGCTTCAAAAAATGCTGACCCAAGGTTTTATTGTTATGATAGTGGTTATTATCCTCGACGGAGGAGCCGGAATTTTTATGAACAAATTTTTGGCTCCGGTTTATAATGTGGCTCACATAATGTCGCGAAGTATTTTGGCAGATAATACTCAAAATACGGCTGCATTGGGGGATTTAGGAGCGACAAAGATTGCAAAAATTCCCAACGGATTACCGCAAACTATGGGAGTAAATATCATAAAAACAATGACTGCGCTTGAAAACAAAGTACGTCAGGTGAAAGTTATGGGAAGTTCGTTTATTTGTATGTCGTTTTTTAACTTTAGCATTTTAGCTCTGTTCACTCGAATGTTTTGGGTTGGGGCAGCTATGTGGTTATTTGGTTTAATATTAATAATTTCCATTCCGATTTTATTGATCGATTCTGTTTTAAAACTGGGAGTTGTGATTGCCACCCTGCCTCTGGCTATTGGCGGATATGCATTTAAATATACCAGACAATACACCAAAAAAGTTTGGGATACGCTTCTAAATTCAAGCTTTTCATTTTTATTCATTGTTCTTACGGCAATATTAATTATAGGTTGTGTGGGAGTTACTGTTGAGGAATCGGTTAAAGAAACCCTTCCTGAAGGCGCAAGTTTTTCCAGCATGTTTGAGACGGGTAATAAAGCCGGCGAAGCAATGTTTGTAGCACTTTCCGACGGTTTAGACGGAACCGCTGATCCGCTTATTAAAATGTTGTTGATTTTTGTTTTGGCATGGTCCGTAATTCAAATGGGCAAAGATATGGGCGGTGACTTCAGTTCGTCCATATCAAACACAGCCATCGGTTCCGATATTGGAACTTCTGCGGCATCAATGGCTAAGGGATTTGCATTAAAAGCAGGCAAACCGGCCGGAGGCCTTCTTTGGTCTAAAGCAAAATCCGGTGTGTCGAGCGCCATCACAAGCATTAAATCGTCTCGTTTCAGCAGCAGACAAGAAAAGAAAATGAACAAAATGACAAGCGGTGGTAATGCAAATGTTGTCAGAAAAAATGGTGTGGTAGTTGCTGATAATTATACATCTAATAACCAAAGAGTAAAAACTCTTGATACAAAAAATATGTCTTTGACAATAATCTATAATCCCGATGGCTCATATACTCAAAAATTAAAACTGAACAAAGATATGCTTAAAAAAGTGATTAATTCAAAAGGAGGATATAGTAAAGCCGGATTAGAGGCAATGTTAGAAGGAACAAGCGGAAGCGAAAGAGAGCAATTGCATCTTGCGCTTATGGATGAAATTAATCAAAAAAGAATAAGCGAATATGCAATTAACTATAGTAAACAAAAATGGAAGTCTCCTGCAACTGTTTTAACAAACAGAAACGGAGAAACGTTAACAAGACGCACAAATGATAAGGGGCAAACCATATTCACCAAGGTTAAGGAGCATCCCAACGGTTTCTTAGAAACACAAACAACCATAATCGATAAAAACGGAAATGTTAAAGTTATGACATCAGATGGTATTTATAACAAAATAGAAAAATTCACACTTAAAGAAGGAACCGATGTCAACACACTTAACAGTATTTCTGCTATTTTCAACAGTGCCGATAGCAGCAAAAAACACAGTGTCGGTTGGGCATACGGCAAGCACTATCAGGAAAAAGTAAATCGAACAAACATGCCCTCAGGAATATTTGCCGGTGAGAGTGAAGATATTAAAAATTTTATGAAAAGCAGTGGTAATGAATTCCTCAGAAACGACTTGCGTTCGCACTTCAAGTAATGTAATCGTCAGATTTGTTGATTATAAAAAATACCGAATTTGAGAAAATGTAATATATTTTCACAAACATGCTTATTTTTCAAAATATTATACCGGTTTCCCTTTCTTTTTATTGCAAATGTAATATTGCACATTTTTTTGATTTTGCTCAAAGACAAATCGGGCATAGCCGAATTTGTAAACCATTCCGATATTTTTTCAAAACATGGTTTATCCGTCAGGATAAAAGCTGTGTCGATATTTCTGCAAGCACTATACCTGACAACATCCCTGTCGGTAAGATCAGCAACCAACGGTCCCGTAAAAAACGACAATAATTTGTTGTCGGCAATTTTTTTCATCAGTTCACTAACTCTCAAATACGGATCGATGCAAACAACTTTTCCGATATTAAGTCTTTTTTGCCATCTCGATTGTTTTTTGAGTAGTTCTTGCAAAACAATATTACCGGTCCCCAGGGTAACAAAAGAAACTTTATCAACATCTTCCAATAAATTTAAGAACAGATCGAAGAGCCTTACAATTTTTTTAAGATCATTTTGTGTTGGTGAATAATTAACCGCAGCAGCCAAAAAACCTTTGGATAAAGCAGCTCGCCAAAGCGGTTTAAAAACGGCTTTTGATTGCCCTAAAGAGTTAATCATTATAATCATGTGTCCGTGTTGTCTGGGGAGTTCAAAGGCCCTACAGTAATCTGCAAACGATTTATAGCATTCTTCGTAGCTTCCTTCACAGCGACGAATATCATAATTGTCCAGTAGGCGATATTTTTTTGTGTTTGGATTTCGTTGAATTCGCCATTTCTGATAAAAGAAAACATCTTCCCAAAAATATTTTCCGCCAAAAGTATAAAAATCATTTTTCATTGATTACGCTCTTTCTTAAAAATTCCATAGACTCGTGTTTGGCGAGTCGGTCGATTTGCAACAATCTAACATTGTTTCCGTTAAAAAAAAGCAAACAAAAATTACATAATTTCAAAAAACTATCGGTTTGAGGCAAAAAAAACAAATTTTTTTTAAAAATGTTGTTGACAAATAAATATTGCTGCATTATACATCACCTCACCGACGCGGTGGAGCTGTGTTGGTAGTTATAAAGAAACAGTGAATAAGAGAAATAAGAGGATACGCAGACGGCATTGTGTATTTACGAGCAAGATAAATATATAATGAAGTCTGAAGTATTTGAAAAAGGAACCTATAATA
>JAZLEQ010000014.1:0-8409 GCA_045615365.1 Alphaproteobacteria bacterium
ATCCGAATTTTTTGAAAAAACTCGTGCGGTTGGTATCTAAAGTAATTTTACGATGAAAGCAAAACTATAAGTAGTTTTATCTATGGCTCAAAATTTTTGTATGTTTGCGCGGAATTTTAAATAAAAATTGTCTTCAAGCTAAAAAACTCTTGCATTTATAAAATAGTATGATATAGAAAAACGACTCAAATTGAAGAGGCTGCTCTTTGATTTGGGAGAATCGTTTTATTTTAACAATTTTCGTGGGAGGCCAGCCATGGTCTAAAACCACGAAACCTAACAAAAAGGTGATGAAAATGGCTAAGTCTAAGAAAAAGATTTTAGGTTTAATCAAGCTTCAGATCCCTGCAGGTAAGGCAAACCCGTCTCCTCCGGTTGGTCCTGCTTTGGGTCAAAAAGGCTTGAATATTATGGAATTTTGTAAAGCATTCAATGCTGCAACTCAAAAAATGGAACCGGGAATTCCTGTTCCTGTTGTGATTACAGCTTATGAAGATAAGTCTTTCACATTCGTTACCAAACTTCCTCCGGTTGCTTACTATTTGAAAAAAGCAGCTAATGTGAAGTCTGCTTCTAAAGAACCCGGTAAAATTGTTGCCGGTCAGGTTACAATGGCTCAAGTTAAAGAAATCGCTGAAACCAAATTGCCTGATTTGAACTGCACAACAGTTGAATCTGCAATGAACATGGTTAAAGGTCAAGCTATTTCTATGGGTATTAAGGTAGTGGAGTAAGCAGATGGGTAAACGTATTGTAAATGCTTATAAAAATCTTGACAGGGATCAAGCTTATCCTTTGATGGATGCAGTTAAAATCGTTAAAGAAAACGCTAAGGCTAAATTTGACGAAACAGTTGATATTGCAATCAACTTGGGTGTTGACCCGAAACATGCTGACCAAATGGTTCGCGGTATGTGTTCTTTGCCTCACGGAACCGGCAAAACTATCAGAGTTGCTGTTTTGGCTCAAGGCGAAAAAGCTGATCAAGCTAAAGCCGCTGGTGCTGATATTGTTGGTGCTGAAAATTTGATCGATTCAATCTTGGCCGGTAAAATTGAATTTGACCGCATGATTGCAACTCCCGATATGATGGGTATGGCCGGTAAGGTTGCTCGTGTGTTGGGACCTAAAGGTTTGATGCCGAACCCGAAATTGGGAACAGTTACTACTGATGTTGAAGGAGCTGTTAAAAAGGCTAAAGCCGGTGAAGTTCAATATCGTGTTGAAAAGAATGGTATCGTTCATGCCGGTATCGGTAAAGCAAGTTTCACAGAAGAACAAATCTATGAAAACTCTAAAGCTTTCATCGATGCAATCATCAAAGCTAAACCATCCGGAGTTAAAGGAACATATATGAAGAAAGTTTCTTTAAGCTCAACTATGGGTGTTGGTGTTAAGGTTGATGTGACCGGTTTGTAATCAGCAATCGGTTTGAACAATGAAAAAGGCTCTGTTGTTTTACAGAGCCTTTTTTTGTTTGGAATTTTAGTAAAATTTTCCAAGGCTTTTTAGTTCTTCAAAATGTTCTTTATTGCGATATTTGAAAACTTTTGCAGGGTTCCCACCGGCAATTGCAAGAGGTGGAATTTCGCCATGAACCACTGCGCCTGCTTGAATGATTGCTCCTTCGCCGATTTTTGTCCCAGGGAGAATGGTTACTCTGCTTCCAATCCATGCAAAGTCGCCTATTTCAATGTCTTTATAGGTGCATTTATCCGGAGAAAAGGGAATATGCGAACCGGTATCGTAGTCGTGATTTTGGGCGATTATTAAAAGTTCAATACCGGAATGAACATAATTGCCGAAAATTACTTTGCCTTTTCCGTGAATTTCACAGCCGTTGAAATTGCAATAATCACCAACATAAGTGTTTGATGATAATTTTGTTTTGCCGCCACAGCATAGATTTTTTCCTACTTTGGAACAAATTTTGCGGTTGCGCCATGTCCATCTGTTGTGGTGATGTTTGAAATTTTTTTTAGCTTTTTTATATGAAGAAATTATGTTTTTTATTTTAGAGATGAAACTCATTATAGTCCTTTTTTTTGTGATAGTCCGTAGTTCATTTTAGATTATGTTAAGTTTTTGAAGACGGGTAGTCAAGAAAATAAGAAATATTGTTATAGTTTTTTGAATAATTGCTTGACATCTTGGAATTTAGGTATTATTAAGGCATTCAACAAGCGAAATGATTCGTTTGACCTGTCCAAGACTGCAAGTGGACATAAAGGGACAATGAGAAGTTTTTTTAATCCTTTGATGATACCTTGATGTTCTTAAATATCTTGCATAGACGGAGTAAGTGAGATTTTTTATAAATCAATTTTTTCTCCTGGGCAGAATTGGGTCCCGCTGAGGGCTTATTGTTGGGAGAAAATATTAAACTTTCTTCCATCAGTAAAAGTCTTGGCGGATTTGTTAAAAAAGACATATCCGAAGTTTTTCGTATGTGTCGGAATTTTGGAGACAATAAGTGAACCGCGAAGAAAAGAAACAGTTGCTGGCTGAACTTAATGAATTGTTTAACACTGCCGAAACCATTGTAGTTTCTCACTACAAGGGTTTGACCGTTGAGGAAGTTTCGGCTTTGCGCGACAATATCAGAAAAGTTGGTGCCGGATTCAGAGTTACTAAAAACCGGATTACTCGTCTTGCTCTTAAAGGCACAAAGTTTGAAGCTTTGTCAGATTTGTTTGTTGGTCCTACAGCTATTGCTTTCGCCAATGATCCTATCTCAGCTTGTAAGGCTTGTGTTGAATTTGCTAAAACCAATGAAAAATTGTTGGTTATCGGTGGCGCTATGGGAACAGGTGTTTTATCTGTTGAAGAAATTAACCGCTTGGCTACAATTCCTTCGATGGACGAACTCAGAGCCAAAATTATTGGTTTGTTGCAAGCTCCCGGTGCTCAACTTGCAAGAGTTACCAAGGCTTATTCAGAGAAATCAGAGTAATAACCCTTTTAGTTTAATTTGTTAATTTAATATTTTGGAGAAAAAAAATGGCCGATTTAGCCAAATTAGTAGATGAATTGTCAGCTTTGACTGTTATGGAAGCTGCTGACTTGTCAAAAATGTTAGAAGAAAAATGGGGCGTTTCTGCCGCTGCTGCCGTTGCTGTTGCTGCCGGTGGTGCTGCTGCAGGTGCTGCTGCCGCTGAAGAAAAAGATGAATTTGATGTTGTATTGGCTGATGCTGGTGCAAACAAAATCAACGTAATTAAAGAAGTTCGTGCTATCACAGGTTTGGGCTTGAAAGAAGCTAAAGACTTGGTAGACGGTGCTCCTAAGACAATTAAAGAAGGCGTAGCTAAAGCTGAAGCTGAAGAAATGAAGAAGAAATTGGAAGAAGCCGGCGCTAAAGTTGAATTGAAGTAATTTCAACAACTTCTTTTAATTAAATTAAAGTTTCCCCTTAAAATTTTAAGGGGAAACTTTTTGTTTGACAGAAGCTTCTCTTTCCGATGTGGAAGAGGAGCTTTTTTTTGTTGTTTATATCAGACAAAGGCTTATATTTAACAAATGTAAAAGAACTTATCAGAGAAAAATAATGGCTGAAAAAAATATAAAAAAACTTCCTCTTTTTAAGATTATGAATGAGGCGGCAAAATATTGTTCCGCAGATGTCCTTCATTTCTTAATGTTTTGCATTGTGGCATATTTGGTCGGGGCTTTGGCTTTGTTTAGTTGGAAAAGCATTTTGTTTTGGCCGGTTTTGTTGGTGATGTATGTTTTGTGGGGTGGTTTTTTCAGGTATTATTTGAAAAGAAAGCCTTATTTTGATTGGAAATCATTGTTGTATTCTTTGGTGCCATCAACCAAAATTGTAGTGTTGACGGTGGTTATCGGGACAGTTTTGGTCTTGTTGCCGTTGGTGCCGTTGTTTTTGAATCTTTCTCCGGAATTTAAGGCTCAATATGCGAGTTTTATACAAGGAGATTTTGAGCAGAACGATGTTTTTATGATGATTACAACGATTTTATTTTTATTGGTTTCGCCAATGATTGCATATAGACCTTTTTTGGCTTGGATTTCTGCTTTGCACGGGCGTTCCGGTTCTTTGAGAATTGCATGGGATAAGACCAAAGGAAACTATGCCGAATTTTTATTAATCGGGATTATTACCAATTTGGCGGTTTCGGTTGTCAGGTGGCTTATTTTATATTGTGGCGGAAATGATTATATTACCATGTTGTTTTTAGCACCGATTGTAATTTATTTTAATGTGTTGTCGGTGAAAGCGTATGAATTTTTCTTTTTAGATGTTGAATAAGGGATAAAAAAACAGGCGGTCTATGAAAAGACGGCCTGTTTTTTTTGTTTTTTGTTTTTACTTCTTTGACGGCACAATGTATCCGTAGTAGATTGTGTTGTCAATCGACTTCACACCTTCGCGGTATGGTTTCACCATCTGCCAATCGTGTTTTGAACCAACACGACGTTTTTCCTCGTAACCTTCCGGAATTTGGTTTTGAGGATAGACAGTTTTTTCCCATCCGTCTTTTTCCAACTTATAGCTCTCGATAACAAAGTTACCATCTTTTTCTGTTTTGAGCCAAAAGCCGTCAACACCCCAAGGGAAGATTTCAAAGTTTCCCTTGTTTTCATAGATAAATAATACTTCGTCGGTATGGGCTCTAAAAATTATAGAGAAAATTCCCAATTGGAATCCGACTATTTTGGCAGAATAAAATTTTCTGTGACAAGGCATTCTTAAAATGTTTGCGCCTTCAATCTTTATTCTGCAACAGTAATCCGCATCTATAGGCACGATTTGGGTTTTCTCAAATACATTCCTACAGAATTTCTCGTTCTCAACCTGGTTGGGAAAGAGAATTTTTTCTTTTTTTTCCATAAATACAAAATTATAAGTTACATGCCCTCAAAGTATGAACAAAAAGGGGAAAAGTCAAGATGTTTTATTAGATTTATATATAAAAAATTATAATAAACTGATGAATTCGTCTTCGCTTAAGATTTTTATGCCTAATTCTTGAGCTGTTTTGGCTTTGGAGCCGGCATCAGTTCCCATAATTACATAGTCGGTGTTTTTGGAAACCGAACCGGAAACTTTTGCTCCTGCTTCCAGGGCTTTGGCTTTGGCTTCGGCTCGGGTCAGGCGAACGAGAGTGCCTGTGAAAACAACCGTTTTTCCTGATAATTCGGAATCAGAGCGAGATGTGTCAATAAAATTTTCAACCTTCACTTGAGAAAGAAGCTTGTTGATTACGGAAATGTTGTGTTCTTCTTGGAAAAATGCCACCATATCGGTTGCCATTGCTGCCCCAATACCGTCAATAGAAACAATTTTTCCGGTTTGTTTTTCTTGCATATCTGTCATAAACGAGGCAAAGTTGCCATAGTTTTTGGCAATCAGGCGAGCGGTTGCCGTGCCAACTTGACGGATTCCCAAGGCATAAATAAAACGAGGCAGAGAAATATGACGTTTTTCGTTGATTGATTTAAACAAATTATCAACCGATTTTTTGCCCCAGCCTTCTTTGCGTTCGAGGTGCAGGCCTTGAGCGGAAGAGAAGAGATCGTCACCGCCGTTGCGTTCTTCCAAATTAAAAATATCGGCAGGGTTTTTTAAGATGCCTTCGTTGTAGAAATCTTCAATTATTTTATCGCCAAGGCCGGAGATATCAAAAGCATCGCGAGAAACAAAATGCTTTAGGCGCTCTTTGGCTTGGGCAGGGCAGGTTAGGCCACCGGTGCAGCGGCGAACGGCTTCATCTTCTTCTCTGATTGCGTGAGCTCCGCAAACAGGGCAGGTGACAGGAAAAATAAATTCTTGAGAATTTGCGGGGCGTTTTTCAAGTTTTACGCCTACAATTTGCGGAATAACGTCACCGGCTCGTTGGACTATGACTGTGTCACCGATGCGGATATCCTTACGTTTGATTTCGTCTTCATTATGAAGGGTGGCATGGGATACGATAACTCCGCCGACATTAATCGGTTGCAAGTCGGCAACAGGGGTTAGGGCGCCGGTGCGACCAACCTGAATGCGAATGTTGTTTATTTGGGTTAGGGCTTGTTCTGCCGGAAATTTGTGAGCAATGGCCCAACGCGGAGTGCGGGTTAAAAAGCCCAAACGTTCTTGCAATTCAATAGAGTTCACCTTGTGCACAATGCCGTCAATATCGTAAGGTAGTGCTGCACGAATATCCATTAAGTGGTTGAAATTTTGTTCTAATTCTTGAAGGTCGGTGCATACTTTGTTGTTGGGGTTGACCGGAAATCCCCAAGATTTGAGGTGGTTAAAAAATTCGGCTTGAGTGTTCCAAAGGCGCTCTGAAACTTCACCCCAGGTATAGGCAAACAGGCTTAAATTGCGTTCGGCGGTTATTTTAGAATCGAGCTGACGAAGAGAACCTGCTGCAGCATTGCGAGGGTTGGCAAAAGTTTTTTTGCCTTCTTTTTCATATCTTTCATTAAGTGCCAAAAAGTCAGCCTTAGACATATATACTTCGCCTCTTACTTCTAAGATGCGCGGTGCATCTGCCGGAAGGGTTAAAGGAAGTTGTTTTAAGGTGCGCAAGTTGGCGGTGATGTCTTCGCCGGTTGTGCCGTCGCCACGGGTTGCACCACGAACAAATTTGCCGTTTTCATAGCGAGCCGAAAAGGACAATCCGTCAATTTTTGGTTCGCTTAAAAATTCGATGTTGTCGGAAGTGTTTAAGAAACGTTTTACTCCCATTACAAATTCGGAGACTTCTTCAATGGAAAAAACATCACCAAGAGAAAGCATGGGAAACGAATGAGTAACTTTTGAAAAACCGCTTTTTACGGCAGCACCAACTCTTTTAGACGGAGAATCCGGACGAATTAGTTCGGGAAAACGAGATTCAATATCCAAATTGCGGTGTTTTAATTTGTCATATTCGGCATCGGTTAAATAAGGATCGTCGTTTTGGTAATATGCCGAATCGGCTTTAGCAAGTTCTTTTGCCAAATGTTCAAGTTCTGCTTTAGCTTCAATTTCGTTTAGTTCGGATACGGATTTCATTTTGTTTCTCTCTGTTGTGTGCTTGATAATATAAGGCACAATAGTTTTAAATCCAAACAATAGTTAAAGATATATAACAACTTTTTGAGGATATATTTAGAACGATTCGTTGGATGATTCGTCTGAACGGTATCATAATACCAAACTAATGATTGAAAAGCTGGTATTTTTTAGGTGTCAAAACGATGGAATGTTGTTTTTCAGTGTGTTATAGCAGAATCTTGCGGAAGAGCTCGTAAGAGCGCAGTCCTTGGGCTTCTTAGAGTTCAGACGTTTGGCAAAGACGTAAATTATATGGACTTCGATATATTGTTCTGAACGAACCCCCGATTTGAGTTTTTCTCAATCGGGGGTTCTTTTTTTTGTGGGTTATCAGCTTTTATTTTTCAGGGGCGACAATCATCATCATTTGTTTGCCTTCAAGTTTGGGGGCTTGTTCAACTTTAATCAAACCTTCCAAATCTTCAACCAAACGGTCTAAAATTTCTTTGCCCATGTTGTTGGCGCTCATTTCGCGCCCTTTATAACGCATGGTAAATTTTACCTTGTTGCCTTCCGATAAAAATTTCTTAGCTTGTTTGAGTTTAACTTCGTAGTCGTGTGTTTCAATCATCGGGCGAAGTTTCAATTCTTTAATCTCAACAATCTTTTGGTTCTTTTTGGCTTCGGCTTTGCGTTTTTGCATTTCGTATTTATATTTGCCGTAGTCTAATATTTTACAAACAGGAGGAGTGGCCTGAGGAGATATTTCAATAAGGTCATATCCGGCATCATCAGCCATTTCTAAAGCTTGGGATATTGGAACAATTCCGTGGTTTTCACCGTTCTCGTCAATAAGTCTTACTTGTTTTGCAGTAATCTCTTCGTTAATGCGTGGTCCGTCATCTTCTCGTACTGGCGCATTGGTATTCTCTCTTGCTATTTTAGCCTCCTATTATTGTTATAAGTAAAAATTCAGCAATCACTATACAAAACTTATATTATTTTTCAAGGATAAAAGTGATGTGTTGTTATTATTTATATATATATGAATCAAGCAGCAAAAGTGAATCGATAAAAAACGAAACAGAAAAATAATGAAAAAGAATCGTTTTTTTATATAAATGTGGATAATTTTGAGGCAAAATCACAGATTCGAAAAAATGTTCACAATAATATTTTTAATAAATTCAAAGAGATAATAAAAAAGATAAAAAAAAGTGAAAAAAATTTTTTTTTATTGTTGACATTTGAAAATGGTTGGCATATAACCCCTTTTGCCGACGCGGTGGAGCTGTGTTGGTAGTTATAAAGAAACAGTGAATAAGAGAAATAAGAGGATACGCAGACGGCATTGTGTATTTACGAGCAAGATAAATATATAATGAAGTCTGAAGTATTTGAAAAAGGAACCTATAATA
>JAZLEQ010000015.1:0-2095 GCA_045615365.1 Alphaproteobacteria bacterium
ATTACCGAATTTCATACTTTTTTGTAAAATCATGGAATAAAAAACTCTCAAACAGCCGAACGACAAATTGCAAAACCATGAAATGAATTTCTGCAAAATCATTAAATGAAAACTTGCAAAAACATGAAATGAAAAAGACGCTTCACTTTATTTATCTGCAAATTCAATCACTTATAAAATAATTTATTTTTTTCGGCACATTTCCATTTTCTCGGGAATTTACCTTACGTGAAAGGCGTAAAAAGTCCTTTTCACCAAAAGGTAAAAACAAATTTTAAAAAAATTTTTACTCAGGGGAAATATTTCGCCTTCTCCGGGAATTTACCTTACGGTGGAAGGAAACAAAAAAACTCCTTTCACACCTGTATAACGGTAAAAAGGGAGAAAAAAGATTTATGGAAAATCAACAACTTGTAAAATATTTTGATTTTTTTTCATTTTTTTGGGACGAAAAATCGAGTTCCGGGATTTTTACTATACGTGAAGGGAATAAGAAACCTCTGCCACATGAAATGGTAAAAAGGAGTTTTAATATGCAAAAACAGACATCTAAAAAAAATTTTATTTTTTTTGAGAGAAAATTCGTCTTGCCGGGAATTTACCTTAATGTGGAAGGAGGAAACAAACCTTTCACATCAAAAAAAGGTAAAAACTCGGATGAAAATATTTATTCAAAATCAATGCATTATAAAAAAGTTGAAAAATTTTTCATTTTTTTGGGGAGATTTCGACCTCTCCGGAATTTTTACCTTATGCAGCAAAAAAATAATTTTTAAGTGAAAGGTAAAATTATGCAAAAAAGATTCTTTGAAAAACAACAACTTATCAAAAATATTAAAAAATGTGCGACTCCGTTGGTACTTTTTGCGCCTCTCGTGGATTTTTACCCTATGTCAGGCAAACAAAAAAAATTGAAAAAAGTGAGAACGATTTTTCGATTTTTTCACTTGTTCTGTATGTAAGGAACTTTCTGAAAGGATAAAACCATGAATGAAATCATAGAACTGTTAAAAACAGCTGTGGCTGAAATCTTAAACGAAACAGAGCCCAAATATTTATCGAAAAATCCCGAAAAATCACTTGATATTGTTTCAAAAGCAAGCATTCATTGTCAAACAAAAGGAGGCACAAATGGCCAGAAATATTAATTTAGATATTCCTTTGGAAGACATACCTCAATTAGACTTTGATGAGTTATACAAACTCTATATTGAACTTTTCTCTCTTCCAACAAAGGCCACTCGCAAATCCTTTTTTATCTGGCGTGTCACAAACAGATTGCAAGAACTGCGCTTTGGAGGATTAGACAGTGCAACCAAACACCTGCTTGAAACGATGGATGATGAACCCGATAATGCAACTTATTTGCCCGTTGGCACAGAGCTTATCAAACGGTTCAAGGGTAATGTTTATCGTCTGCGTGTGTTGAAAGATGGTTTTGAATTTGATGGCCAGGTTTATAAATCTCTATCGGCTATCGCTTTGGAAATAACCGGTCGGAAAATTTCCGGCAAAGAATTTTTTGGAGTATAGCCATGAAAGAAGTTCGTTGTGCCATTTATACCCGAAAATCAACCGATGAAGGGTTGGATAAAGAGTTTAATACATTAGAAGCTCAGCGTGAAGCCGGTGAAAATTATGTGTTAAGCCAGAAACATCAAGGTTGGAAAATCATTCCGGAACATTATGATGACGGTGGCTTTTCCGGCGGTAATATGAATAGACCAGCCTTAGAGCGCCTGTTAGAAGACATCAATGCCGGCAAAGTTGATATGATCATCGTTTATAAAATAGACCGCTTAACCCGATCATTAACCGACTTTTCTAAAATGATTGAGATATTAGAAAAGAACAACTGCTCATTTGTTTCGGTAACTCAAAATTTTAATACCGCCGACAGCATGGGCCGTTTGATGCTCAATATCTTACTTTCATTTGCTCAGTTTGAACGAGAAGTCAGCGGTGAGCGTATTCGCGATAAAGTTGCAGCATCTAAAAAGAAAGGTATGTGGATGGGCGGGGCTGTTCCAACCGGTTATGTCGCCATCAATAAAAAGCTCAAAATCAAACCGGAAGAAGGCGAAATGATAAAATT
>JAZLEQ010000016.1:0-12142 GCA_045615365.1 Alphaproteobacteria bacterium
CACGGTGACCCAACATCGGGTTAGCTTCATGCAAAGCTGCAGATCTTGTCTTAACTTGTTCCAAAGTAATGTTCAATTTATCAGCCAATTCTTGCATTTCAGCTTCGGTATGAGGCAAGAATTCATGCAAAGGCGGATCCAACAAACGAACAGTAACCGGCAGACCATCCATGATTTTGAACAAATCTTTGAAGTCTTGTTTCTGATAAGGCAACAACTTAGCCAAAGCAGCTCTACGGCCTTCTTCGTTGTCAGACAAAATCATAGCGCGCATATCGCCGATTCTGTTTGCATCAAAGAACATATGTTCAGTTCTGGCCAAACCGATACCTTGAGCACCGAAATCACGAGCTGTTTGAGCATCTTTCGGAGTTTCAGCGTTAGCGCGAACTTTCAATACTCTGATTTCATCAACCCAGCTCATCAATTTACCGAAGTTACCTGTGTTTGTATCAGCTTTAACTGTAGGAATTTCACCTTCAATAATTTGACCTTTAGCACCATCCAAAGATACCCAATCACCTTCTTTAATAACAACACCAGACTTAGTTGTCATAGTTTTGTTAGCATAGTTGATTGTAATATCGCTAGAACCGGAAACACAAGGAGTTCCCATACCGCGAGCAACAACGGCAGCGTGAGAAGTCATACCACCGCGAGCAGTAATCACACCTTGAGAAGCATGCATACCACCGATATCTTCAGGAGAAGTTTCGTTACGGATAAGGATAACTTTTTCGCCTCTATTAGCCCAAGCTTCGGCATCTTCAGCATTGAATACTGCACGACCAACGGCAGCACCAGGACTTGCCGGCAAACCGGTTGCAATAACATTTTTAGGAGCTTTAGGATCAAGCATCGGGTGCAACAATTGGTCTAATTGATCAGCACCAACGCGCATAATTGCTTCTTCCTTAGAAAGCAAACCTTCTTCAACCATTTCAACAGCCATTCTAACGGCAGCTGCAGCGGTTCTCTTACCATTACGGCATTGCAACATCCACAATTTACCATGTTCAATTGTGAATTCCATATCTTGCATATCTTTGTAGTGAGCTTCCAATTTATTTCTAACATCTACCAATTCCTGATAGAGGTGAGGCCATTTTTCTTCCAAAGAAGTGCCATCATTTTTAGAAGCCATCGGTTGCGGTGTGCGAATACCGGCCACAACGTCTTCACCTTGAGCATTAATCAAATATTCACCATAGTAAACATTTTCACCTGTTGCAGGGTCGCGTGAGAAGCAAACACCGGTAGCGCAATCATCACCGGCATTACCAAACACCATGGTTTGAACGTTAACGGCTGTGCCCCAATCGCCGGGGATGTTGTTCAACTTACGGTAAGTAATAGCACGAGCAGCCATCCAAGAACCGAACACTGCACCGATACCTGCCCACAATTGATCCCAAGGATCTTGCGGCACAACTTTACCCAATTTTTCACCGATTGCTTTATATTCTTTAACCAATTCTTTCAAATCTTCGGCAGTCAAATCTGTATCAGAAGCATAGCCTTTGGATTTTTTCATATTTTCCAAAGCTTCTTCATACAAATCAATGTCAGCACCCAACACAACGTCTGAGAACATTTGCAAGAAACGACGATAAGAGTCATAAGCAAATCTTTCAGAACCGGAAGCATTAGCCAAAGCTTTAACTGTTTCATCATTCAAACCAAGGTTCAAAACGGTATCCATCATACCGGGCATTGAAACTCTTGCACCTGAACGAACTGAGAACAACAACGGATTATTGGCATCGGCAAATTTTTTGCCCATAATGCCTTCAACATAAGCCACAGCTTGTCTGACTTGGTCTTTCAAGTCTGCAGGGTAAGTTTTGTTGTTGTCATAGTAGTATGTGCATACTTCAGTTGTAACAGTAAATCCCGGAGGAACAGGCAAACCGACTGTATTCATTTCAGCCAAGTTAGCACCCTTACCGCCAAGGAGGTTACGCATGCTGGCATCACCTTCGGCGCTGCCGTTTCCAAATGTATAAACCCATTTACTCATGGTAAATATAGCTCCTTTCGTAAGCTTTTGTTAAAACGCATGTTAAACCCTCAAAAGGGCCTAACACAAAATTGTCGGGGCTAGCTTATATCATGTTTTGCGATTCTACAAGCAAAATAT
Source organism: Alphaproteobacteria bacterium (assembly GCA_045615365.1). GTDB lineage: Bacteria > Pseudomonadota > Alphaproteobacteria > RF32 > CAG-239 > CAZU01. Next base: position 2,141 of record JAZLEQ010000016.1, read on the forward strand.
GCAGATTATAAGTTTATTGTATAAAAAAATTCCCATTTAAACGCAAAAAAACCTGCTCTCTTTTCAAAGCAGGTTTTCAGTTTTTTTACATCTTCTTCACAGTGAAGAAGGATGCCTCTGTTTGAGTAAACTCTTTGTTTTCCTCAAAATTGAAACAATGCACCTCTTCTTCACTGTTATTTGGGTGCTCAAAGGCAGTCTCAGTGTAATATTCTACACCGAGCAGCTGAGCGATTGCCTTATACTTAGCATAATTTTTGCTAAGCAAAGTTACTTGCTCTTTAGTAGGCAAATACAAACCTACCTTACCAAGCATAGAAAATGCAATTCCGTTCTTTCCTATGCGTTTCGTATCTACACGAAACGGATAGGAATTTCCGTTAAGGATGACACCTCTTGGTCTTACCCAACGTATGTCGGCAAAGTAAGATGGGTCATCCACTATTGTCCCACCCGATATATATACGGGAAGAACTAACTTAACGTCATTTCCGTTGCGCTCCAGCGCGCGTCTAATTGTTTCTTTTGAGACGCCTTCTTCAAGAAGCATTCTCAATTTTCTCTCTTTTGTCATAATATTATATATAATTTTTAATGTGCTTTTTTTATATAACATAAAAAAAAACTAAATTCAAATAAAAAAATACCTCGTTTCCTGTTTCTTGCAGAAACAAAGCATTTTTCACAATCTAAATACTCCTGCATTCGAATTTTGACGAACGCTCTTTTTCCAAGCTTTTGCTGTCATCAACAAGCCAATCACCTCGTTGAATTTCCTCTTTCAAAATTCCTCTCAAAAGAAGAGCGCAAGACTCTCCTTCTTTGCAAGAAGTTTCAATTTTGCGGAATTTTTCAATCCCTTTACAACGACAACGTTTATATCTATCCCCGTTGTCCCTGCCTTCACGATATTTAGCTATGCTTTTAAGAGAAATAAGCATTAAAGGAGAATCTTCTTTCAGTTCACCCTTAACCACTTTTCCCGAAACCACAACTCCGCGACCGGTAATCTTATAAACCTCATCAACTTCAAAAATAAACGAAGGCTCTTGCGGTTTAACAGCTTTAAATTTATCTTCTTTTTCCTTTTGGATAAATTTTTTCATATCCTCAAGGGATATTTCGTTTGCCTGCATTATCGCAAACAATCCGATCATAATACGATTTTTCTTCTTCATAAATAATTTGTATTTTATATAAAAATTGTTTTTCGAATATCATAAAAAATATTCATATGCAACCATTTTAAACAAAAATCGTTATTAAAAAATTTCTTGCAAATAATCTATTTTTACCTATATTCAAAACAAACAAAACTATTATTGCTATGAATATAAAAAAAATAATTGGGATTGCACTCACAATAATCACAATCTCATGTTCTAAGGATATCATTCCCTTAAACAACGAAGACAAAGAAAACAACAAACTCAATCACAACCTTATACAAAAACATTTTGTAACTTGGCACCTGATTGATCATTATTTTGGTTTAGGCACACAAATGCAACAACACAAAATAACCGATATCAATCTTGCTTGGTTGGAATTTTCAAACGGAACCTGTAGCGACACAATTGAATTTGAGGTAACTTTTATCCCTCAACACACCAAAAAAATCAATTGTCAAAATCCTGAAAATCTCATAGGATGCACAATCCCGTATAACAACGGATTTAAGTTTGAAAACGATACAATATATTGTTGTTTTACCGAAAATTGTGACAGTATTTCTTTTAATGTTGGCGAAAAAACAATTAAATTTCCACCTTCAGAACTGAAATACTCCGCAATATCTCCCTCAAAATTGTTTGTTGAAAATGTAGAAAACAGAAAAATACATTCTGTTGTTTCTGTAACAATTCATCACAACAACAATATAATAAATTTTAATGGAATATCTGTTCCCTCAACCGAAACAATGGATATTCCCTTAATTATTACATACTAAAAGCTTGAGTTTATTGATAACTCAAGCTTTTTTTAATTCAACCAATTTCAAAAGAAATTTTTGATTGCTCCGTAAAATTGCTTTATATACCAACTAGACGAGTTTTTGTTCAAAAAGTTCGGAGAACGAGGTTAATAATAAGAAATTAAGCTGACGAAAGCGGAGTTTACATAGAAGTAAATGAGCATTTCGTCATGCTGCTATTTCCGTATTAGTAGCCCGTTATACAAGCTTTTTAAAAAGTTTGGAGAAAAGAATTTACAGCGCCATTTTCAAAGCGAAAAAAATTTTAGTGTAGATAGAACTACATGAATTTTTGATTGCTCCGTAAAATTACTTTAGATGCCAACTAGACGAGTTTTTGTTCAAAAAGTTCGGAGAACGAGGTTAATAATAAGAAATTAAGCTGACGAAAGCGGAGTTTACATAGAAGTAAATGAGCATTTCGTCATGCTGCTATTTCTGTATTAGTAACCCGTTATACGAACTTTTTTTTAGTTTTTGATTTTTGAAAACCCAACCCCTGGAAAATCTTCAGCTGCTTTGTTGAGATGCCATGCATTTCTGGCAAGGAATACTAATGAATTGTCATTATCTTCGGCAATATTAAGACGGTTGGCGTCAACAAATCTGTTAAGCTCTTTATTGTCATCAGCAGAAATCCAACGCGCCGTAAAATATTGGGTAGGTTCAAACATAACAGGAAGCCCGAATTCGTTTTTAATACGGTCTGCCATAACCTCAAATTGCAAAACACCAACCACGCCGACAATCCATTCAGCCCCAACCACCGGCTTAAATACACTTGCTCCGCCCTCTTCCGCAATCTGTTTCAACGCATCGCCCAAATGCTTAGATTTGAGCGGATCCAAAGCTCTTACAGACTTCAACAACTCAGGAGCAAACGACGGAATACCTGTAAAATTAAGTTTTTCTCCCTCGGTTAAAGTATCACCAATTCGTAATTGACCATGATTAGGAATACCGATAATATCGCCGGCAAAAGCATCTTCGGCCAATTCGCGTTCCTGAGCCAAAAACATTACGGGGGTCGGAACTTTAATTCCCTTACCGGTTCTGACCTGATACAAAGTCATTCCACGTTTAAAGTGTCCGGAACAAATTCGCATAAAAGCAATTCTGTCACGATGTTTCGGATCCATATTAGCCTGAATCTTAAACACAAAACCACTCACTTTATTTTCATCCGATTTAACTTCGCGTTCAACCGCCGGATGTGAACGAGGTGTCGGAGCAAACTTATGCAAACCGTCCAAAACTTCTTTCACCCCGAAATTATTAATCGCACTGCCGAAGAATGCCGGAGTTAAAGTTCCTGCCAAATATGCATCCACATCAAACTTTGGACAAAGTTCTTGAATCATCATCACATCTTCGCGCAATTTTTTCACCTGATGTGCCGGCAACAGTTCATCAAGTTTCGGGTCATCAAGACCGCTGCATGTTTCTATAACACTGTTTACCACCGATTTATCGCCGGTTTTATTCATCAAAATCATGCGATTATTTAAAATATCATAGCAGCCCTTAAAATCCTTACCTGCTCCCACGGGCCAACTTGCTGGGGTTACATCCAAAGCCAAAGTCTGTTCAATTTCATCCAACAAAGCAAACGGGTCTTGTCCTTCGCGGTCCAATTTGTTGATAAATGTTAAGATCGGAACATCTCTTAAGCGACAAACCTCAAACAATTTTTTGGTTTGAGTTTCAATACCCTTAGCAGAATCAAGCACCATCACTGCTGAATCAACAGCGGTCAAAACACGGTAAGTATCTTCTGAGAAATCTTCGTGCCCAGGGGTATCCAAAAGATTGAAGGTAACGTTGTTATAATCAAAGGTCATCACTGACGACGCAACCGAAATACCTCTTTCCTGTTCCACTTTCATCCAATCTGAATGTGCGCGACGATTTTCGCCTCTTGCTTTAACGGCACCGGCCTGCTGAATTGCACCTCCGAATAACAACAATTTTTCGGTTAAGGTTGTCTTACCCGCATCGGGGTGTGAAATAATCGCAAAAGTTTTGCGCAAATTTTCATTACTCATTATTTTATCTCTCATTGTTTTTCAAAAACTTGCCTTGATAATATTAAAAATAGCCATTTTGTCAAGCACACAAAAAAATGCCCCGATATTTTGCGAGGCATTTTAAGTTTCAGAGCAAAAATCTTATTTAATTTCTTCACCTTTGAGATCATACTTTACAATCTTTGCTTTAGACTGCAAACCTCTCACAACATCGCCCATTGATTTCTGAGCCAACATTGCTTTAAGTTGAGGTTCAATATTTTTCAAAGGTTGGGGTTTTGCATCTCTGATATCTTCAACCAAGATAACATGGTATCCGAACTGAGTTTTCACCGGTTTTTTGGTAAATTCGCCTTTTTTAAGAGCAAAAGCCGCACCGGCAAATTCCGGCACCATCACTTCTTTGGTAAAATATCCCAACTCGGCAGGTTCCTTTGAATACTCTTTTGCCAATTTATCGAAATTGCCGTCTTTATTCAGTTTCTCAATAACTTCTTTAGCGGTTGCTTCTGAATTAACCAAAATATGCTTAGCTTTAACTTCTTTTTCGCCTTTAAAAGTTTTTGTATAATCGTCATAAAGCTTTTTAACAGCCTTATCATCAATTTTGGCCTTAACTTCTTTTTCCAAATAGATTTTGCGAGCCAAATCGGCTTTAATCACATTAAGTTGAGTTTTATATTCCGGAGATTCGGTAACTTTTGCGGCGACTGCGGCCTGATACACCACTTCTCCGTCCACAAACACATCCAATGCTTTTTCATAAAATTCATCAAACGATGTTTTTTGATTTACACTTGGTGTTGTATCATAAGCCAATTTCACTTCACTTACTTTAATATCTTTTCCGTTAACGGTTGCGGCCACTCCGTTTTTGCCTTCGGCTTTTACATTTCCCGAACAAACAAAAGCCAATCCCATAATTGTCAAAGCTACAAATTTTTTATTCATAAGTATTTTCCTCCAATAAACCGATTATTCTTTTTTTCACTTATATAATACAGATATAAAATTTTCAAACCTATTTTTTTTATAGGTTTATAACTTAGTCAACTATTGACTCTGCTCATTAAAAACACTAAATGTAATGTGTTAAACTATTGAATATAAAAATTACAACTCAAGGATTATTGAATTATGATAGGTAGTCTTGCCCGCAAAATTTTTGGTTCCGCCAACGACAGATATGTTAAAAGACAATATAAAATTGTTGAAAAAATAAATTCATTGGAAGAAAAATATTCTCGTTTAAGCGACAACGAACTTAAGAATCAAACAGCTGAATTTAAGCAAAGAATCTCCCAAGGCGAAACCTTAGACGAACTTCTGCCGGAAGCATTTGCGGTTGTTCGCGAAGCAGCAAAACGCACCTTAGGCCAACGTCATTACGATGTTCAACTTATCGGCGGCATTGTTTTGCATCATGGTCAAATTGCCGAAATGAAAACTGGTGAAGGAAAAACCCTTGTTGCCACTTTAGCTGCCTATCTCAATGCTCTTTCCGGCAAGGGGGTTCATATTGTAACCGTCAACGACTACCTTGCCAAACGCGATGCCGAATGGATGGGGCAAGTATATCGCTTTTTAGGCCTTAGTGTTGACTATATCATCCACGAGAAAAACGATGAACAACGTCGAGCCGCCTACAATGCCGATATTTTATACGGAACCAACAATGAGCTTGGCTTTGACTACTTGCGTGACAACATGAAATTTCGCCGTTCCGAGATGGTTCAACGTCCTTTCAACTATGCCATTGTTGACGAAGTCGATTCTATTTTAATTGACGAAGCGCGCACTCCGCTCATAATTTCCGGAGCCGCCGAAGACAGTTCCGAAAAATATATTTTGGTAAACCGCATAATTCCCAAGCTATACCCTGAAGACTACGAAAAAGACGAAAAAGCCCGCCAAGTAACTCTCACCGAAAAAGGCATGGTTCATGTTGAAAAATTGCTGAAAGATGTCGGTCTCATAGCCGAAGGCGGATTATATGATTTAGCTAATGTAAGCTTAGTTCATCATGTCAACCAAGCTCTCCGTGCTCACAAGATGCACTTAAAAGACGTTGACTACATCGTAAAAGACGGCAAAGTTATGATAATTGACGAATTTACCGGTCGTATGATGGAGGGACGTCGTTATTCCGACGGTTTACATCAAGCCATTGAAGCCAAAGAAGGAGTCAAAATTCAATCTGAGAACCAAACTTTAGCCTCAATCACATTCCAAAACTATTTCCGTCTATACCCCAAACTTTCGGGTATGACAGGAACCGCAATGACCGAAGAAGCCGAATTCAACGACATATACAACCTGACCTGCGTTGAAATTCCCACCAATCGTCCGGTTATGCGCGAAGACCTTCATGATGAAATATATCGCACTGAAAAAGAAAAATATGAAGCCATAATCAAAACCATTCAAGAATGCCACCAAAAGGGCCAACCGGTTCTTGTAGGAACGGCATCAATTGAAAAATCCGAATTAGTCGCCGACTTGTTAGCCAAAAACACCACTCTTCGTTTTGAAATTTTAAATGCTCGTCATCATGAACGCGAAGCCTATATTGTTGCCCAAGCCGGTGTTTCCGGTGCGATCACCATTGCCACCAACATGGCAGGTCGCGGAACCGACATTCAACTCGGAGGCAACGTTGAAATGCGTATAAAAGAAGCATTAAAAGGCGACGAGACCGAAGAACAAATTGCAACCTTAAGAGAAAAAATCAAACAAGAAGTTGAGACCGACAAAGAAAAAGTTAAAGCTGCCGGCGGATTATACATTCTTGGCACCGAACGCCATGAAAGTCGCCGAATTGACAACCAATTGCGCGGCCGCTCAGGTCGTCAGGGCGACCCCGGCACATCAAAATTTTTCCTTTCACTTGAAGACGACCTCATGCGCATATTCGGTTCCGACCGCATGAGCATAATGCTTCAAAGACTAGGTCTTCCCGAAGGTGAGGCTTTGGTTCACCCATGGATTAGTAAGGCATTGGAAAAAGCCCAGCAAAAAGTTGAAGAACGCAACTTCGACATCCGCAAAAACTTGCTCAAATACGACAACGTAATGAACGAACAACGCAAAGTAATCTACGAGCAACGCAAAGAATTAATGGAAGCCGAAGATGTTTCCGAAACCGTAACTGAAATGTGTCTTGATCAAATTCGCAACATTTTCTATCAAAACATCACTTATGGCTCACACCCTAAAGATTGGAACATAGAAGCGCTCACACAGGATATCGCTCGTTTAAGCGGAATTTTACTACCGATTAACGATTGGGCAAAAGAATCTGAAATTGATACTGAAAAACTTCTTGACAAAATTACGGAAGCCATTGATCTCAACCAAAAAAACAAAAATGCCGACATCCCCGAAGAAATTGTTCGCATGGTTGAAAAATCGGTTCTCATCCAAGAACTTGACAGCCTTTGGAAAGATCATATTGCCACATTAGACTATATGCGTCATACAATTGTTTTGCGCGCCTATGGTCAAAAAGACCCGCTTAATGAATATAAAAAAGAAGCTTTTAACATGTTTTCCGAAATGCTGAACCAACTCAGCGAAAAGGTTGCATTTATTTTGCTCAGAACAGTAATCCAACAAAACTCTGCTGAAGATTTGGAAGAAAAAAATGCTCGTCAGGCAAAAATACAAGCTGTTCATGAAAGCCCGGTAAACTTGCTTTCAGGCAAAACAGATGCTCCGACAGAGCCGGAAAAACCGACCACTTTTGCATACGGCAAACAGGAATTTGATCCGAAAAACCCTGAAACATGGGGCAAGGTAGCACGCAACGACCTATGCCCATGCGGAAGCGGCAAAAAATACAAACACTGCCACGGTCAGGTCTAAAAAAACACAATAAACTCCGCTTTTACAAAAAGCGGAGTTTTTTTAAACCTTAAAACCGAGTATTAATCAGTCCTTATGGCGGAAAGTAATACGTCCTTTAGTCAAATCATACGGGGTCATTTCAATATCAACCTTATCCCCCACCATCACGCGAATACGAAACTTACGCATTTTTCCAGCAGTATGAGCCAAAATTTCAACCCCGTTTTCAAGCTTAACTCTAAACATTGCATTGGGAAGTTTTTCCACTACTTCACCGGTCAGTTCCAAAAGTTCTTCTTTACTCATATAAAAAATCCTTACATCTGTTTTTTTTCAAATTTGCATAATTTATAATACCTGATTTATTTTTTTGCAAGCTAATATTTTTTTTCGCTTAAATTATAAGAAAAAAATCTCTATGAATAGCTTAGTTTAATTCAAATGTAGTTTTTTTTCCTTAATTTTAATTAACCTTCATGCGCTTTAAGAGAGTGCAACGAACGAAATCAGCTTTTCTCGCGATGTATTTAAACTAATTCGAAGATGCCTTATTTCACTCAGGTATTTCATACCTTCGTTCAAGGCATGACATTTAAGGGAGCGTGCTTAAACTACGTGCTTCAAAGCATGACATTTTGGGTGAGTTTGCGAAATGCTACGTGCTTTAAGCGATGACAGTTTAAATTATTCTTCCCTTAATTTTAAGGGAAGATAAGATTTTTGCAATTTTTAATTGCTTAAAAATCTAGATGAGTTTAAATTAGAATTAGATTCAATATTTGTTTAAACTCACCCTAACCCTCTCTTAAAATTAAGAGAGGTAATTTTAATGTTCTTATCCTCGCCTCTTAAAATCAAGAGAGGGGATTTTTAAAACAAACTCAAAATTGATTGTGCAGACTGAGCAGCTAATGAAAGTGAATTGGTCGCTAATTGTTGACGGGTTTGCAACATCAGATATTCAGCCGAAGCCTCGTTCATATCAGCAAGCACCAAATTATCGGCGCCGGTTTCAAGAACATCACAAAGTGCCTCAGTAAAGTTTTGCCTTGTTTGAATTATCGAATAATTATTCCCCAATTCCGATTGGAAATCTCTAATCTTATCAACCGCCGATGTAAGCTCTTTAATTGATGTTTCAACATCGGCTTTACTCAACCAATCGCGAGTGACAAGCCCGAGATTTTCGGCGCTCATATCGCGACCTGAAACCGTGAATTTGTTGCTTCTGCTCTCGTTAAAGGTAACGGTTAAATCCGCCCCTTTAAGAAGGTTTACCCCTTGATATGATGTATCATTAATCAGCTTATCAAACTCATTCATTATCGAGCCATATTGCTCTTTCAAACTACCATTTGCAGCACCGCCGGCGGATTCTTCGTATGTTACGATTATCTCACCGGTGTTTTTTAAATCTAATGATGAAGAGTAGTTCGGAACGCCGGTAAAGTCTGTGCCATATCCACCCATTGGCGCAACTACATCATTTAAGGCCACAATTTTCACATCGCCGTTTATGGTATCAACATCAAAAACCACGCCCACTGCGGTTTTACCGGCGGCTTTGTTGGCATCATAATCTGCAGCTGAAGACCATGTTTTGTCTGCATACATAATATCGCCGATTTGCGGCCCATCTTTCGCTGCCGGATTATAACAATTTTCTATATTATTAAAACAACGAACGTAGAGATCGTAGCTCTTATTGCGGTTCATCCGAAATCCCATAACACGGGTATCGTAGGTCCAAGAATTGGTGTCATCGTACTCGGAAGAAGACCAATAAGATCCATCATTTACGGTTGTGGCGCCATCAATTACTCCCAAGGTTTCATTTACCTTGGCAAGGGTGGTGCCGTTGCCACCGCTTCTGTCGTTAGTGATATCCGCATAATCATAACCGTAAAGCTCTGTACATTCACCAATGGCACCGATATACCATTGCCCCTTACCAAAATCAGCATCATTATCGGCAACTCCATCAGCTTTGTAATTCATAGCATATTCCGTCGCCGTGCCGCTTACGCTGCCGGCGGCCGATAGTTGATTGTAAATTGCTTGGGTGTATTCCTTACCGTTAAACAACTCTTCATTACGGTAATAATATGAGTTTACATTATCTAGGCTATCGATGGTTATTGTCCCGCTTTCGGT
>JAZLEQ010000017.1:0-2047 GCA_045615365.1 Alphaproteobacteria bacterium
CCCCCCTACATTTCTAAGGCTTTGCGCCGAAAGCGAGGTGAGCTGTGAATAGTATCACCTTAACCGCATCGATGAGAAGTAATTTGATGTCGCTAAAAAATATTGCGGCACAGATGAACAAAACACAAAATATTCTATCAACCGGCAAGAAAGTAAACTCGGCAATTGATAATGCGAGTTCCTATTATCAGGCGCGCGCCTTAACTAATCGCGCCTCAGACTTAAATGCACTCCTTGATAGTATGGGACAAGGAATCCAAACAATCCAAGCGGCAATCGAAGGCTTGACAAGTGCCACATCTTTCCTTGAACAAGCAACCGCAGTAGCCAATCAGGCTTTGGCTGGCGATTTTGGTGTTGGCGGAACAAACGGCGCAGAGGAAACACCGGCAGGCTTTGCCATGCGTGCAGCTCCCGCAAAAACTTATGACGAATACCTCGCCGAAGGTTATCAGGAAGTTACAGCAAGCATGTCTGCAACTGAAATCCAAGACCTGATTAACACAAGCGGTAAAGTGATATTTAAGGAAGATGTAACTTTAACCGAAGGATTAACCGTAAGCGCCAATGCAAGCATAATCGGTAATGGCAAAACCTTAACGGTTAATGCCGACGGCACAGCGGCAATCACGGTTAAAGGCAAGGGAGTAAATGCCGAAATCAAAGGTTTAATGATTGAAGGTAACGGCACGAATACCTATGGTATTAAAGCGACCGAAAGCGGGACAATAACGATTGACAATTTAGATAATGTAACTGCAACCGGCACAGGCGCGGCAAAATATTATTACCGCAATGAAGACTTTTTTAAGGGGCAGGAATACACCCAAGCGATATACGACCAACTCTCCGCTGCCGGTAGTGTAAGCGGCACGGCAACCGAATATGCTATGAATTACAAAGCAGACGGAGTTGCAGATAATGATGCTGATTTTGGTAAAGGCCAATGGTATATCGGTGCTATCGGTGAATGGACAGAGCTTTATGGTTATGACTATGCAAATATTGATAGCTCTGGTTATGGCACAAGCGGTGCCAAAACCACTGAACGCACCCTTGATAAGATAAATGCAACCTTGGGGGTAATTGATGGCGCCACAACCTTAAGTAGTGGATATTATTGGTCTTCTTCCGAGAGCAATACCAGCTATTCTTGGTCTTTAAATATCAGTAATGGGAATCGGGACAACTACTATAAGAGCAGCTATACCTACGTTCGTTGTTTCCAGCTTTTAGAAAATTATTATAATCCGGCAGCGAAAGATGGGCCACAAATCGGCGATATTATGTATGCGGACAAAACATGGTCCTCAGCTGCAGATTATGATGCCAACAAAGCCTCCGGTAAAACTGCAGTAGGTGTGGTTTTTGATGTTGATACCATCAACGGCGATGTTAAAATTGTGGCCTTAAATGATGCGGCGACAACAAGTGTGCCAATGGGCGGTTATGACACAGATTTTACCGGCGTTCCGAATTATGATTCATCAAAAAATTATACTTTGGACCTTAAAAATACCGGTGAGATAATCGTAACATACGAAGATTCCGCTTCATCCGGCAGCGGCGACGATGCCGGTGGAGGTGGTGCAGGCACGGGTGGAACCGACGGAGCCGGTGGAACGGGTGCCGGCGCAACCGGCTATGTCGGGCAGTTTAATTCTATTTTAAGCGAGTTCGACAAATTAATAAACGATACCTCATATCAAGGGGTAAATTTGCTCAAAGGCGCGGATTTAACCGTTACCTTTAACGAGAGCAAAAGCAACAAATTTACGGTTTTCGGGCGTGATATGAGTGCTGAAAACTTAGGGCTTAATACACGCGATTGGGCAAGCAAGGACGATGTTGAAACGGCGATAAAAGAGCTTACCGAAGCGGTTGATGCAATACGCGAATTTCAAACCGAACTCGGTAATAATTACAGTATTATCCAGACAAGGCAAAACTTCACGGAAGCTTTAACCGATGTTCTTGAAACCGGTGCGGACAATCTGGTGCTTGCCGATATGAACGAGGCTTCGGCTGAATATCTGATGTTGCAAAC
>JAZLEQ010000018.1:0-199003 GCA_045615365.1 Alphaproteobacteria bacterium
GCATCGATGAGAACGAATTTAGCGTCGCTTAAAACAATCGCGACACAGATGAACAAGACCCAAAACATTCTCTCAACCGGCAAGAAGGTAAACTCAGCAATCGACAATGCCTCAAGCTACTATCAAGCCCGCGCCTTAACCAACAGAGCCAGCGACCTGAGCGCACTTCTTGACAGTATGGGTCAAGGGATTCAAACAATCCAAGCCGCAACCGAAGGGCTTACAAGTGCCACAACTTTCCTTGAACAAGCAACCGCAGTAGCCAATCAGGCTTTGAGTGAGAAAGTGGGCAAAACATATAAAGAATATATAGATGAAGGTTACAAAGAGATAACTTCGGCGATGAGCAAAAGCGAGATTGAAGCATTATTGGTTGATGACGCTAAAGTTATTTTGAAAGACAATATTACTTTAAGCGAAGGATTGGAGATAACCGCTAAAAACGTAACGATTTACGGTAACGGCAAGACATTAACAGTTAATGCTGATGATACCGCCGCGATTACTGTTAAAGGCAAAGAAAATAGTGCAAATATCAGCGATTTGAAAATCGTAGGCAACGGCACCGGAACTTATGGTATTAAAGCTACCGAAAGCGGCACAATAACCATCGATAGTTTGGATAATGTGAACTCATATTACTATCGTAATGAAGATTTCTTTAACGGCAAAGAATACACCCAAGCGATATATAATCAGTTGAATGCTGCCGGTAGCGTAAGCGATACAGCGACCGAATATGTTATGAATTACAAAGCTGATGGAGTTGCCGATAATGATGCTGATTTTGGTAAGGGGCAATGGTATATCGGTGCCATCGGCGAATGGACAGATTTATATGGCTATGATTATGCGGATATCACAAGCGGAACCGGCACAAGCGGTGCCAAAACCACTGAACGCACCCTTGATAAGATAAATGCAACCTTGGGAATAATTGATGGTGCCACAACCTTAAGTGGATGTTATTGGTCGTTCTCCGAGAACTATATTGACCGTTCTTGGTCATTGAATATCCTTAATGGCTATAGGGACAACAGCTTTAAGAACAACAATTACCACGTTCGTTGTTTCCAGCTTTTAGAAAATTGCTTTAACCCTTCAACTCATGAAAAACCACAAATCGGCGATATTATGTATGCGGACAAAACATGGTCCTCAGCTGCAGATTATGATGCCAACAAAGCCTCCGGTAAAACTGCAGTAGGTGTGGTTTTTGATGTTGATACCATAAACGGCGATGTTAAAATTGTGGCCTTAAATGATGCGGCAACAAGTGTGGAAATAGACCCGACATTTACCGATATAACAAATGTTCCGAACTACTCTTCAACAGCAGTGTTAGACTTAAAGAACACTGGAGAAATTATAGTCACATACGAAGGATCCGCTTCATCCGGCAGCGGCGGCGCAACCGGCTATGTCGGGCAGTTTAATTCTATTTTAAGCGAGTTCGACAAATTAATAAACGACAGTTCATATCAAGGGGTAAACCTTCTTAAAGGGGCGGATTTAACGCTAACCTTTAACGAAAGTCGTTCTAATAAATTTACGGTTTCGGGGCGCGATATGAGTGCCGAAAACTTAGGGCTTATCACTCGCGATTGGACAAACAAAGCCGATGTTGAAACCTCAATCAAAGAGCTTACCGAAGCGGTTGATGCAATACGCGAATTTCAAACCGAATTGGGCAATAATTATTCGATAATTCAAACAAGGCAAAACTTCACGGAAGCTTTAACCGATGTTTTGGAAACCGGTGCCGATAATCTGGTGCTTGCCGATATGAACGAGGCTTCGGCTGAATATCTGATGTTGCAAACCCGCCAACAACTTGCCACCAACTCACTTTCTCTTGCAGCACAGTCTGCACAATCAATTTTGAGTTTGTTTTAATATTTCTCTTTTTCCTTAATTTTAAGGGAGGATAAGCTTACTTAGCCTCAAAAATCATACCGGCTACAGGCTCTCCGTTTTCTTGTCTTAAAACAAGTTTTTCTTCTTTAATATTCTTAAAACCTTTTTCATTCAGCAAATTTTTAATATACGCATGATTATACTTAATTCGTCCGGCTTTTGAAATAACAGAATTTGCTGCTTCATCATCTGTTTCAACTGTAAAGATAATTTTTTTACCCCTACATAATTCAACAAATTTTTCAATATTGGGAATATACCCTAAAACATCGGCTGCCACAATTGTTTCAAAATCGTTTCTGTTTTTTAAAAAATCAAGAATATCGGCCTTCACCAGCTCGTCATATACTTTTTTTTCAGCTGCTTTTTCAAGCATTTTAGCCGACAAATCAACTCCGATTATATAATTTTTATCATTTTTAATATTTTTACCGACAAACCCCGAACCGCAGCCCAAATCCGCAACACGACCTTCCAAATATCCTGCAATTCTTCCGATAGCCAACGGAGCTGAATAAGCCAAATTTTGCATAACCAATTCGTAATTATCAGCAAAATTGTCAAACAACCTTTCAACAAAAACTTCACAATTTTCAGCATTTTTTCCTTCCATAATATTTTTTGCAAATTTGGCAAACGGATTATCCGGATAAGACTTTTGCCAATTATCGGCAATTTTTATTGCTTTTTCTTCGTCTTTTGCAGCCAAAAGCACAAGAGTTTCCCATATATTTACTGATATCTCATTAAGATTTGGGTTAAGCGATAATGCATTAAAAAACAATCCTAAAGCCTCATCAAACTCTCCCATATCTTTCAACACTGCTCCTAAATTATTACTCAATTCCGGTGATTTAGGATTATTAATTACCGCTTTACGATATTCTTCCATTGCCTCAATATTTCTTTTTTGCCTGTAAAGCATTTCGGCATAATTAGCATGAGCAGTAAAATTTTTAGGATTATTTTCAATAACTGTTTTATATCTGTTTTCAGCCATTTCAAAACAAGATTTTTTGCTGTATATATCAGCCAAACATAAAATTGCATCATAATTAAGCTGATTATATTCTTCAGCTTTTTCAAAAGCTTTTTGCGCTTCTGAAACATTACCTTTTTCCAAAAAGCACAAACCCTTCAAATAAAATATCGCATCGGAATATGGAGATAGGGTTTCAGCCTTCTGAATATAATCCAGTGTTTTTTTAAAACTTTGTTTATTATAATATAGCCAAGCCAAATCATACCACAATAAAGCTTCATTTTCAGCCATATTTTCAAGCTTTAACAATTCTTCAACTGCCTTATCAGGATTTTCCGCACGATAGCTGTTAGCTAAATTAATCTTAGCAATTAAATACCCATCATCAAGTTTAATTGCCGCATTCCAATGTTCTCTGGCTTCTGTTAGGTTTCCTGTTTCTTCATATATACAAGCCATTTCATTATGAGTTTCCTTAACCTGAGGAGCCAATTCCAAAACCTTACTAAAATAGAGGAGGGCTTCTGCAAATTGTCCGTCGGCTTTTAAGGAAAAAGCAAGGTTATAAAAAAACGAAACCGTATTAGGTTTTTCGCGCAAAGCTGCTAAAAAATACGATATTGCATTTTTATGAATCCCTTTTGCTTGAGCAATAATTCCAAGCAGATTCAACACTTCGGGATTTGAAGGCATTGTTTCATAGATTTGTCTGGCGATTGCTTCAGCTTTGTCAAAATCACCATTATCAAACCAATGTAATGCATTATTAAACAAAATATCATACGACATTTCACATCCTCATATCCGTATATATGCGTTTTATAACAAACAAAAGATAAAAAATCCAGCAAAAAACATCAAAAAAAACTTGATTTTATAAATATTATGATATACATTGCGCTTACTTCCGAGAATGAAGATGCTTTTTAGTATCTCGTTTGGTGTGTTTTAACGGCATCAAAACTATCGGGACAATAATGTAAATTTAATAAAAAAAAGGAAAACTTAAAATGAAGAGTATCGTTTCTGCAAAGAAGAAAAAAGAACGTCAATATGGCGTAATTTGGGGCAATCCCAACAGCTCTGTTGCCAAAAGAGAATATGCTCCCGGTCAACATGGTCAAAGAAGAAAAAAACCGACTGACTACGGTGCACAACTTTCTGCAAAACAAAAGTTGAAAACATACTATGGTAACGTTTCTGAAAAACAATTCTACAAATACTATGTAGAAGCCATTCGTCGTTCAGGCGATGCTGCCGAAAACCTCATTGGTCTTTTGGAATCTCGCTTAGACAACGTTGTTTACAAATCTAAATTCGTTCCGACAATTTTTGCCGCTCGTCAATTTGTAAACCATGGTCACGTTACCGTAAACGGTAAAAAAGTAAACATCCCGTCCTATGTATTGAAAGCCGGTGATGTAGTTGAAGTAAGAAGCAAATCTAAACAATTACCTATCGTGTTGTCTGCATTGGAATCAACATCTCGCGATGTTCCTTCCTACATCGAATTAGACGCTAAAAAAGCTGTTGCAAAATATGCTTTTGTTCCCAAATTCGAAGATGTTCCTTATGCATCTTTAATGCAACCGAACTTGGTTATCGAATTCTATTCAAGATAGTAATTCTGATTATCTGTTCAAAAAAATCCTCAGAAGTTGTGCAAACTCTGAGGATTTTGTTTTAAAAAATACAAAAATCATATAAGATTGACTATATTTTATTATGCATAACTCATTAAGGATATGATTCATGGATGATTTTAATATAGAAGATCCGCGTAAAACATCTGCTAAACAAATAAAAAAAACTATTGAAGATCAAAAAGATAAAAAAACAATACTACAATATTTGTTTGATTTAATATTTAAAACAATCTTATGTGAAGCTCTGGTCCTTTTTGATTTTGTTTTATTTACCAATTCCGGAAATTATAAGTTTTTTTCTTATGGTATGGAATTAACTCCGGAAATTCGCAATATTATCATGGGAATAACAGCCATTGTTGTTATCATAATGTTTTTGGCTTCATTTATAAACAAATTGGATAATCTTATATTATCAATACTTTGCGGAGGAGTTTTTGTTGCCATAATTAATCAATTTGCCACTTTTGACAAACAATCAGGACTGTTAATTATATTCGGCGGAATATTCAGTGATAAGATAAATGCCATATTATACGAATATTCATTATGGATTATATTTGCCCTCATTTCTTTATTTTCTCTTTATGTTTTCAACAAACTCAAAAGGCAATATATCTTCTACATAACATTTATTGCATGCTCAATGGTAGGCTGGCTTATAAGTGAAGCATATTTTAACAATGAAAGTAAATATTTCAGAAACATTGAAAACAAAAAAACAGGTATTCCTTCTAACGATGAAGATGAAAACTTTATCTATCTGTCATTCAAAGGTTTGGGATCCACAAACGTTTTGAATAATATAAGTGAAACCATAAAAAACAATTCCTCTATGGAAAATTCCTTTTATAATCTATTGGGTTTCTATACAAACAATAATTTCACCTTATATCCCAACACCACAACCGACAACTTTTTTAATCCCTTCGTAAACCTAGCTCTTTCATACAATCCTGATTTTGAAGGGAAGAAAGAAGACTTGTTACTTAATAACGCATCTAAAACAAGTTACTTTGATTTTTCAAGCCTTCAACAAAACAAGTTTCACTTAAAATCAAGTTCCGTCATGGAAAAGCTTGCTAAAGAAAACTATCAGATAAATATTTATCAAACCCGAGATATCGATATGTGCCAAGCAGGAAAAAATATTGAAAATTTTTCATGCAACGAAAAAATAAGTATTCCGTTAAATATGTCTGACACCTTATTAAGTGATATGGAAAAAACTAAACTGTTACTATCGCAATGGTTACAATCAACGGGCTATATACCATCGCTTAATACGGTTCTGAACACCATAAACTTTGTTTGGAGCAACGACTTTACCAAGCCGTTGAAATTCGATCCCAGTGAACTATACGCCATTAATTCATTGAAAATTTTTGATATTATCATCCAAGATATCAACGACAATAAAGGCAAAAAAGCCTATTTCGTAGGACTTGATTTTCCGTCGTCAACATACATGTATGACGATTTCTGCAATCTTAAACCATTAGATAAGTGGAGTAGCGAACATTCCGTAAGCGGCGCTAACATTGCTTTATCAAAACGTCAGGAAGACTATTCGCAACAACTCAATTGCCTCGTCGGAATCCTTAATAATTTTATTGAAAAACTCAAAAATAACAAACAATTAAATACAACAATAATCATTGAAGGGCTAAGCAATCCCTTAGGAATATCACCCAAAAACAAAGAGTTATATAAGAACATTCAAGCAGAAAAACAAATTTCTTTAGCCATTCACAAACTTTCTGAAAACTCGTCATTCATTGATTATTCATTGTGCCCCGTTAATAACGTTCTTTCAAGCTTTTTCTTTGACACCCCCGGATGCAATGACATTAAGCATCTGACATCAAGCAATGATGAACGAAACAAAATACTATCGGAAAGCGATTTTCAAAAATACAGTCTTCAAAAGATGCAAAATGCTACATCTAAATTTATAAATTGGTATCCAATTTGGAAGGCCAACCAAGATACAACAAAAACAAAACCCAAACCGGAAAATAAAAATAATGTTCTTTCTCTTAATAAAGAAATGAAACCCAAGATAAAAGAAATAAAAAAAGCAGTCATTACAGATAAGATTGTTGAAGATACTCCTGAAAGCAAACTACCATCCATAAGTGTGGCAATGGACAAAACGGAGATCAACGAAGAAGAAAAACCCATAGCAGACCTTGAAGATTTTGAAGCTCGAGAAAAAGCAAAACTAGCTGCCAACAAACAAAAATTACAACAAGCAACAGAAACTCCGGCAGCTCCGGAATCTGCTGAAGAAGCCACCACCGAAACCGAAGCAACAGAAACTCCGGCAGCTCCGAAATCTGCTGAAGAAGCCGCCCCCGAAACCGAAGCAACAGGTAATACCAACAATTCAAATCAAGCAAAAATAGCTGATATTGAAAAAGAATTAGAAGAAATTTCATCAAATACAAAACAAACAAACGCCACTGAAATAAGTGAAGATGTTGTGCCTGAAACATTGTTTGATGAAAATTCACGAGCAGATAAAATCGAAGAAAGTATAAACAAAGCAAAACAACTGATTAAAGAAAAAGAAGTGACAGAAACCGAAGACCAACCCCAACAACCGACGCAAACGGAGGAAATGCGTAATATTTTAGAGGCTTCATCAACCATTGAAGAAGTTGTTGAAACACAAAATCCTGCCCCAAAAACAAACGACATAACCATTCAACTTAACATTGTAGAAAACTAAAACTTGATAATACATCGGTTATACTTATGCAAAAAAGTTTTTCTAAATCTGCACAACATTCAAAAATAAAAAAATTTTTAAGCAATAAACGTGCAAAATATTCTTTCATAATATTTGCGACTTTATTTGCCATAAGTCTGATAGCCGAATTAATAGCTAACGACAAACCGCTAATAATAAGATATAAAGATAATTTTTATTTTCCTATTTTTAAAAACTATACCGAACAAACATTCGGAGGAGATTTTCCCACGCCGACAGATTATTATGACCAACTTGTTACAAACAACATCAACAACGATGGTTGGATGCTCCGCACAGTTATTCCATATTCTTTTAATACTGTTGATTATAATTTAAATAAAACAACCCCCTCAGCTCCCGATTCCAAACATTGGCTTGGAACAGACGATGAGGGAAGGGATGTTTTGGCTCGAATAATCTACGGGTTGCGTTTATCCGTAATATTTGCTTTCATTTTAACATTTTTTTCTTCAATAATAGGCATTTCCGTTGGAGCAATACAAGGATTTTTGGGAGCAAAAACCGATTTAGTAATACAACGTTTCCTTGAAATATGGGAATCTCTTCCGCAATTATTCATATTAATCATCATTGCCAGTGTCTTTACCCCCGATTTTTGGACCCTTCTTATAATTATGTTGCTTTTCGGTTGGACATCATTGGTAGGAGTAGTCCGCGCCGAATTTTTACGCATTCGTAATTTCGAATATGTCAAAGCGGCGAAAGTCTTGGGAGTAAGTAATTTTCGCATAATGTTCAGACATATAATGCCCAACGCACTAGTTGCCTCCATAACATTCATACCTTTTATCCTTTCGGAATCCATAGTTGCTCTCACAGCACTGGATTTTCTCGGTTTTGGTCTAAGCTATGAATATCCGTCTTTGGGTGATCTTGTTCGTCAAGGAAAAGACAATCTTCAGGCACCATGGATTGGAATTTCAATATTCATTGTTTTGTCTTCTATCTTAACCATGCTTATTTTTATCGGAGAAGGAATTAGAGATGCTTTTGATACAAGGAGAACAAAATAATGTCTTTATTGCAAGTTTCCAACCTTAAGATAGGTTTTAAGGAAAGTAACAAAAAAAAATATAACATTATTAAAGGTATCAGTTTCAATCTAGAAGCAAATGAAATTTTAGGTATTGTTGGAGAATCAGGTAGTGGTAAATCTCTCACGGCATTGTCAATTTTAGGGCTTTTACCATATCCCAAAGCCTTTCATTCCAATTTAAGTTCTATAAAATATAACAACGAAGAACTTCTTAATAATAGTGAAATTATTAAATATCGCGGCAACAAAATAGGTTTTATTTTCCAAGAACCGCAATCTGCACTAAATCCGCTACATAAAGTTGGTAAACAAATTGCCGAAAGTCTGATAATCCACCAAAAATTATCAGTAAAACAAGCCTACGAAGAAGCTCTTAAACTAATGATAAAAACCAAAATAAAAAATCCGCACGCCAAATTCAATGCATATCCTCATGAACTTTCCGGCGGGCAAAGACAAAGAATAATGATTGCCATGGCAATTGCCAACAAACCTGATATTTTGATTGCCGATGAACCTACAACCGCATTAGACGTAAACACCTCATACGAAATCATAGATTTATTAAAACAACTGCAAAAAGAATATGGATTATCTATAATATTTATCAGCCATGATTTAAATATCATACGTCGTATTGCTGACAAAATAATAGTTATGAAAAGCGGCAAAATAATAGAAAGCGGCAATTCTGAACAAATATTTTCACATCCTCGCACATCTTACACTAAAACTTTAATAAATTCATTTAATTTATTGAAAAACAATAACTACTCAACAACAAGTAACATCCTTAAACTTAAAAATATCACAGTCAAATACCCTCTGGAAAAAAATTTTTGGGGTAAAATAAAAAACTACTTTTTTGCAGTTAACAACATCTCTCTGAACTTAAAACAGGGAAAAACTTTGGGGATAATAGGAGAATCAGGAAGCGGAAAAACAAGCTTGGCAATGTCTGTTGTCGGCTTAAATAATTTTGAAGGAAACATACTATATAACAGCACAAACATTAAAAATCTAACAAACAAAGAACTGCACAAAAAAATTCAAATAGTTTTCCAAGATCCATACAATTCATTAAATCCGCGCATGACTATTGCTGATATTGTAGGCGAGGGAATAAAGGTCCACCATCCGGAAATGTCGCAAGAACAACGTATTATAACAATAAAAAAACACCTCCACGAAGTTGGAATAAAAGATGATGCTCTAAATAAATACCCCCATGAATTTTCCGGCGGACAAAGACAGCGTATTGCCATCGCTCGCGCTTTAGCCGTTGAACCGGAAATTTTAATTCTGGACGAGCCGACCTCAGCCCTTGATGCCACCATTGCAACCCAAATACTACACCTATTGCAAAAAATTCAACAAACAAAAAAATTAACATATTTGTTTATTTCTCACGATATCAAAGCAATAAAAGCAATATCTGATGATATAGCTGTTATGAAAGATGGAAAAATAATAGAAATAAACAATGCCCACAAATTGTTCAAACATCAAAAACATAAATATACTAAAAAAATTATCTCTTCTTCTAATTGGAAAACTTACAATGAATCAAAACAAATCAATAAGTCTTATTAACATTTTAGGAAAAATGAAAGATTTGAAAAGAAGAGGGTGGTTAATGAAAAATATATCATTACCGGAATCTGATGCCGACCATTCCTTTGGAGTAGCTATGCTTGCGCTGCTATATACGCCATCTTCATTAAACAAATTAAAGTGTTTGGAATTGGCTTTAGTTCATGATTTAGCAGAAGTTTATACCGGAGATTACACACCGTTTGACAACATAAACAAAGAAGAAAAACATTATAAAGAATTAAGCGCAATCAAACAGATAGCAACAGAACTTAAAACACCGCATCTGATTGACTTGTTCAACGAATATGAAGAATCAAAAACTAAAGAAGCCAAGTTCATTAAGCTGGCAGATAAGTTGGAAACTGTTTTAACCGCCTACTATTACGAAAAAAACAACCGCACTAAAGAAAAAATCATCTCTGAATTTTCTGCATATGCTCAAAAACATAGCCAAAACTTTTCTGATGATTTTCTAAAAGAATTAAAAGAAATGATTAATAGTATCCAAAATTAATCTTCTATTGCTCGCAACATATTCAACGACATTTGCAAATCTTCAGTGTAACCGGTATGCGGTTCTAAAGACAATATCGTAGCATAATCACCTGATTTTTCAGCCAAAATTGTTTCATAATCGGCGTTTCCTTCGCCAATCACCACAAAACGCTTCAATTCCGCATCATAATCTTTTACATGAAAATATTGGCAGTTGTTTATCAAATCTTGAAGTTTGCTTGGAGTAAATTCATCGTTTAACGCCAAAACATTTCCCATATTAATCAAGGGAAATATATTAGAAAAGTTATATAATTCAAACAGTTCATGCATTTTGTTTATACTATCAATATTACACAATTCGTCATTTTCTAAAAGTAAGGAAATTCCTCTATCCAAAGCCATTTGACTGTATAGATCCAATTTCTGTGCCAATTCTTCAGTAGATAATTCATTTTTGTGGTAAGAATAAATCACAATATTTGATGCTCCGAAAACATCAGCCACATCCATCAAGCCCAAAAAATATTCTTCTTCATTATCAATGCTTTGAGAAAACAAGTTAAAGTTGCTTTCTCCCATTTTCCAATTCAAAAACGAAGAATAAATACACGAAACCAATAATCCGCTTTTGGCAATTTTTTCCGCCATTAACGACAACTCATCCAAAGAAAAATCAGTCAGCTCTTTTCCGTTTATTTTGCGTAGTTCAATATACCTTAAATTATTTTTCTTCGCAAACGAAATAACTTCATCCAAATTTTCCGAGAACTCATCATTTACAAAACTTATTTCCATTTTTTATTCTCCGCTTATTTCTAACCATAGCGATTATTATATCGTGGTTTTATAAAATCAAGCATTTTTTATCTTTGCATAAACCATTTCATCAAAATATTCGCCATACTTAAATAATGCATCCTTCATGGTTCCTTCATATATATAACCATTACGTTCAGCCACACGAGAAGAGGGGGTATTACCCGCTTGAACACAAATGGTTAACCTGTGCATTCCTCTTGCAAAAGCTTCTTTTTCAATCATTTTAACCGCTTTTGACATAAAGCCTTTCCCATTATATTCCTCAGCCAGCCAATAGCCGATATCAGCACAATTATTTTTTAAATTAATATTATGAATATCTATTGACCCGATAGCTTTATTTGTTTCCTTTAACACAATAGAGTAGGCGAAGTTTTCTTTTTTATTCCATAAGTCTACAAACAAATCAGCAGCTTTTTCACAATCCTCAAGAGAATTTGTTTTATCAACCCAAGCCAAATATACGCGCAAAAAATTTCTGTTTTTATCAATCTCAAACCAATAATCATCAACATAATCATGGTTTACACGTGAACAAAGTTTTATTTTTTCATTCCAATCAATTATTTCGGGCATGTCAAATTCATTCATTTTATGCATCTTTCATTGTAAAAATATTGTATCTTTATGTCTAAATCATATAACACATTGTTTTATCAATCAATTATTTATACTAAATTGTAAACAAAAAAAATCTACTCAGACACACGTATTGGCACAAAAGAGGTGGTTTGTGAACACAACAACATTTTGTCGCATAATATATATTATGGATACTAAAGTGGATAGGTTATATCAATCATACAAAGGACGGCTTATTTGGTTGATAAATGAGCGTCAAATCCATTCAACTACAGACCACGCATCATTCTCATATTTTATATGCAATATACTTCCGTTTTTGATATTTTCATCACAACTCCCGTTTAACGCATTTAGAGTCTGAGACAACATAATCCCATGCGATGCTATTGCAAATACATTATGTTTATCATCTTTGGTCAAATTATTTAAGCCTTCGAAAATTCTTTCTTTAACTTGTCGTCTGGTTTCACCTCCGGGATAACAAACATCTTCAGTTTTGTTCATCTTATCATGCATTCTAGCAAATATATCACCAAATTTTGTTTGAATATCTTTATAATTTAATCCTTCTGCTTCCCCGACATTAACCTCAATAAAATGCTCATCTACATTAACCGGAACATTCAGCTCCTTATTAGCCAAATCTGCAGTTTGTTTAGCCCTTTTCAACGGAGATGAAATAATTATTTCTACTCCTTTGTTTTTCAACCGTTTTCCCACATCCAAAGCTTGTTGTTCTCCAAGCTCTGTCAAAACAGAATCATTTGTTCTTCCTTGTGTTCTTCCGACTTGGTTATAAGTGCTTTCTCCATGACGAAATATATAAAAATCTTTTCTCATTTCAATATATTACCAAAAACCTTGTTCATTGTTTTATTAATTAATTTTCCTACATGACCAAATTCGGGAACTGCAATTAATTGAGAATTAGCCAACATTTTATGCAAATCATATGCCCCCTTAAACGGACAAACCAAATCCAAACGATTATGGATAATAACGGCTTCAATATTTCTTATTTTTTTAACATTATCCAAAATCTTATTATTACCCAAAAACATATTATTCGCAGCATAATGCATATATATCCTGTGCGATGCCAATTCCGCATCATCAACACCATCAAACTCTGCAAATTCCGGTGTCATACTTCCGCAAATTCGTTCATACCACCCTAACTTATTTATAGCAGTCAACTGATTTTTCAAGCTCTTTGACTGCACTAATTTATTGTAATAAGCCGCAATTTTTCCTTTTGATTCTGTTTTCATTTCTTCTACAAATTCCGGATATATATTTTTTGTTCCATCAAATTCCCATTTCACAAATTCTTCATTTACCAAGAACACTTGAGACAACAACATTTTTTCAACCTTATCAGGATTTTTTTCAGCCCACAGCAACGCTAAAGTCGAACCCCAAGAACCACCCCTTAATATTATTTTTTCTTTTACATTCAAATAATTAAGCAATCTTGTCGCATCATCGACCAAATCTTGGGTTGTATTTTTTTCGGTTTTTCCTAAAGGCAAAGAACGTCCGCATCCTCGTTGATCAAACATGATCACTCGATATTTTTTAAGATTAGCGAATTTCGCTCTTTTAGGCTTAAACTTTCCTCCGGGGCCACCATTAAAAACTAATATCGGTTTGCCGTTCTTATTACCAAACTCTGCAAAAGCAACTAAATGTCCGTCTTTTTCAGGCAAAAATCCTTCATTAAAAGGCTTTGGTTCAAACCATTTATCCCAAAACATACGTCTATTCTCCTCTTGGTTTACATCCGCAATAATCTTGATTATACAAGTTCAAATCTTTAATCAACTTCATTCGCAATTCTTGCATTCCGCCTTTTCTTCCCTCAATTTCCAAATAAGGCATCTCGGCTTTTTCCGCCACTCTAAAAGCTACATCATTCACTTGTTTCAAATCTTTATATCTGGAAACCCCCAGCACACTTGCCACGGCATCAAAACTGTTTTCTTTGGCATATTCAAAAACTCGTTTCAATCTCATTTCAAAGCAAATTGAACACCTTTTTCCTCTTTCCGGCAGATTTTCCAAACCATGTGTCAACTCGCACCAACGCTCGTTATCATATTCAAGTTCAATAAATTCCACCCCATATTTCTCACATATTTTTTTATTTTCCTCACATCTTTTTTCATATTCTTTATAAGGACGAATATTCGGATTATAAAACACAACAGCAAAATTTTCCTGTTTTTCAGCCAAGGTTTTAATAACGGCACAAGAACATGGTGCACAACAAGACAACAATAAAAAACGCATTTTCACTTGATTCCTTTCCCAAATAGATTATAAAAAAACAATAAACCAATCAAAACATTTTAACGAGTTATCAATGGTAAAATACAAAAACATCCTAATTTTAACCGGTGCAGGCATCTCTGCTGAATCAGGTTTGGCTACATTTCGTTCTTCAAACGGGCTATGGAATAATCATAAAGTTGAAGATGTTGCTACCATTGAAGGGTTTATCAGGAACCCTGATTATGTCCATTCATTTTATAACTACATGAAAAAAGAGCTTCAAATTGCCCGCCCCAACAAGGCACATTTGGCGATTACAAGGCTTCAAAACGAATACCCTGCAAGCATCAATATAATCACTCAAAACGTTGATATTCTTCATGAAAAGGCCGGCAATCAAAACGTTTTTCATATCCATGGACAAATTAATCAAGCGGTTTGCTTAAATTGCGGACACATCATTGAAGGCTTTGAAGAAATAACCACTCAAACCATATGCCCGAATTGCAAACATACCAACACCATGAAACCTAATATTGTTTTCTTCGGCGAAAACCTGCTCTGCATGGACGAAGTTGAAACTATGCTGCGCAAATGTGACTTATTCTTGTCAATCGGCACATCCGGAGTTGTATTTCCGGCAGCATCTTTTGTTCAAACAGCCAAATATTATGGTGCCACCACCTACGAATTCAATCTTGAGCCCACTTCCAACAACTTTTATTTTGATCATCATATAATGGGGCCTTCAGGAACAACACTGCCGGAATTTGTAAATAAATTAATTATGGAACACCAATAGATTATTTTAATATTTTCTTTAGTGATTCTATAAATTTTTTCCACCATCCGATATCGTTTTTTTGCTTAATCAAACACAAAAACTCAACTATGCAATTTCCTTTAATATCATCATCTTTAACATCATTTTTCTCAACTGTCATCATCCAACCTTCTAATATTTATGATTATTTACAAAATAAATAATCACAAATACCGTAAATTTAAGCTTTACATTTAACACTCAGATGTTAAAACCTTCTAAGTTGAACAATATTAAAGAGACACCGGAATGATAGTTGACCTCACAAAAGGAAATCCGCTAAAAAACATCATAATATTTGCCATACCTATTTTAATCGGCAATATTTTTCAGCAACTTTTTCAAATATCCGACACTTTGATTGTCGGACGACTTCTCGGTGTAAAATCTTTAGCAGCAGTAGGAGCTTCAGCCCCCATATTTTTTATGTTTTTAATGGTTGCTTTCGGATTTACGGCAGGACTAACCATAACAACAGCCCAACATTTTGGCGCAAACGACATAAAAGGCTTAAAGTCATCTGTTTTCCACTCATTCATCGCTTCACTGATACTAACATTCTTAATTTGCATCGGTTTACTCTTAAACTTGCAAACTGTTTTACATTATATGGAGGTTCCGACAGAAATATTTGACGAAGCCTACACCTTTATGTTTATTTTAGGACTAAGCATTCCGTTTACGGTAATATACAACCTGCTGGCCGCATTCATACGAGCATTGGGCGATTCTAAAACTCCTCTTTATTTTTTGATTTTCACATCAATATTAAATATAATTTTCAATTTCATTTTTATATACTATTTTAATTGGGGTGTTGCCGGTTCTGCAAGTGGCACCCTCATTTCAATGAGCATAGTCTCTTTCTTATGTTTTATCATCATATATAAAAAATTTCCCCTGTTGCAACTAACCCTCAAAGATTGCAAATACAATCATCAAACTATGAAAAAACACTTAAAAATAGCAATTCCCATGGCATTGCACTTTTCCATTTTAGCTTTAAGTTTGTTAATCATTCAAAGGTTTTGCAATTCATACGGAACAGACGTTATCGCTGGTTTCACGGCGGCTGTCCGAATAGAACAAATATCCACCCAACCTTTATTCGCTCTGGGAATAGCATTTGCCACCTACTCTGCCCAAAACTATGGTGCCGGACTGATATGGCGCATACGTAAAGGAGTGCGACAAGGGATGATGTTTGCGCTGATACTTAGCATAGCAATCACAATTTTTGTTCGTTTGTTTGGCGAAAATTTGGTTTCACTTTTCATCAAAGACGGAAATCCGAAGATTATCTCCATTGGGGAAGAATATTTAATAATAAGCACATGTTTCTACTTTTTCCTTGCGGCAATTTTCATTATCCGCAACACAATCCAAGGAATGAGCAACATTGCCTTTCCTTTGGCATCAAGCTTTGTAGAACTCCTATCTCGTATAATATCAGTATATTACCTGACAGAAATGCTAGGCTATGTCGGAATATTTTGGAGTGCTCCTCTTGCTTGGAGTTGTGGTGCTCTTATAGTTTTTTTCGGATACATAACCATTGTTTTGAAGACAAGAAACAGATACAAAAAAAATCGTTCACAAAAACAACAGAAACATCAACCGAACTAGAGCATTCGTAAACGAAAAAGCCATACTTTATAAGAGTATGGCTTTTAAGTCAGTTTAATTGAGATAAGGTAGTTTATTCTTCAATCAATTTCAAACTACCGGCAACAGTTTTTTCTCTTTCTGTTTTGAGTTCATAACTGATTTTTGCACCTTCCTGCAAAGTATACATACCGGCTTCTTTAACTGCGGTAATATGAACGAAAACATCTGTTTCTCCTTCATCGGGAGTAATAAAACCATAACCTTTTTTCTTGTTAAACCATTTAACTGTTCCTGTTGCCATCTCGAATATCCTCACTAAAAACAGGTTGACCAAAAGCTTTAATAAAAGCCTGTGATTTTCAATCACATTTTAAAGTCTAATACACTATTTTTTTGTTGGCAAGAAAAATATCTTATTTTGTCACTCTTCGTAAAAGAAAACTCTTCACAATAACAAAAACTGTGTTATATTGCTTTTCGCAAACCTGCACCAATGGGGGTGCGGGTATTTCATTACGTTATGAAAAGGAATAAATAAATGACTATTAAAAAACTAAGAAAAGACAACTATCCCGAATGGTATCAGTGCGTTGTAGCCGAATCAGACATGGCCGAAAATTCATCTTCTCCCGGATGTATGGTAATCAAACCATGGGGATATGGAATTTGGGAACGCATACGCGATGTTTTTGACGAACAAATAAAAGCAGCAGATCATGAAAATTGCTATTTCCCAATGTTTATTCCTCTTTCATTTTTTCAAAAAGAAGCCGATCATGTTGAAGGTTTTGCCAAAGAAATGGCCGTTGTTACTCATTCTCGTCTAACAAATGAAAACGGCAAACTCAAACCTTCGTCAGAATTAGAAGAACCTTTAATTGTTCGCCCCACATCAGAAACAATCATTGCCGATTCTTTCTCTAAGTGGATTAAATCATATCGTGATTTACCGGTATTAATTAATCAATGGGCCAATGTTGTTCGTTGGGAAATGCGCCCTCGCCTGTTTTTGCGCACCCGTGAATTTTTGTGGCAAGAAGGTCATACCGCTCACTCAACATCTAAAGAAGCTGAAGAAGAAACAAAATGGGCTTTGGAAGAATACCGCAAACTCAGCGAAGAAACTCTTGCTATGCCTGTTTTAGTAGGCCGCAAACCTGAACACGAAAAGTTTCCCGGCGCCATTGACACATTTTGCATTGAAGCAATGATGCAAGACGGCAAAGCGCTTCAAGCCGGAACATCTCATTTTCTTGGTCAAAATTTTGCCAAATCGGCCAACATTTCTTTTGTAAACAAAAACAATCAACAAGAATACGCCTACACAACTTCATGGGGTGTATCCACTCGTTTGATTGGCGGTTTGATTATGACTCACTCCGATGATGAAGGTATGGTCACCCCTCCCAAAATTGCACCGCATCAAATTATAATCATTCCTGTAATTAAAAACGATGCCGACACTGAAACAGTCATGGCATACATCAAACAACTCCAGGCCGATTTGCAAAAGCAAATGCCTTTCGGTGAAAAAATTCGTGTTAAACTTGACAAACGCGATAAATCTTCGGTTGATAAGTTCTGGGAATGGACCCGCAAAGGCGCTCCCGTAATTTTAGAAGTCGGCAAACGCGATGCTGATGGCAACAACCTCATGGTTAAAACTCGCATTCATATCAACACCGAAAGAGGAAAACAAATCATTGCCAGAGATGAATTTGTAAACAATGCAGGCAAATATCTTGAAGAAATTCAAGCCGAAATGTTTACTCGCGCCAAATCTCGTTTAGACAACAATATCAGAACCGACATCACTACCAAAGAAGCTTTTGCAGAATATTTTGCCAATTCAAACGAATGGATTGAAGACGGCAAACAAGGCAAAGTTGCTTTTGTTCGCGGCAAATGGTGTGCAGATCCGGAAACTGAAGAAATCTTAAAGTCGATGAAAATAACCATCCGTTGCATTCCTTTTGATCAAACAAATACAGAAGGTGAATGCTTGCTTACAGGCAGAAAAGCAACTATGGATGTTATTTACGCACGAAGCTACTAATTTAACTTTATCAAAAGAGCCTTTCTTTTTGAAAGGCTCTTTTTTTATCTCTTATTCAAAAACTAAAACAAACTCAACACGTTCTGCGCTGATTGCGCGGCAAGAGAAAGTGAATTTGTTGCAAGTTGCCCTCTTGTTTGCAACATCAAATACTCAGCCGAAACTTCGTTCATATCTGCTAAGATTAAATCATCCGCACCTGTTTCCAGAACATCACACAACGCTTCTGTAAATTTCTGACGCGTTTGAATAATTGAATAGTTGTTGCCCAATTCCGTTTGGAAATTTTGTATTTCGTTTAAGGCTTCTTTTAACCTATCAGATGTTTTTTCTAAATCATCCAAATTTTCCCATTTTGGAGTTTTCAATATTACTTCACTTAAATTTTTCCCTTTAATAACAAAAACATTTGAGCGACTTTCATTTAAAACAATTCTTTCATCTGCGCCTAACAACAAATTTATTCCCATATAATTACTATCGCTTAAAATTTTGTAATATTCATTTATTATATCTGAATAACGACTATGACAATTTTCAATTTTTTCTAATTCAATAGAATATTCTATTTCCTCATAATAATATTTATCATATTCAGGCGACATATTTTGATTTTCGTTAAAATTGGCTGATTTAATATAATCTATAGCATTTTTTAGTTTTTCTTTTTCTTCGTCGCTTGCAACATCTTCCGTAAATTGATTGCTTAAATTGTAACTATTATTTGGATTAGCCCCACCTTTAATCATTATATCTTCCGCATCGTTTTTAGCTATATATTTAGCTGAATTAATTATGATTTCAGCTCCTTTAACCACGCTAATACGACTATCTCCGTTTACTCCGTCTGATCCATAAAAAGGCTTTGAATTATTCAAAAATATTTTTGCTTGATCTGATTTGAGACAAACAGATCCATGTGATGTTATAATAGCTCTCGTGCAATTTGGCTGTTCGGAATAAAGCTCACTTGTTCCATATAAATTCATTTCACCTAAAGTTCCCATTATAGAGAAACAATTTGATGTTCCGGTAAGATAAATACTAAGTTTTGCATCATATAAATTAATCTGACTGTTTTCCGTATAACTAACACCATAATTTCGAGCATTTCCGGTCGTTTTTATATTTAATTCTCCAAACACATCAGCTATTGCATCATTCTTCAAGAAAACTGCAGCAGTAGCAACACTTTTTGTTCCTGTAGTACAGAAATTTATATTAATATTTTGTAAAACCACTTTTGTTTTTCCATCTATATTAACAGCAGCATTACCGGCAACACTTTTAACACTCACATCCAAATCTAGCCACCCTATTTGCGAATTATTTCCTGCACATATACCAAAATTAACATCATCAAATGTTAATTTTGAATATTGATATAAATTTCCAACTTTATATTTTTCAACCCCAACCAAGTTTTGATCGTCATTAAGCACTATCGAATTTGCTCCCATATTAATATCACCAAGCACTATGATATTACCGGATTTTTTACTGTTTACGGCATCGAGCAAATCTTCAGCATTTGTAACAACTGAAGATATTGTTTCTCCATTTCTGTTTGTAAAGAAGAAAACCCCCTCTTGATTTTCAAGATATTGCTTATTTTTTATACCTTCTTTAGTTACCGTTTTGGGAACATAGTTTTTCAATAAAACATTCGCTTCTTGTAAAACAGTATCAGCCTGATTAATAACTGAGGTGGCATTTATCAAACCTTGCGTAGCCGCTTGGATTGTTTGAATTCCTTGTCCCATAGCATCAAGCAGATTATTCAAGTCGGCAGCTCGATTCGTCAGCGAACGAGCCTGATAATAGCTTGAGGCATTATCAATCGCTGAGTTTACTTTTTGGCCGGTTGAAAGAATATTTTGTGTTTTCCCCATCTGCAATGCTATTGTTTTAAGCGATTGCAAATTGCTTCTCATGGAGGATGTTAAGCTGATGCTTTTTAACATAGCCAACCTCCAAGCGATTTAATGTCATGCATTGAGTGAGCATAAGCGAACGAAATCAGGCATCTTCGAATTAGTTTTAAGCACATCGAAGATAGCTTATCGGCAGAAAGAATGCCTTCTGTAGAACGATGACATATTATTAAATTCAGCGAATATCGGCGCAAACCCTTAGAAATGTAGGGGGGGGGTAAAACGATTCGCGTTTTATTCAGATACAACAAAACCCTTTGTATAATCATATACAAAGAGGCCAAACTCCACCTCCATGGCGGACTATGTCTCACTACTTGAAACAACTTCTGCTGTATCCTTCTTTATTTAAGTACTTAAAATAATGTGGATAGCTACTTCCACACTTGCATTATCAAATTTAAAGCGTTTAAAAATAATTAAAAAGCCTCCCTTTAGAAGAAAAGAGAGACTTTTAATTTCAAGCAGACTTATATAAAATTATAAATCTTTTTGGTTTTTGCCTTGCTCAACATAAGCTTCAACCTGACGGGTTGCTTTCTTAGCCAAAGCCATACATCCCGGCCCTGCAATACAACCGCCTTCGCAACACATAACTTCAATCATGTTGTTTTCACAACCTTTTGTAGCATAGCGTTTAAGAAGCTTAATATTTTCTTTGCTTAACCCGTCAATTCTTTCAGGTCTGAATTCTGCTTTACCTTCAACCATGTTTGCAACTGCACCGGCAACTCCGCCCGATAACGGATATTTTCTTGCCTGAGCAGAAGAAATTTTTGCAAATTCCATAGGTTCGCAATCTCCAATCTCGATTCCTGCCCCCACAAACATTGCCCCCACTTCTTCAAATGTTAAAACATAGTCAACATTCGGATCATATTCAGCTTCTGTTCTCTTGGCCAAACACGGACCGACAAACACAGAAATACAATCAGGCATTTCTTTTTTCAACATTTCTGCCGTATAATACATCGGGGTTTTAGTATGCGAAACATATGGTTGAATTTCCGGAATATGAACTTGAGCAGCTCTGAAATAAGCCGGACAACAAGAAGTTGTCATAAACTTGGCTCCTTCTTCCATTCTTTCAATAAATTCAGCCGATTCGTTTGCCGAAGTAATGTCTGCCCCTGCAGCAACTTCAACCACATCGGCAAATCCGAGTTTTTTCAAAGCACCGGCAACTTGGTTTAATTCAAACGGAAACTGACCGACAACCGCCGGAGCCAACATTGCCACAACTTTTTTATCTGTATTGCGAATCAAATTCAAAACATCAACCAATTGTGAACGTTCAACAATTGCCCCAAACGGACAAGATTGCAAACACTTACCGCAAGAAATACATGTTTCTTCATCAATATGCTCAACACCATGTTCGTCTTTTTTAATAGCTCCGACCGGACAAGCCTCTTCACAAGGAACCGGTAATTTCACAATTGCATGATACGGACAAACCTCCATACACTTACCGCAAGAAACACACATATCAGGATCAATATGTGACTTTCCGTTTACAAATGAAATTGCTTGTTTCGGACAGTTCATAACGCACGGACGAGCAAAACACCCCCTACACGCATCGGTAACCATATATTGTGACTTAACACAAGCCGAACAAGCAATATCAATCACCGATAAACAACTTTTTGCATGATTTTGGCGTTTCAAAGCCTCTTTTCCGTAATCACGCAAAGATGTAGCCTCATTAGTTTCTTCCTGTGGAGTAACACCCATTGCTGCCATTAAACGATATTTCAAAACCGCCCTGTCTTTATAAATACAACAACGGCTTGAATCATAATCTTTTGGGCGCATTTCTATTGGAATTTCATCTGCAGTTTCAAATCTGTCTTTAAAAAAGCTTTCAACAACCTTAACCAAAATTCTGGTGCGCATTTGGTTGGCATAATTCTTAGGTATTAACAATTCTCTTCTTCCTCTTTAGCAATAAGTTCTCTGATTTTGGCAATAACTTTTTCCATTGTTGCTTCAACAATAAGCTCGCCGTTAACTTCAACAAAAGGACCCTTGTTATATCCCTGTCCTTTGTTGTTGCAGTGATTCATACATCTGACCTCAACAATTTCAATTCTATCGGCTAAATCTTCCGGTGCAGAAAATTCCAAGGCCTGAATTTGTGGAGCCCCCATTACAAAACAAGCGGTTCCTGCACAAATTTTTACTTCAATTTTTTTCATCTTTAATTTCCTTATAAAAAAACTTAAACATAAGTTACACTTATTTCTTTCAAAAATTTGCTTTGTAAAATCCTAAAAATCTTTTTAACAATATTTCTGCGAATGTCAAGCTCCATTGGTAAATTCGGATCCTGATGCGCCTCATTTATTTTAGTCCCGATAACAAAATCAATCCGATCCGAATCTAAAAGAAGCTTTGTCAGCCTTGTCGCTGCATTATCTTTCACAAGCTCAACATCATCTCTGAGCATTCTGTATACTTCACTTAAAGTGATAATTCCTTCCGTAACCAAATCAATCCCCGGCATAATTGAAGCCATCGGAATTTCAGGATCAAACGATGTCTTGTCCATCTCACATTTCAAACACAACTCGCGTTCTATGATATTTGCCGTTGTTCCGCCGCAAATTGCTGTTTTTCCGTCATAATAATCTATCATCTCTGCAATTTTTTTGTCTTTTTCTTCATCAAACGGCGGGCCGCTTAAAAGCAACAACTTGCGCGGGTTTCTATAATAAATTACCGTGCAACTTATATCATCTCCTGCTTTTTCGTCAGGTTCTTTAGACAATGCTTCATGCACAATAGCTTCCGCCAATTCTCTTGCCGAAATGTTAGGATGTCTTCTTATCTGATTTTCAACAAACTTCCAAACACCATCTCTTTGCCACCCCAACGGATATTTCGGATTTCCGATTCCTGCCTGAGTAACTCCGTCCGACATTATAATAATTCGGTCTTCTTCTTTTGCCTGAAAATGATAAACATCAATAATTCGATCCTTCCAACTTGGAGCCGTAATTTCATGATGAGCAACCTTCAATTCCTTATTATCTCGCACAATAAAACAGGCCGGATTGTCCATTTCATAAATTCTGGTCTTTCCTTCCAACATTGCATCAACAATGGAAAAGGTTGCATAGCTTATTTTTCTCACCTGACAAATCGGCAATGCCTGCATCATCACTTCAGCCGAACGAACTAAGTCCAAATCACTCTCAATAAATTTCAAGGCCATTCTTGTTGTCATCGACGACAAAATATTTGCCTTCACTCCGCTTCCCAAACCATCAGACAAAACCGAAATAATTCTTTGTTCTTCCGGCAATTTTTTGGAAACGATATCATCCCCGAAACAATTTTCTGAGTATTTATGTTCCTGATGTGTCCCAATCTCAATAAACAACGACCCGTTCATATGCTACCCACCTCGTCTGTTGCGAATGGTTACTTTGGGTTTGTTTTCATCATCCGATGCATAATCCTTTGCAATCGAGCGCAATAAAACTTCGGTTTCTGCCATATGTTCCCCTAATGTGCATGCTATTTGTTGCACTGTAGCCAAGTTCTTTTCTATTACTTCTTTGGCTTTTTCGGCAATTTTCTCACGTTTAATTTCCACATTGGTAACATCTTCAATCACCCCACCGACAACTTGTTTTTTCTCAATGTTAAACACCATAACATCAAAAACTCTATTATGATGATGAGCATTTTCTCTCTTAACATCTTCACCCAATTCAAGCGATGCTGAGAACAAATTGGTAAAATCAATAAAATCACGCAGATTTGCCCCTATTAAATTATTCATATCATACAAATCTTTGTGTTCTTCATCACGCCAAAATGTTTTTACAAATTGTTCATTATATTCAATAATTTCCAAAGATGAATTAACAATAACAATCGAAGACGGAATACACTTCAGCAAAGCATTGGCTTTCCTTTGAGCCTGATGCTTAATATGTGAAACACACATATCTATTTCAGCTTTGCCCTCTAGAATTGCTTCGGCAAATTTTCTACATTTATCATACCCGCAAGCATTACAATTAATTTCATCATCTTCCGTATATTTTCCAAGACTAATCAAAACCTTTCTGATTTCGGCTTCATCAAAAACCTTTTTCTCAATTTTATTTTCAACATATTTACAATCTACTGTTTCTTCATATTCTTTTTTAATATTTTTCTTAAGCTTAGGCACATCATTTAATACTCTTGCCCGCTTTTCAAAACCCGACTTATGATTTCTCGTGCAAGGTCCGTTCACACACCCTCCTTCACAAGCCAAAGCCTCAATAAACACCGGTTTATTGGGTTGGGTTCCTTTAATATCATTCAATTCTCTGGTCACATTTTCCAAACCGGTCAACTGCATCATATAAACATTATCAGTTTTTCCATATGCTCTGATTGTTTCAATCATACCTCCTTCAATCGGATAATATCTTCCTTCTTCCGCTCTTTTATACACGAAATCAATACCTTTTTCAGGTTCAATAGTATGATAATTAATTCCCGCCTCTCTAAACCATCTGCGTAAATCTCTGAATGAAATACTCAAATTCATAATTTTTGAGTTCCTGTCAGCTTCAAGTTTCTTGGCAATACAAGGACCTACAAACACAATCTTAATGTCTTCCCCCAAGCTTTTACGCATCAACTTACAGTGAGCCAACACCGGCGACATTACCGGTGTCAAATTAGGATTAAGTTCCGGCATATATTTGTTAACATATTCCACAACCGCCGGACATGCAGTCGATATATGTATTCCGCTCTTTTGCTTACTCAAAAATTCCGCCAAATGAAGCGAAACTTCTTCGGCCCCCAAGGCAGTCTCACTCACTCCTGCGAACCCGAGCTTTTCAATAGCTGTAAGCAGTTGTTCTTTTGTCACATTATCAAATTCGGCAATCCACGACGGTGCAAGCGATACATAAACCTTTTCACCGGCAGCGATTAAATGTTTTGCTCGTGTAACATCATCTCTGTCTTGCTTTGCTCTAACCGGACAAGTTTTATAACATTTTCCGCAAACCACACACAATTCCGGAACAATCTGTGCAGAATTATCTTCAATTTTAATAGCCTTAACCGGACACCTGCGCACACATTTATAACAATCCTGACAATCATTTTTAATTGTAAATAAAGGATGTTCACGACTGGACATTTATTCTTTCTCCTTAAAATTCTTATCAAGAATGTCAACCAAAGTTCCTGCATCAACATTATTATATTCAACACCGTCAATAGTGATATTGGGGCCTTTTGAACAAAAAT
This sequence comes from Alphaproteobacteria bacterium, assembly GCA_045615365.1. GTDB lineage: Bacteria > Pseudomonadota > Alphaproteobacteria > RF32 > CAG-239 > CAZU01. The sequence continues at coordinate 25,825 of JAZLEQ010000018.1, forward strand.
TACAACATCTCAAACCGGTCAACTCAATTTCAGCATCCAAATTATTATCCTTAATATATTCTGAAATAATTTGCAGATTTTTATTATTTCCTCTGGCGAAACAAGAACTTCCCATACAGATTTGAATTGTTTTTGTCATAAGCCCCTATCTCCTTGTCAAACTTATTTTGTTATTCCGTTATAAGCATTCAAATATATTTGCTTAATATCTTCCATCAACGGATAAACGGGATTTGCACCTGTGCATTGATCATCGAAGGCATTTTCCACCAACCAATCAAGCTTAGCTTCAAAATCCTTTTTGCTAATCCCGTATTCCTTAATTGATGCCGGAATTTCAATTTCTTTTTTCAATTTTTCATTAGCATCAATTAAAGCATCAATTTGCTCATCTTCAGTCTTACCTTTAAGGTTCAGATTCTTAGCAATTTGCGCATAACGTTTCTTAGCTTCTGGCATTTTATACTGTGGGAAAATTGCCTGTTTACGAGGACAATCTGTTGCATTATATCTGATAATTTGCGAAATCAACAACGCATTGGCAACTCCGTGCGGAATATTAAATGCCGCTCCCATTTTATGAGCCATTGAATGGCACAATCCCAAAAATGAGTTGGCAAAAGCCATACCGGCAATTGTTGCTGCGTGGTGCATTTTTTCTCTGGCTTTCGGATCATTAACACCTTCTTTATACGAACGCGGTAAATATCTGAAAACTTGTTTAATAGCTTCCAAAGCAGCCGAATTTGTGAAGTTTGTAGCCATAACCGAAACATATGCTTCAATAGCATGAACCAAAGCATCCACACCACCGGCTGCAGTCAAAGACTTCGGCATATTATCAACAAAGTTAGCATCAATAATTGCCATATTAGGTGTTAAAGCATAATCTGCTATTGCATACTTCACATGAGTTTCATCATCCGTAATAACTGCAAAAGGTGTAACCTCCGAACCGGTTCCTGAAGTAGTCGGAATCGCAACCATTGTTGCTTTTTTACCCAAATCACCTATTGTGCAAATACGTTTTCTGATATCCATAAATCTCATTGCCAAATCTTCAAACTCAATTTCAGGCATTTCATACTTCAACCACATAATTTTTGCGGCATCCATCGGCGAACCGCCACCAAATGAAATAAACACATCAGGCTTAAACACCTTAATCATCATTAAAGCTTCTTCAATGGTAGAAATCATCGGATCCGGTTTAACATCGAAGAAAATCTGATATTCAATATCCATTTCTTCTAAAACATTAGTAATTGAATTAACCATTCCCGAATCAAACAAATACCTGTCTGTAACAATAAAAGCTCTCTTTTTACCTTCAAGTTCTCTCAAAGCCGCATCGGTTGCACCGCGTTTGAAATAAATTTTCGGCGGCACTCTAAACCACAACATATTTTCTCTCCTTTCGGCAACAGTCTTATAATTCAACAAATGTTTAACACCAACGTTTTCACTAACGGAGTTTCCACCCCAAGAACCGCATCCCAGTGTTAAAGACGGTTCCAATTTAAAGTTGAACAAATCCCCTATTCCGCCTTGCGATGATGGAGAATTAATCAACAATCTGCCTGTAGGCAACTTTTTAGCGAAATAATCAACTCGTTCTTGACTTCTTGTATCTGTATACAAAACCGAAGTATGTCCCATACCGCCAAGCTCAACCAAAGCCAAAGCTTTTTCAACGGCATCATCAAATTTATCAGCTTTATACAAAGTTAAAATTGGTGACAATTTTTCATGTGCAAACGGGTTTTCAATTCCTGTAGATTCTTGCTCAGACAACAAAACCTTTGTTCTTTCGGGGACAGCAATTCCTGCTATTTTAGCTATCTTAACAGCCGGTTGTCCGACAATCTCAGGATTAACACCTTTAGGTGTTAAAATAATTTTTGCCAATTTATCAGATTCTTTTTTATCCAGCAAATATGCGCCACGATGAACAAATTCAGCCTTAACTTTTTCATAAACACTCTTAACCGCAATAACAGACTGTTCTGAAGCACAAATCATACCGTTATCAAAAGTTTTTGACATCAATATATATGAAACAGCCATACCGACATCTGCCGTTTCATCAATAACTGCAGGAGTATTACCGGCACCCACACCCAACGCAGGCTTGCCTGAAGAATATGCAGCTTTAACCATTCCCGGCCCACCTGTTGCTAAAATTCCGTTAACAAAAGGATGTTTTAATAACAAGTCAGTCATTTCCAAAGACGGTTCATCAATCCATCCTATAATTCCTTCGGGAGCGCCGGCTTTAACCGCAGCTTCATAAACAACCTTAGCCGCTTCTATCGTAGAATTTTTTGCTCTCGGATGCGGTGAAAAAATAATTGCATTTCTTGTTTTCAAAGAAATCAAAGATTTAAAAATGGCCGTTGAGGTCGGGTTTGTTGTTGGAATAACTCCGGCAATAACCCCCAATGGTTCTGCAACAATCTTAACACCGTTTGTTTTGTCCGAACTTATAATTCCGCAAGTTTTTTCATTTTTATATTTATTATAAATATATTCGGAAGCAAAGTGATTTTTAATAATTTTATCTTCCACAACCCCCATTTCTGTCTCATTAGCAGCCATTTTTGCTAAAGGAATACGAGCCTTATCTGCAGCTGTTGCCGCAGCTTTGAAGATTTTATTCACCTTATCCTGATCAAACGTCGCAAAAACTCTTTGAGCTTCTTTAACTTTTTTTATCAGTTTTTCCAAGTCCTTAACCGATTTGACAACTTCATATTTCATTTTTTTCCTCATTTTTTTAACAAAATTATTTCAGCTGAGATTGATACAATGACGCATAAATTGAATTTTTCTTATTCAATAGTTCATCATGCGTTCCCAACTCAACCAATTCTCCATAATTAATAACTGCAATTTTATCAGCATTTCGAACTGTTGACAAACGGTGAGCAATAATAAACACCGTTCTGTCTTTCATCAGATTTTCAACAGCCTTTTGAACGACTGCCTCCGATTTATTATCCAATGCCGAAGTAGCTTCATCCAAAATTACAATAGGAGCATTTTTCAAAAATGCCCTTGCTATGGCAATTCTTTGTTTCTGTCCGCCCGATAACAACGAACCTCTTTCGCCGATAACCGTATCCAATCCCTTATCCAAACCCGAAACAAATTCTTCCAAACAAGCATTCTTAATTGCCTCATTGATTTCTTCATCGGTTGCATCTTTTTTACCGAGTAAAATATTATCCCTTATTGTTCCGGAAAACAAAAAATTATCCTGAAAAACAACTGCAATATTTTCACGTAACGAATCTATTTTCAAATCTCTGACATCAACTCCGTCAAACAACAACTCTCCAGACTTTATATCGTAGAATCTTGGCAGAAGATTAACCATTGTTGTTTTCCCGCCTCCGGAATTTCCAACAAAAGCAACCGTTTCACCTTTATTAATCTTCAAGCTTATATTTTTCAAAATCGGTTTACCTTTAACATACTCGAAGCAAACATTTTTGTATTCTATACCCTTTTGTAAACGTTTTAAGTCTTTGGCACCTTTTTTGTCTTTAATTGCCGGCAATTTATCCATCAACTCAAAAACCCTATCCATAGCCAACAGTGCCATTTGCACCGCATTATAATTATTTCCGATTGCTTTAATAGGGGTATAAAGCATAATCAAAGCGGCAATAAACGATACGAAATTACCCGGAGTAATTTCTTGAGTAACAATCAAATAGCTTCCGAGCCAAATAACACCTGCAATTCCCAACGAAACAATAAAATGCATCATTGGCGAGAGAAGCCCCGTTCTCTGTATCATCTTCACACCGAGCTTAAAACATTGTTGCAAAGTATTTGCAAACTTATCTCCTTGATAATCATACAAATTATACGAACTTATTATTCTATTACCACTGAAAGTCTCATTAAAATGCGTAACTACGGAAGAACCGGAAAACACGGTCTTATCCATAATTCCTTTAATTTTTTTCTTAACCTTTGTCAACGGATATAATGCTGCACCCAAAACAACAACGGCAACAATAGCTAATTGCCACGAGTTATAAAACAGCACACAGATTAATGAAATAGAAGAAAACAATCTGGTTGTAAACAACTTCAGATTAGTCAACAATCCGCTGCAACTCAAATCAACATCATTATTAAAACGATAAACAATATCTCCTGAATGAGATGAATCAAAATAAGAAGCATCATAACGCAACAATTTTTTATACAAATCAAGTTTCAATGCCATTGCAACCTTTTGCCCGACCCAAGTATTCAAATATGTTGCCGTATAATTAAACACACTTTGCAGCAGTGTAAAAAATATAATCAACAACGGAATATATGCTGTATAACTGGCTCCTTTTTCAACCATAACAATATCCATATATGGTTTCAAAGCCCAAGCAATAACTGCATCCATAGCACCGATAGGAATTGTTATAACCAATGCCAAAACAGCCCTGAACCAAAATGGTTTCACATAAATCCACATTTTAGAATAATTACTTATCAGATTAGATTTTTTAATATTTTCTTTAATTTTATTAAACATACACATTTCCGCCATAATATTGAATAATTCTTCAATAATTTATGGCAATTTTATCATAATTGCAAATTATTTTTCCTCAGATATACACATTATCACCAATACAACCCGAAAGCACAATATTTTCCTTTAACCGATCTCAACTTAATCTTTATTCCCAAACCTAAACCCATTTCTCTTACAATTCTCAACCCCTTTCCACATCTCTCACCTCTCAATTCCTTACATAAATCTCCGGAACTTTCAAAAATATCATCGTAGCTTTTCACACTAAGCCCACACCCGTCATCAGCTATCCATATTGATTTTCCTGTATTTTTCACACACACTTTGGTTTTAGCGAATTTAAATGAATTTTGTAACAAATTAAAAATGAGTCTTTCCAACATCCATCGGTTCATTTTTACAATCGCATATTGTGATTTAACTTCAAATTTCAAATTTGAATTTTCGGCCAAAATTGCATAATTTTTTGCAATTTCAACAATAAATTTCCCCAAATCAAATTCCTTTTCACCATCTGCATCTAACGAGTTTATTTCAAGCAAAACACTAATGTTTTGCAAAATATTTTCCATAATTTCCCCATCTGTTTCATTTTTCTTTTTAACTTTTTCTGCTTGTAGTTTTAATAATTGTAAATAATGTTTCAAATCGTGTAAAATTTTTTCATTATGAAAACTCCATACCGAAATATCAGATGTAATATCCTGAAAAATTCCGACAATTTTTGTTTCTCCGTTTTCAAACATATAATCCGCAAAAAATTTACATATTTTAATATTGTTATTTTGCGTAATTATTCTTATTTGTCCTTGAATTTTTTTCTTATTTTTTAATAACTTTGCAAGTTCGTTTTTATAAATAAACAAATCTTTGTAATAAATGTGTTTTTTAATAAAATTTGTATTTGTCTTTTTGTTGTCTTCATCAATTTCAAATATTTTATAAACCCCATCTGACCAATAAAATCGTCTCTTATCAACATCCAGCTCCCAAAAACCTGTTTCTGTCAGACTTTCAATAAATTTATTTCTTAAATTACACTTATGCAAAAGATGAGCCTGTTGCCTTTTTTCTGTTATGTCACTAAGAGACAACCAAACACTGGAATCTTGCGGATATACATAAATCAGATAAAAACGTCCCTGATAAATCCAATAAAAATGGTGCGGATATTGTTGATAAAAAGACATATCAATATTTTGTTTTAATACATCATACTTATTTTCAGACAATACATTATTTATCGGTTCAAATTTTTTTATCCCCGCAAAAACACAAGCCGCCTTATCATTAAAAAACAATACCTCACCGGATTTTGCAATCTCGATCATAATATTATCAGATATATTAGCGACAAAATCTGTCGAAAATAAATTTGTTGTCTGCATATCACCCAAAACAATCAAAACAATCGAAAATATCTTAAAATATGTCCCTGTTCCGATGAAATTTTAAAATACTTTCCGTTATATAAAAAACTGTTGTCTTTTATATAATCCTTCACCATTGTTTTTGGTAGTAGAGTTGTCAATAATTTTATGTTTATCCATACTTCTTTGTTTTTCAAAACAAAAACTTCAGCTTCAATTTTTAATCCGTCATAAGATATAAGCTCAACTTTTCTTTTTAATTCAATTTCTGCAATTTTTTCAAAATTATCTTTATCCGCAACATCATATATAAAAATATTACTAAAAACATTCAACAACGGATCTGCAACAATTTTCTTTCCGTTCTGGTCTGAAAAAATCTTCTCTCCTCTTTTTCTCTGCACCTTTTTTTCGTCAATAGCCACATATTCCATAGAAGAAGGTTCAACACTAAAAACAGGTGCCGGCAACCAACCTTTAACATCAACGGGTATTTCAAAATAATTGTCTGTAATCCATATATATTTATCTTTAAAATTTTTGGCAAAAAAGTATTTGTCATCAACATTTTTTCGCCCCAAAATTATTTCATCCAAAAGTTTTTCATCAGCATAGGTCTGAATTAACATGCCGGAATTTTCTTTATCGGTAAGCGGATTATTCAAAAAATTATTTTGCACATCACCTTCAGTCAACGGCATTTTAACCATATAAACGGAATTATTAAAAAACGTCAATAATTTGTGAATTTTAGAAAAATCTGCATAATACTTTGTTGATGAATTTATCATCCAATATTTATCCTTATAAATCAACTCGATAACATCATCCGCCGTAATAATTTTTATTTTATCCAGAACCAATCCGTCATTATAAGTATTCGCAAAAACTAGCGCCCCTTGCAACTTAGAATTATTCTTCCAAGCCGAAAAATAAAACAACATCACGACAAAAAACAAACAAAAACAAGCAACAGCAAGAAACAACAGATGTTTTTTCATAATTCATTTCCTTATTTTTTCATAAGTCTGATATCAATTTTGCGATAAACAACAAACCCTGCAAATACCACCAAAAACGTTAAACCTAATATCACAATCATAGCAAAAATATTATACAATACGTTTGTTCTTTCTTTTATATCATATAACAATTTCTGCAACTCATATTCCAGCTCTACTTCATCCTTCACAAAACCTTCATTTTCTTTTATTTCTTTCAATGAAAGTTGCATTTTATTTTCCAATTTATATTTAAAATTCTTCAATTGTTTTTTGATTGTTATCAATTTTTCATATAAATGGCTTTGCTTTTGTTCAAAACTTTCTCTTGCAACATCCTCAAAATAACCTATCAAATTTTTCTTCATTCGTTCTTTTTTTTGCAAATCAACACTAACAAAACCACTGCCTGACATATAATCCAATGTATTTGCCAAAAATTTAAAATTATCAGATGCACGATATTTATTATTCAAAACAAAAGCCCTTCTATTCAACAACTCTTCCGACAAAATATCATTATCGGCGACCAGTAAAAGCTTTCCTTCATTAACCGATGATGCCAAAAATGCTGGAATTCTATCTACAATACTCTGTTTACTAAAGGGATTTTTCTGAAATAATGAATTAAATTTTCCTTCAAACAAAACAGCTAAAGGATAAATTTCATCACTGTTTCTATATTCTTGCAAATAGTTTTCATATGTTAAATAGTGCAAAAACTCTGTTCTCAAAACTTTTGGATTATTTTCCGCCTCAAACAATATTGTCACATTTTCGTCAACATCATTAATTCTGAAGTATCCGGACCGATTTAAATACAGCTCATTAACCCCGTTCAAAATCTGATGTTTTTTAGTTTCATCAAACTCCACAACCATTTTAAATGAATCATCAAGCTGATTTATCCCCAATTTCATCATATCAAAATTATTATCATTCCCGACTATATTGTCGGCTACATATTCCACATTAAAATTACGTAAAAAATTATTAAATCCGCTTTCATATCTGATAAAATTGTTTTTGTATTTATAGCGTTCAACCGAATAAGCATCAAAATAAATTATTACCTTTCCGCCATTCATCAAAAACTGATCGGTTGCATAAACTGCAGCAAAATTTACGACAACCGGATATGTAATCAACAAAACGTCAACATCATCATCTATTGCAGGCTCATATTCATAAACTTCTTTAACCTTATATCCCAAATCTTCAACATATTTTGCAACAGGCAAAGAAAATTCACCTTTTTCATTTCTCATGTCAAAATACGGCGACATAATTCCGACAATATAATCTTTTTTATTTGCCAAAACCGACAATTTTCCGGTTATATCTCTTTCTGCAAAACTTATTCGTTCCGGTAAAAATTTAGGGATTGATAAAACCTTACCGTATTTATTAGTAAAACTGGCTCCGAAATAAATAAACTCATCGGAATCATAAAAATTCTTCACACCTGACTTTTCGGCTTCAGCTTGCGAATTTTCAAAAGGCACTGTTTCAACCACTATCAAATCAATCGCGCCGGAACTTTTTCTTTTATATTCTTCCAACAACTTTCTTATATAAATTGCATAAGCACCTAATTTCTTATCTTTGTCCAAATCTTTACTCACATACAACTTAATCACCAATGGTGCAGTGTTTTTTTTCAAGAAATCTTTTGTTTTTGCTGATAATGTATATTTTTTATCCGGTGTAACATCCCAAGAAAATGCTTCAAACAAAAAGAAGTTTGTCAAATTTGCAGCAACAAAAAATATCCCGATTGTAATAATCAAAATTGATAAATCAATATATTTGTTTATTTTGTTTTTTATCATAATCATCAATTCCTCTTATATTTTACAACCACATCCGAAACAATTAAGGCGAATGATACAATCAATACAAAGAGCAATACCGATGCCATGTTTATTTGTCCCGAAACCAAAATCAAATATTGCTCCATAAAACCAAACATATTAACAAATCCGATTAAAGGCATATTTTCCGGCATAAAATAAATCAACCATTTTCCTATCGGCAACCAAACAACACTCAAACATAAAGCCATACCTATCAAAAATGCGCCCAATGCATTATAACAAATACTGGCAGCCATTAAGCCTAACGCACATAAACTTCCGCCGACTAAAAACAAAGAAACATAATTCAACAATATCCAAAAATTTGCCAATTCTAAAATATTGGCCAAAACAATCCACCCCGGAACAGAAACCGCCAACATCAGTCCCGCCACACTCCATACCGCCAGAAATTTTCCTACAATAATAGCACTTAATTTTACAGGCAATGAAAGAGTTATTTCCAAAGTGTTGTTTTTATATTCATCAGCCCATATCCTCATGGTTATTGCCGGAATTGTGAACATCATTAAAAAAGGTTGAACATAAAAAAACTGATACAAATTTTCCGTAGTGTTAACCATTGCGTCAGAAGCATAAAAAAACACTCCCCAACTTATTGTTGTATAAACAAACATCAATAAAAATATCATCTTATTTCTGAAATAAGCATTAAATTCTTTCCGAAAAACAATTTTTACATCACCAAACATCATCAACCACCCTGTTAATTACCTATAATAGCGGAAAATGCTTCTTCAATTTTATTTTGGGCAGCAAATTTTTTCAAGTTATCTGCCGTTGAATCACATATTATTTTACCGTTTTTAATCATTAAAACCCTATCAGCCAAAATATCAACTTCTTCCATAACATGAGTTGTAATCAGAACTGTTGCGTTTTTTCCATAATTTTGCAACACTTTTCGCAATTGTTTTTTTTGTTTAGGGTCCAATCCTTCGGTCGGTTCATCCAAAATAAGCACATCAGGATTTGAAACCAATGCACCTGCAATAACCACCCTTCTCTTATATCCTTTGGATAATTTTTCACATTTTGTATCAACTACCGATTCTAAATCCAAAATCCTAAGTAGATTTTCAATATTTTCATTCATCATCTTTTCATCGGTATGTTTAACTTTTGCCATATATTTCAAATATTCAAAGACAGTCATTTCCGGAAAAAATCCGCCCCATTCGGGAACATACGACATCTTGCTCAAACAAAATTCTCTATTTTCCTCCAACAACTTATCATCATAAGAAATTTGCCCTTTATCTGCTTCATAAAAACCTGTCATACAACGTATAAGCGTTGTTTTTCCTGCACCGTTAGGTCCGACCAGCGCCGTTACTTCTCCTTTTTTAAGACATATGTTTATATCTTGTAAAATTTCTTTTTTACCGAGAACTTTCGTAAGATTTTTAATCATCAACATCGTTTTTTTCCTAAAAAACATCCAATTTCTTTAGTAAGTTAACACACATTTATTTAAATTTTAACAATTATTTTCATTTTTCAAAATCTTTGATGACAAAATAATAATTTTATTTTATACATAGAATAAATTTAATATTTCGGAAACATATCAAAAAAATGAAAATACTTGAAATTTATAACAAAGACGAACTTAAAAACCTCAAAATGGGGCTAAATGCCATTTTGGCAATAATCCTAATTTTCGGCTTGATTATAGCATCAAGAAACGATATCGGGCACAAAGAAGGCGGCAAATACTACGAACTTTACGCTCGTTTTAATAGAACCGACGGACTTCTGGTCGGCGACATTGTTCGTTTGGCCGGAATGGATATAGGCAGAGTTGTTGACGCCAAACTTGATAACAACTTCAAAGCAATATTAAAAATGGAAATCAAAGAAAGCATCCTTATTCCCGATGACAGTTCGGCTTCCATAGTCAGCTCAGGCATAATGGGAGCTAAATATATTGAAATTGAACCGGGTGGCTCTGAAGATTACCTTTCTGCAGGCAACGAATTTTCTTACACACAAGATGCAATGGTTATTGAAGAATTAATTGAACGAATTATCGGAATTGGCAAAGCCAATCGCCAACAAAACAAGGAGAAAACCACAAATGATTAAATTTGAATTTTTAGCATACAAACGCCCTGTTGAAACCATAATGGGAATTTTGGTTTTGGCTGTTGCCGTTCTTTTTTGCTACTTTGCCTATAATGTATCCGACCTTCAAGTTGTAAAAGGATATAATATAACAGCCAATTTCTTAAAAGTCGGTGGCCTTAATATAGGTTCAGATGTCCGCATCAACGGAATTAAAATAGGAACTGTCGTAAACCAAAAACTTGATGATGACTATACTGCAAAAGTTGTAATGAGTATTTCGCCAAACATCAAACTGCCTGTTGACAGTGTTGTATCAATCGTTTCTGACGGTTTAATCGGCAATAAGTTTGTAAAAATTGATCCTGGCCACGATAAAGAAATATTAAAAGATGGCGATATCATCAAAAACACCAAAGATTTCAAAACAATTGAAGATTTGGTTGGCGAAGTAATCTTTATGGTAACCGGCAACGATGAATAAATTTAAAAAAATTCTTTTTTCTACGGCGTTGTGTTCAATAGCAACAACCTCAAATGCAGCCGATATTGAAACAAATACCGCTCGTTTTCAAGCCATAAACAAAATCACCGGTCAAGTTCAAGAAATTGATGTTTCGATTAACGGATTAGCCAACTTTGAAACTTTTTCCATTCTGGTTCGCAAATGTGTAACCAGATCACCGGAAGACACCCCCGAAAACACCGCATTTGTTGATGTGGTCGACGATTATCAAACATCAAATCCTGTCAACATATTTAAAGGTTGGATGTTTTCATCAACCCCTGGAATAAATGGTGTAGAACACCCAATTTACGACATTTGGTTATTAAAATGCTACAACAGCAATAAAAAAAGTCCGTCTCTTTCAGAAGAACAATTGGCTCTGCGCGACGAAATTCCTATGAAACGTCATGAAAAAATTGAACAAAGAATCAATTTATCAATGTCAGAAAACGATTATGTTTTACCTGAAAAAGAAACAAAAGAAGAAGCAAACAACGAATCATCTGTTTCGGAAATCTCAGATGATACACAAAATAATATTCTTCAAATTAAATTATCTGATACAACTTCTTCCGAAACATTAAAGAACACCGATGAAGAACCTAAAGACGATAATAATTTCATATCTGAAGGTGAAGAACCTGATATTATGGGTGAACCGGAAGAAATAGTAATCAATGAGGCAGCAGAAACATCTTCTTCAAATTAAAAAAAAGAGCTTTGTTTTCAAAGCTCTTTTTTTTTAATTTCTCCAAAAACTCTTAGTAAACAAAACCAATATGGTCAAAACTTCCAAACGTCCTAAAATCATTGTAAACGAAAGCAAAAGCTTAACATAATCAGCCAACCCCGAATAATTACCTGCAGGACCTATCATCGGAGTATTTCCCGGACCTGAATTTGTAATACAAGCAATTGTTGCACTAAATGCTGTTGAAAAATCAATTCCGCTTAATGCTATTAATATCGTAATTACGGCAACACTAAAAGCATAAGCTATAAAAAATACAAATATTGAATTTGAAATTTCATAACCGACCGTAGCACCATCAACCTTCAAAGGCATCAAACGATTCGGTTCGGTTGTTGTAATAAACGTTTTCTTCAACTGAGCTAAAATAACCTGCCATCTGAAAATCTTTACACCACCTGAAGTTGAACCGGTACATCCTCCCGTTAATGCAAATATAACAAACACCGTTGCTGCAAAATTTCCCCAATCAAGCCAATTTGCCGAACTATATCCGGTTGAAGTTACAATAGAAAAGATATTAAAGGTTGCATATCTCAAAGCATCAAACGGATTATAAACTTTTTCAAAAACCAACCATATAGTAACCACAAGCACATACAAAGACAAAACACCGACAAATGCTTTAACCTGATTCAACCTCATAAAATGAACATCTTTATTTGCCAACAAGCTATGATATAAAGTCAAAGGAATTGCTCCCAAAAACATAAACAAAACAATAATCCATTCAACAGACGCATTATTAAAATACGCAATAGAGTTATTCTTTGTAGAAAAACCTCCGGTAGATACAGTAGTTAATGTGTGGCATAAAGCATCGAACCACCCCATTCCGGCAATTTTTAACAATATAAGACATACAGCAAACATAACCCCGTAAACCAACAAAATTCTTTTGGCTATATAACTGATTTTAGGCATAAACTTTTCATTGACATCAGAATTTTCTCTTTGAAAAATTTGCATTCCGCCAATACCTAAAAAAGGAAGCATTGCAATTGCAAAAATAACAATACCTACCCCACCCATTCCGCTGAGCAACGCTCGCCATAACAATATTGATTTCGGCAACTTTTCAACATCTGCGTAAATAGAGGCTCCCGTTGTTGAAACACCTGATGCCGCTTCAAATATTGCGTCAACAACAGGCGTTCCATAAAAAATAAAAGGCAATGCGGCAAACAATGAAACCAAAATCCAACTCAATGCTGTCAGCAAATAAGCCTGTCTTATGGACAAATCTTTAATTTTTCCTCTATTTGCCAAAAACAACGACAAACCGACAAAAACAGCAATAATAGCCGAATTTATAAATAATGACCAATTCATTTTATTATAATAAATATCAACTGCTGCCGGAACAAGCATTGCTATTCCCAACATCCCGACAAAATAGCCGCAAATCATTAAAACCGGTTGCCACATATATTAATAACCTCTAGTAAAGAGCAATATTTTCCGAAAATTTCATATCAACCAACTTTTGGTTAATACTCTCACCTTCACAAACGCAAACGGCAGTCGCAACATTTACATTTGTATATGCTACAATCTTACATTCAGTGTTTTTTCCTTCATAATTTTCATACATAAATTTTGTAGCATTCACATATTCACGAGTATTCGGAACGACATAAGTTCCGTAAAGGAACATTTTTTTAGAATTAACAATTATCTCATTTGGTGTTATAACTTCAGTCAATCCATAAACAACTTCCGGTTTTTCCAAATAATCCAATCCGTAATCGTCAGATTTTTTATACGAAAATAATAATCTTTTTGTATGAACCGGTTCTGTTTTTTCCACATTGTTAATCGGCTTCGAATCAACATTCGGATTAAATTTCACAATTTTATTATCATCGGCCAACAATTTTCGTTTAGCATTAACACCTACATCATAATCCACTAAATCAACGTTTTTGATTTCATTCTTTTTAAAAACCTCGTTTTTTTCCACCTTATTTTTTTCTGCAACAGATTTATTCATCAATTTTTCTTCAACAAATGCCTCGGTTTTTCCGAAATATTTATTAAATTGCTGTTTATACCATTCACCCATTTGGTCAAATTCCACTCCGAACGATGCAGGCAAAATAAATATAATCAAAACAATTATAATAATTCCCACCAAAAATCTTTTCGGATATATAAACGGAAATAAAATAAATCTGAAAAAGTTTTTAGCCAATTTCATAAAACCGGTGCTTGGTCCGATTGCATCATCTGCTTTTCTTTTTTTTCTAAAACCGAACATTATTTAGAACTCCCATATTTTTGTTTCAGTTCTTCAATTTTTTCCGGAGCGATTCTTTCAAAAAGCATTTCTCCCACTTCAAAGCTTTCACCACCTTTAAGGGTGTTCATTTCTTTTTTAACATCAAAGTCTTTCAAAGAAACCATTTTTCCGCCAACTTTATTAAGCATATTTTGCGCCACAGTTGGCATGATTGGAGCTGACAATATTGCAAAAATTCTAATTAAATTTATACAATTACGCAGAATAACCTTTGCTCTTTGCTCATCGTTTTTAATCACCACCCAAGGTTCGGTAACCGAGATATAGTTATTTCCTTCAACCCAAATAGCTCGCAATTCGGCCAAAGCCTTGCGGAATTCCATATTTTCCATATACTTAATATAATCATTAACTTTAATTTGTAAATTATCAATCAGTTCATTATCAACTGTTTCATTTTCGCCACCTTCCGGCACAACATCACCAAGCTTTGAAGATGTCATTTTCAAAACACGCGAAACAAAATTACCCAGAACTCCGTTCAAATCTTTATTAATTGCACCGCTGAACAGATCCCAAGTAAATGCCGAATCCGAACTTTCCGGAGCATTTGCCATCAACCAATACCTCCAATAATCTGCCGGAAATTCTTTAACTGCATCCTCGGCAAAAACACCTCTGTTTTCCGATTTTGAAAATTTACCGCCTTCATAAGTCAAATAGCTAAATCCTTTCAAGAAATCGACCTGTGTCCAGTTTTCTTTTGTTCCCAACAATGTAGCCGGAAATGTAATTGAATGATATGGAACATTGTCCTTTCCCATAAATTCGACATGACGCACTTCCTTAGGATTCATCCACCAATCTTTCCAATTACGCTCTGCCGGATTTTCTGCTTCCCATTGTTTTGTAATTCCCACATAACCGATTGGAGCATCAAACCAAACATAAAAAACCTTATCATCAAACCCCTCCTTATTAACGGGGAAGCCCCATTTCAAATCTCTTGTAATACAACGAGCCTGCAAACCTTCTTTAAGCCATTTCTGTGCAATTGTATAAGCAACTTCCGGCCAAAACGGCTCTTTAGTTTTCACCCATTCACCCAATTCTTTTTCCAATTTTGGCAAATTAAGGAATAAATGTTTAGTTTCTCTCACTTCCAAATTTTTTGAACCTGAAATTGCACTTTTTGCATCTTTCAATTCTGTCGGCTCCAAAACTTTAGTACAATTTTCACATTGATCTCCCCTAGCCTTTTCATAACCGCAATGAGGACAAGTTCCGGTAATATATCTGTCTGCCAAAAACATCTTATCATCAACTGAATAAACTTGTTTAATCACTCTTTCTTCAATATAACCGTTTTTATCCAACTGTTCAAAGATATGATAAGTTGCTTCTTTATTTTCTGTTGAAGAAGTTCTGCCGAAGAAATCAAACGACAAATTAAAATCTTTATATGTCTGAGCATGTCTTTTATGATACATATCACAATATTCCTGCACACCCATTCCGGCATTAAGCGCACCAACTTCCGATGTTGTCCCATGTTCATCGGTTCCGCCTATGTATAAAACCTCGTTTTCCATCATACGCATAAATCTGGCATATATATCCGAAGGCAACAAACACCCAACCATATGCCCCAAATGAGGAACACCATTAATATATGGCAACGCAGATGTAACTAAGATTTTAGACATTTTATTAAAACTCCCATTTTTATCATTATTTTTCCTCAATCAATTTACATCATTTTCTACAATTCTCAAGCAAAAAACACATCTCAAACGAAGTTTTATACATTTTTATTAACAAAAAAAATCCCTTGACAAATTGACAAAAAAAACTAGGATAACCCCAACCTTAATTTTATAATTATGAGACATTATTTAATTGTTTTTGGCCCTCCCGCAAGTGGCAAGGGTTACCTCTGTGAAAAGATAATCAGAGGACTAGAAAAAAATAATCTCTCTTCTACATACATCTCCACCGGAGATTTAATAAGAGAAGAGATTAAAGCTCAAACAGAGCTGGGCAAACAAATTGAACAAATCGTTCAGTCCGGCAAACTGGTTTCTGACGAAATCGTTGGAAAACTTTTAGAAAAAGCTCTAACTACATCTGCAGAAGTCGTAATCATCGACGGCTATCCGAGAACAGAACCTCAAATGAATCACCTGTTCTCTCTCATCAAAGATGATTCTAGCCGCAAGATTGCCATCTACCGTAACACACCGCTCAACATAATTAAAGAGCGCATTGCCAAAAGACGTGTTTGCGGTAATTGCAAAACAACTCATTCTACAGATGATGGTGATTGCTGTCCGAAATGCGGTGGTCCGTCATTGGTTCGTAAAGACGACAACATGGAAACATTAGAAACGCGTCTTTCCGAATTTGAAAAGAACACCAAACCTTTGTGGAAGTATTTGTATTATGCCTGCTACGAAGCTTTGGAATTCGACGGTTCTAAAGAAGCAGAAGAATGTGTGGACTACATAATGAAACACATTTTCTAGCCTTTTTCCCTTCAAAAAAAGTGTCTGACTTTCAACAAGTCAGACACTTTTTTTATTTTTGTAAAAATTCAGGCAGTTCTTTTAACCCCGAAGCACCGGCCGCTTTCTTATGCCCGCCGCCCCCGAATTCTGCCGCAATCTTCGAAACATCAACATCTTCTTTTGTGGTATAAAACGATAAATTCCACATATTTTTACCGTTCATAAAAAAATTACACATAAAATCATATGTTTTAATATTTTTTACACCATCATAAAATTCTGAATAACCTTGCGGCATATTTGCACAAATACACCTATACTTTTTATATTTGCTTTCAAAAGACATCGCCTTACACAAACGATGATTCCTGTTTTTGATATAAGACAAAATAGCTTCTCCCTTAGCCACCATTTCATCAATATTTATTTTACCTGAAAGCAAATCTTTCCAGTTTTTATCCTCCGGTTTATTAACTCCCAATGACTGAAAAGCATATTCAAACGGTCTGACCCTCTTATCGCGTAAATCAAACAGATCGTTCAAAGCCAAAAGTTTAACACCTTCCGGAGCCGGAACATCTGGATTATAATATTCCCAAGTAAGCATAATTGCAGCTGTTCCATTTCTGCGTAATCCTTTAATCTCTTTCGCGCCGTTTCTAATTCTTTTTTCATATTCTTCAATCATACTAGCGTGATGATCAATCCATGTTAAATCTTTTGTTTCATTCAATTCAAACATCTTATCCATAGGTAAAGAGATGTCGCAAATTACAATTTCATCATGTTTTTCAATCTCGTCATAAGGAATTGCCATATCATGATTAAGCCCGAAAAACTCCACATTTTTAAACTTACTGCCAACGATAGCTGCCGAACCTTTACCATCATGATCAGCCAAATGATATATACAAAGCATTAACTTACCACTCCACCACTAAATTATCATAAGCCGGTTTCACATAATCCGGCGTTTTATTATTTACATTATCATAATCACATTCCGTTGCCATATGGTTAAAAACCACTCTTTCCGGACAGATTTTTTTCACATATTCCATTGCTTCATCCAATCCCACATGGTGTTTATGCCAATCTAAGATTGTCAACGGCATAACTAAGAGCTTTGGCTTAATTTTTAATATTCGCTCCATTGCTGAAGCAGACATTTCCTTAAAATCGCTTATATGAACAATCTCATCATTAATAATGTAACCGCAAGACGAGATATTATGCCCCAACAATTTAAGCGGCATAATTTTCACTCCATTAATATAAAATTCTTTATTTACTTTAATTTCATGTGGCACTAAACCGCCTCTAAACATATAAAATTCCGGTTCGTTTTTCTTAACGACCATATATGCATATCGCCTTTTAATTTCATTCATCGTTGTTTTTGTTGCATAAATTGGCAACACTTCACAAGTTCTGCGATTAATCTCCCGCAACTCATCAATTCCGCTCACATGATCAAAATGAGCATGTGTATACAAAACAGCATCAATATCAAAAAGCTTATTATCCAATAACTGAGCGCGTAAATCCGGCGATGTATCAACCAAAATTTTCAATCCGTTAACTTCATAATATGTTGAAGTTCTTCGTCTGACATTCTTGGGATTATTCGGATTACAATCTCCCCATCCCATACTTATCGACGGCACCCCCGGCGATGCACCTGCTCCCAAAAAAATAGCCTTACTCATATTTTAAACAACTCCAAAAAATTTTTCGTTGTAATTTTCGCCAAATCTTCAAAACTCACGTTTTTTATTTCTGCCAATTTTTGCGCTGTAAAAACCACATTTGCCGGCTCATTAACTTTCCCCCTTTTCGGAACCGGAGCCAAATATGGAGAATCTGTTTCCACCAACAACCTTTCAAGAGGAATTTTTGCAAAATTATCCCTTATCTCTTGCGAACTGTTAAACGTAATAATCCCCGATGCCGAAATATAAAACCCCAACTCTAAAGCCTTTTCCGCCAATTCCCATGATGAAGAATAGCAATGAACAACAGCCTTAAACTCTTTCTTTTCAAAACTCTCACTCAAAATATGTATCATATCTTCATCAGAATTTCTGTTATGAATAATCAATGGTTTTCCGGTTATTTGCGCAGCTTCAATATTTTTCTTAAAAACTTCAATCTGTAAATTTTTCGGAGCAAAATCATAAAAATAATCCAAACCGGTCTCACCGATGGCAATTACTTTTTCATGTTCTGCCGCCTTCAAAATATCACTGACACTCATCTCCTCATATTCTTTTGCCTGATGCGGATGAACACCGGCTGCCGTCCACACATTTTCAAACCTGCTACATATATCCAAATGATTTTCAATCTCATCAATACCGCCACCGGCATCCAGTATAAACCCAACTCCTGCTTCTTTGGCCCGTTCAATAATTTCATAAATTTTTTCATTATTTTCCAAATGACAATGGCTATCGGCTAACATCAACTGAAATCCTTTAATATTCATTGCATATATCATTCATAATAATCATAACCGCTTGCTTTTTATCCAAATTAAGCTTTTCGGTTTCATTAAAAATTTTAACGGTATTGCTAAACAACTTTGCTGTTTCTTCAATTTTATTTCCCGACTTGATTTGCTCATTTAAAAATTTCAAAATTAACTCTTTAAATAGCATATAACTTTCTTCAGCTTCAACAACTTCATCACAAAAATCAAGCATCTCACCTATTTTAAATTTTTTTCCGCTTGTTGCCAAAGCATATATTTCTTCATAAAATTCTATAGCATTTTCATCAGCATAAACTATGGCTTTTCCGATACTTCCACCGGCAATTGCTGCAATTTTTTTAACCTTGTCTTCTTTCAATTCCGGACGATATCTTCTAAGCAAACTTGCCACCACATTATCTTCCAAAGGTCTGATAGCCAATTTTGCGCAACGCGACTTAATCGTAGGCAACAATGTAGTCGGATTATGTGAAATCAACAATAATATACTTTTGTGCGGTGGTTCTTCTAAAATTTTCAAAATAGCATTTGCAGAATTATGGTTCATTTCATCAGCACAATCAACAATAACAACTCGCCATCTTCCGTCTGCAGACTTTTTAGCTAAAAAATCATTAATAGTTCTCACATCTTCCACCGAAATAACACTGGATTTTTTTAATGTTTTCAACTCATCATCAGTCATATAATTTCCGACCTTAACAGCCTTTTCAATCTTTTGTCTTTCGGTTTTGATAAACCCTCTTTCAACAATTTTAAAATCAGGATGAGCCCCCGAAGCAATTTGCTTAAATACCGGATTATCCGAAGAAACATCCAAAGACACATAACTGTCTTTCCTGTTTTCGTCGGCACTAAGCAGAAATCTGGCAATTCTATATGCAAATGTTGTTTTTCCAATTCCTTTTTCACCCGATATCAACCACGATTGATGCAATGCATTATTTTTCCATGCATCCAAAATTATTTTTTCGGCACTTTCAAATCCCGTCAAATAATAATTATCTTTAGGTTCAAAAGAATTTTCACTCATTTTTACAACCCAAACCTTTTCTCAATCACCCTAACAATATCCGAATGCAATTCTTCCGGTGTCTTATCAGCATCCAACACCACACACCTTTCCGGTTCAGATTTTGCAATTTCCAAAAATCCGCGGCGTAAATTTTCATGAAACTTCATATCCATTGTTTCAAAGCGCAGTTCTTTAACATCCATTCCTTTTGCCTTATCAAACGATCTTGTAAGTCCGATTTTAGGATCAATATCCAAAATAATTGTCAAATCAGGCTTAAAATTACCGACGGCGATTTCATAAAGATTTTCCAAAACTTCTTTTTTAACTTTTTTATTATAGCCGTAATATTGATAAGCAACCGTTGAATCGGCAAATCTGTCTCCCAAAACAATTGTTCCGTTTTTCATTGCCGGCCAAACTTTTTGAGTAAGGTGAATATGCCTATCTGCAAAATAAAGCAAAGTTTCTGCTGTTGCATCAATTTTATCTTTATCTCCGCAAACCAAAATTTTCCTAATTTCCAATCCGACTTCTGTTCCTCCGGGTTCTTTGGTGATGATAACATCTTCATTTTTTGCTTTAAGATAATCATACAACATTTTGATTTGCGTTGATTTTCCAGCTCCCTCGCCACCTTCAAATGTAATAAATTTACCATTCATCATATCACTTTTTTCCCGAAACCAAATATTTTGTATTGGCAACAATCTTACCCCAAAAACCTACTTTATTTATGGTTTGTCCGGCGGTAAGAGGAACCTCCATTATTTCTTTTTCCGGAATTTCAATTTTTAAAACCCCGAGCTTTTGTCCTAATTCTACAGGAGCTTTAATCGGTTTATCATAACTCGCAATCATTCTTACCTTATTACGATCACTTTTTCTTATTGTTTTAACCACATCCTCACTCAAAACCATCGGAACGGTTTTTCCAACACCATACAAAACAGGAATATCGGCAATTTTATCCCCTTTATTTTTCAATTTATAGTTATCATATTCCCTAAAACCCCATGACATCATTTTATCAGCTTCTTCCGAACGCTCTTTGTTTGAGGAAAGTCCGGTCATAACTCCGATTAACCTTCTGTCACCTTTTTTAGCAGAAGCAGTCAAGCAGAAACCGGCTTCTTCAGTATGTCCGGTTTTAAGTCCGTCTGCATAATTCATTGAATAAAGAAGCGGATTTCTGTTTCCTTGTCTTATGTTGTTATAAACAAATTCTTTTTGCGAAAACAAATGATAAAATTGCGGAAACTCATCAATAATTCTTCTGGCGAGCTTAGCCAAATCCTCCACCGACATCTTATGATCGGGATGAGGCAAGCCCGTAACATTGGAGAAATTTGAATTATTAAGCCCGATTTCTTTAGCTTTTTCATTCATTTTTTCCACAAATGAATCCTCATCGCCGGCAATATTTTCGGCCACTACAATACAAGCATCATTTCCCGATTGAATAATGATTCCTTTTAAGAGTTCCTCAACCCTAACCTCGTCTTTAATTGCCAAAAACATTGTAGAACCGCCACTGGCAGCACCACCTTTACGCCACGCATTTTCGCTCACTTTAAATGTATCGTCCAAAGACAACGAACCTTCTCTCAACTTATCAAAAACCATATAAACGGTCATCAACTTACTCATTGACGCAGGCGGAATCGGTTCGGTTATATCTTTTTCATATATATATTCACCGGTTGTATAATCCATCAAAATCATATTTTTTGCTTTTGTATCAATTGCCGACACATTTGCAGATGTAATCAAAGCAACTAATCCCACACTGACAGACAACACATTTTTTAAATTCATTTTACACCTTCTTTTTTTTCATTAAACAACTAACTATTCACTGACTACCTTTGCATCATAAACACCTTTATGTCGCATTTCGGTCAACACCACCTGAGCTTCACGTTCATCATTATAAGGACCAACCCTTACCCGATAATAATTTTGCCCATCAATTTTAACAGCATAGATATTGGTTTCAACGTTCACTTGTTCTGCCAATCTTTGTGCTCCGCTTTCTGAAGAAAACGAACCTAACTGCACATAAAATCCCTCTTCCGCAACCGCATAGTTTTTCACTTCATTTTTCACTTCACCTTCAACTTCTTTTATAATCGGCTGAACGGGAGCTGCCTCAAGCATATAACAATCTTCACCCGTTAATGCTGCTTTTAGAGCTCGACTTTCTTTTTCCATAACCTCAACTCTAACCTTTGTTGTTCCTTGAGTTTGAAACCCCAAAAGCTGTGATGCTCGTTTTGAAACATCAATAATTCTGTTTTTGGCGTATGGACCTCTGTCATTAACTCTTAAAACCAAAGAACGACCATTTTCTAAATTTGTAACCTTAACAATACTGGGTAACGGTAAAGTTCTGTGAGCAGCAGTTAAAGAATTCATATCATATTTTTCGCCGTTTGCAGTTTTTTTTGCATGAAAATCTTTTCCATACCACGATGCCGTCCCCACTTCCGAATAGCTGTAGTCTTCTTTGGGATAATACCATTTACCCATGATTTTATACGGATTACCCACCTTATACACTCCACCCTGACCGGTAATTGCGGCAACTTGCGAATATTTTCCGTTACCCAAATCAACACTTCCGTATGCACAAGCACCCAAAAGCAACAAACCCAACAAAGAAAAACACCTAATATTAATCATTCTCGTCCGATACTAAAAAAAAGCTTACAAACCTTGCTTAGTTTATAAGCTTTTTTATCTAAGGTAAAGTGATTATTTCACCTTGTGTAATTTTCTTTCAGGCACTGGAATTGCAAACCCTATCCTATTGTCATAATTATCAATTTTTCGCATAAGCTGATAATCCGGATATCCGTCTTGCGGCAAACCTGCTTTTTTTTGCACGGTCTTAATTGCTTCTCGAGTCTTACTCCCCAATTGTCCGTCTTCTTCCAATTCGAACCATCCCAATTTATTAATAAAGCTTTGAATTTTCAACACATCATCAGTTTTAACTCTTTGCGCTGATGCATTCGAAATTTTCTTCCATTTTTGTTTGGTTTTAACATAATCGGCTAAAATACCGACAGCCAATGCATAATTTTCCGACCTGTTCCAATGCATAATCTTATAAAAATTATCTGTAATCAAATAAGCTTTGCCTTTTTTTCCTTCCGGCACAATAATCGAAACCTGCAATTCATCAGCCAAACGAATATTTTTGTTTTTTGCGCTTCTAATTCCCATTTTTTTCCATTGTTTAACGGCTTTAGGTTTGTTTCTGCCGGCCAAAGAATAATCAAAATTCCACGGCAAGCTCACTTCCATTCCCCAAGGAATATCTTTTTTCCAACCTATCGTTGTCAAATAATTTGCTGCTGAAGCTGCCGCATCTTCAAAACAATTCCATATATCAATTTGTTTATCATCGTTAAAATCAACTGCATAAGTATTAAAAGTTGACGGCATAAACTGAAAATGCCCCATTGCACCGGCCCATGAACCTTGCATTTTTCTAAAATCCACATTCCAAGTATCAACAATTTTCAAAGCCTGATATAATTCATTTCTGAAAAATTTGGCTCTTCTTTTATCATAACTCATCTCAGTCAGAGCATCAATCACATTATGACCGCCGAAATGTTCGCCGAAATTTGTTTCAATTCCCCAAAATGCCACAATATATTCAGCCGGCAACGCATATTTTGCCGTCACTTTTTGCAGTATAACTTGTATTTCATCATATTTTGCTTGAGCTTTTTCTGTTCTTTTTTGATTAACAACTCTGTTTATGTAATCATTAGATGTTAGCACAAATTCCAGTTGTTTTCTGTCTTTTTTAACCGCTTCCGGTGTCGGATGATAATAATCAACGGCATAAACCTCGTCTACTGTTTTTTGCGAGATTCCCCTTTCTACCATTTCTTTTTTCAGCTCTTCAAGCCAATCCAAATATTCCTTTGGCGCAACCGACGCCACATTGGCTGAAGCACAAGCCATTGTTCCCCATAACGCAAACAAAGAAACCGCCAAAAATTTTCTTGAAGATATCATACCGCTAAACCTTTCATCATATGGTTTAGCTATTATCTCATGGCGATAATTTAAAAATCTTTAATTTTAGCAAAAAAACAGCTTCATTTTTCAATGAAGCCGTAAAAAAACAAAAACATTTATTTAGGCATATAGTGTTTTTGCTTCAACACCATCCAAATCCCCTATTTTTTCAATGAGTTCATTTATAATTTTTTCGGAAGCATCAACCACAATGCTTATAATATAAAAATTTTTCTCTCTATATGGCAAACCCATACGTCCTATTATATTCTCGGAATATTCATGTAAAATTGAATTTATACAATCTGCTGATGTATGATCTTTAACTATAATCCCGACAATAGCAACCTTCTTTTCCATCAACTTTCTCCTTTTTTATTCATGAAACAAACACTGACAATATATTATTCATTGTTTTACAAAAAAACAAGAGGCATCATAAATTTTTCAATTCAAAATTATTTCTCAAAAAAATTCCGCATACAAAAAAAACTTCCTTTTTTTCAAAAGGAAGTTCTTATTGGCGGAGCGTATAGGACTCGAACCTATGCATCGCTATTCACGATGACGGATTAGCAATCCGCTGCATTACCACTCTGCCAACGCTCCATAATGAATGATACGGGCATATATTTAACTTATGTTTTCCCTTGCGTCAATAGTTTTTTTATTTTATTCGTGGAAAATAATGCTCAAATATGTCATCAATATAAAACCGACAAAAATCGCCGCCGCCGATTTGCTGTTTTCTTTTTGGCCGTAGGTCTCCGGCAATATTTCATTTATCACCACAAAAAGCATTGTTCCACCGGCCAAAGCCATCCCGTATGGCACAATATTAAAACTGATATTCATCAACCCCAACCCCATTACAGCTCCCAAAGGTTGCATAAAACCGACTGCAAAAGCCATCATTGCGGCTCTTAATTTTGAATATCCGGCCCCGATTAAAGAAATTGCAATTGTTAACCCCTCCGGAATATTATGAATTGCAATTCCGATAACCAATGACAAAGGATTAATTATACTTTCGGCACCATAAGCGACCCCTACAGCCAAACCTTCGGGAATTTTATGCAATGTGATCGCTATAATAAATAGCCACGCTTTTTTAGCACCTATCACCGGACCATGGTGCCCCATTGAATTATGTTCATGAGGTAAAACCAAATTTAGTAACCAAACTAACGAAACCCCGACAAAAACAGCCGAAGCATATTTGAAAGCCCCGAGATAAACATCAACATCTTTTCCCACAATATCATTCATTGCCGGAACCAAAAGCGAAAAAAACGACACCGCCAACATAACTCCTGCCGCCAAATTTAGCAGAAAATTGATATCTGCCTTAAAATATCGTCTCTTAAAAAAAATACTCAATCCGCCTATTCCGGTAAGCATACCGGCAATCAACGATGCCAAAAAACCTTGTATAAAAACCTGACTAAACATTTTTTAATCCCATTCAGTTTCAATCATCTTATAAAAACTGTTCTACATTAATCGCCATACGAATTTTTATAAAAATTGCTCCAGATGAGTTGCTTTACAAAATTTTTATAAAAATTCGAAGAACAATACAGATGGAGTAATTTTGAGAAAATCAAAAATTTTAGTGTAGAAAAGACTACATGAATTTTTGATTCTTCGATAAAAATTGCTCCAGATGAGTTGTTATACGAATTTTTATCATCTGTCAAACAACTTCGCAACATCCCTTATTTTCAATTCAACATATGTCGGCCGACCATGATTACATTGTCCGGAATGCGGTGTTTTTTCCATATCTCTAAGCAAGCGATTCATTTCCTCAACATTAAGTCTGCGCCCTGCCCTGACCGAACCATGACAAGCAAATGTTGCGCAAACCAAATGCAATTTTTCTTGCAAACTGAATCCTCCACCCCATTCACAAACCTGTTCTGCTAAATCTCTAATCAATTCTTGAACATTAACATCACCCAAAAGTGCCGGAACAGCTCGCACCAATATAGCGCTGCTTCCAAACTCCTCAATTTCTAATCCTAATTTCAAAAACTCTTCTGCTTTTGCAAGCAAATCTGTTTTTTCTTTTAGTGATAAATCAACAATTTCTGGAATAAGCAACATCTGCGACGCCAAATTTCTGCCTTCAAACCCCGACTTCAATTTTTCCATAACAATGCGCTCATGTGCCGCATGCTGATCAACAATTATAATACTGTCCGGTGTTTGAGAAATAATATATGTATCATTAAACTGAGCTCGTGCCAACCCCAGTTTTCCCACATCATCATCTGCAATATCCGCAACTTCGGGCATTATCTCATTCTTAACCGAATATTTATACTCTAAATCAGGCAACGAAACTTGCCTTCCGCCTTTTACAAAACTTACCGACTGCAAACCGATATTAAAACCACGCACCTGATCATTCAAAACCAAAACATCATCTTTTTGCAGAGGCAAACTATCTTCCACTCTTATTATTTCATTTAAATCCAATGTATTAGAAGTTTTATCTGAAGCTCTGGCTAAAGCATTTTTAATAGCCGAAACCAATAATCCTCTAATTAAATTATTATCATAAAAACGCACTTCAGCTTTTGTCGGATGCACATTAACATCAACATCTTGCGGTTCAACATCAAAAAACAACACACAAATAGGATACCTTCCTGACGCCAAAACATCCTGATAAGCCCCTTTAATTGCCCCCAACAATAACTTATCCCTAACCGGACGATTATTAACAAATAAAAATTGTGACAATGAATTAGCCTTATTTAACGTCGGCAACGAAACATATCCGTAAATTTTCACCCCGTTTCGTTCAACATCAATCAATATAGAGTTTTCTCTAAACTCTTTGCCCATAATCGCAGCAATTCTGTTTAATTTTGCTTCAAAGAAATCGCCATTTTCTGCCGGATAAAAAAACTTTTTCTTTCCGTCAACATAAAACGAAAAGCCGACTTCAGGATTTGCCAAAGCTATTCTTTGAATTATATCACCACAATTTGCAACTTCAGAACTCGATGCTTTCAAAAACTTAAGCCTTGCAGGAGTTGTATAAAACAAATCCCTTACTTCAATTCTGGTTCCTTTATTACAAGCGGCCGGCCTTACTTCCGATTTTTCGCCCCCGCAAACCTCAATCTTCCAACCATTTTCCGCATTTTCTTTTCTGCTCACGATTGAAAGCCTTGAAACGGAAGCTATTGAAGGCAATGCTTCTCCTCTAAAACCGAAAAAACAAATATTAAACAAATCATCACTCGGCAATTTGGATGTTGCATGCCTTTCAACCGCAAGCGCCAATTCGCCTTCATCCATTCCCTTACCGTCATCAACAATCGTAATAAGGGTTTTACCGCCATCGGTTAAATGGACTTCAACCATAGACGCATCTGCATCCAATGCATTTTCCACCAATTCCTTAACCACCGACGCCGGTTTTTCAATCACCTCACCCGCAGCAATTTGGTTAACCAAGTTTGACGGTAAAACTCTTATAGTCATTATTTTCTAAGCCTTTTAACCAAGTCAATTAATGTTTTTGTTGAAGAATCATGCCCTGAATTTTCTTTTTCACCTTTAAGTTCCGGCAAAATATTCAAAGCCATCTGTTTGCTGAGCTCAACCCCCATCTGATCAAACGGATTAATATTCCAAATAATTCCTTCTACCAATGTTTTGTGTTCATACATTGCAATCAACATACCCAAGGCATGAGGATCAAGCTTCTTAAAGATGATTGTATTAGACGGACGATTTCCCTTAAAACTTTTATATTTTTTAAGAAGTTCAATTTCATCTTTTGATTTTCCGACCTTTTTAAGCTCTTCTACAACTTCTTGAACGGTTTTTCCCTTCATTAAGGCCTCACCTTGAGCTAAAATATTAGCCAACAAAATTTCATGGTGTTCGCCGATTTCATTATGTGAAATTGCCGGAATAATAAAATCGCAAGGAATAAAGCTTGTTCCTTGATGCATCATCTGGAAAAACGAATGCTGAACATCTGTTCCGGGACCACCGAAAATTACGGGAGATGTTTGATAAGCAACATAATCATTATCAATATCAATCATCTTTCCGTTACTCTCCATAACCAGTTGTTGTAAATATGCCGGCAACAAAGACAAATATTGGTTATACGGCACAACAACATGGTTTCTTATTCCCATAAAATTATTATACCAAACACTGAGCAACGCCAAAATAACCGGAATATTTTCACCCATTTCCGCCGTTCTGAAGTGATTATCCATTTCAAAAGCACCGCCGAGTAATTTTTCAAAATTTTCAAAACCAACGGCTATTGCAACAATCAAACCGATTGCAGACCAAAGCGAATATCTGCCGCCTACAAAATCCCAAAACTCAAACATATTTTCAACATCAATGCCGAATTTTGCTACTTCCTTAGCATTAGTTGAAACTGCTACAAAGTGCTTTGCTGTTGCGTGTTCACCCAAAGCATCAATCAACCACTTTCTGCAAGTTTTTGCATTCGTAATAGTTTCGATTGTTGTAAAAGTTTTTGAACAAACAATAAACAAAGTTGTTTCAGGATTCAGATTATTCAAAACCTCGGCACAAGCAGTTCCGTCAATATTAGAAATAAAATGGCAATTCATATCTTTCGGCATATATTTTTTCAAAGCCGAAACCACCATTTTCGGTCCCAAATCCGAACCTCCGATACCCACATTAACAATATCTGTAAGTTTCTTTCCGGTATAACCTGTAAATTTACCCAATCGCACAGCTTCGGAAAAATCTTTTATCTTTGCCAAAACTCTGTTTATCTCAGGCATAACATCTTTTCCGTCCACATAAATCGGAGTATTCTCTCTATTACGCAAGGCGGTGTGTAAAACAGCCCTTTTTTCCGTATGATTAATTTTTTCACCATTAAACATAGCCTTTATTTTATCTTCAACTTTTGCTTCCTTTGCCAAAGCTTGTAAATAGGCAACAGTTCGTTCATTAATCAAGTTTTTTGAAAAATCAACATACATATTATCTAAATTGATGCTATATTTTTGCCCCCTTTTTTCATCTGCGGCAAACATATCAATCATCTTAATTTTTTGCATTTTCTTTGCGTGTTTTTCCAATTTTTTCCAATATCTGGTTTTGTTAATTTTTTCTTTTAAACCAAACATACTTTTTTTCTCCTTTTTTCCTAATTAAAAGTTCCTATTTCAGACTGCAAAATTTCATTACCGAAATATTTTTTTGCAACCTCATTCAATTTTGTTAAAGTAACATTTTCAACATACTTATTGCGTTTAACCAAAAAATCCAAACCCAAATTTTCCTTTTGCATATAAGCTAAAATCACGGCAATGTCAGCCGTTGCCGCATAACGCAGGTTATGCGATGAAATTAAATAACTCTTGGCTTGTTCGAGCTCATTTTCTTCAAAACCCGACTTGCCGATTTTTACCCATTCATTCATAAAAATATTTTTTGCTTTCTCAAATTTATCAGGCGTTGAAGAAAAACCTGCAAAAATCATATTATTTTTATCCGAAAGTGTCATTGATGAAAAACCGCCATAAGTCAAACCTTCTTTTTCTCTCATTTCTTTATTCATACGAGAATTCAGACCGCTTCCTCCAAACAAATAATTCGCAATATATAGCGGATAAAAATCTTCACAAGTTCTGCAAGTTGACTTTGCCACAGCCAAAAAGACATTTTGACCGCTTTCTCTTTTAATTTGTAAAGGTGTATCTGTCCAATCAATTACCGGATATTCCAAATCATTAACCTGTGTTTTTTCCTGCAACTTCGAAAACATCAAATCTATTAAGTCTGCAGCCTCCTCTTTTTCAATATTTCCGACAATTCCTATTTTTAAGTTATCTTTTGCAAACCTGGAAGCGACAAACCTCCTTAAATCACCTTGAGTTAAATTCAAAACACTCTGCTTTTCCCCCAATAAATTTCTGCCATAAGGATGTCTTTTGTAAATCTTATTTACAAACTCCAAATTTAATTGTCTGTTTGGGTTTTCTTTTTCAGTTTCCAAAATTTTAACAACCTTATCTTTGGCAATATCCAAATATTTTTTCTCAAACTTTGGATTTTTTAATATATCGGCCAATATTTTTGCCCCTTCAACAAAATTGGCTTTTGGGGAGCTGATAACTCCTTCAATATTATCCTTATCTGCTCTGAAGTTTATTTTAATTCCTTTCACGCCAAGCTCATCACGCAATTTTTCAGCCGACAACCTTGCGTTTCCGTAAAGCATTGTTTCCGCCGCAAGATTTGCAATTCCTTCTTTTGCCTTTTCATCATAAGCACTACCTGTCTTTTCAAAAACAAAGCTTGTAACAATCAAAGGGGTATCTTCAAGTTTCATAAAATAAGCTTTTATATTTGAAACAGGTGCGATAATTTCTTTAACTTCTCCCTTAAAATTCTTATTTGCCAAAACAGAACTTGTTTCCAAATTTTCCCACTCATTAACACTATAAAATTTCCAAAAAACAAACAATAATGCCAAAGCAACAAAAAACCAAAATTTATACGATTTTCTCTTTTTTTTCAAATATTCCGGACACTTTCCCATCTATTTTACTCCTTCCGGATGCAAAACACCGACAACTTGTGGGGCATTATTCCACAAATCGAAAGCCGTTTTTTTAATATCATCAAGTTTAACTGCATTTATAGCCTCAAAATAACGACTGATTTCATCAACTTTCATTCCGACCGCAACCATATATCCGACGACAAGCGATAAATCATCGGGATTGTCAATTATATAAGCAAAATCAGCCATCATCTTTTGCTTAACTTTTTCCAGTTTTTTTTCATCCAAAACATTTATGGCATACTTAAATGCCTCATTAATTTTTTGTTCTGCCTTTTTATCATCAATATCAGCCGGAACTGCTTCAATTACAAATGTTCCATAACTTCTTTTAATTCCGTCATAACTTACGGAAGCACTCAAAAACCCCTTATCTTTTACCACTAATTTTTGATAAAAAGGAGAGTTTTCATCACCGGCTAAATAATTCTCCAAAATCATCAAAGCATAAAACTTTTCTTTTTCAACATTCACTGACGGAGCAACAAATTTTTTAATCATTCTCTTCAATCTTATTTCCGGCAAACTCATTTCAATTTTTGCTTTATACGGTCTTAAAAGCAACTCAAATTTTGTTTCTGAAATTTTTGCCGGTTTCAATCCGCCATAATATTTTTTTGCCAATATTTCTGCTGTTTTTCTATCAATATCTCCGGCCAAAACCAACACTGCATTATTCGGCGCATAATACATATCATAAAAATTCTGAGCATATTCTTTTTTCAATCCTGAAATTTCATAATCAAAACCGGTTATCGGGTTTCCGTAATGGTGGTCTTGCCACAACAACTCATTTAGTTTTTCGAAAAACTTTGCCGACGGATTATTATCAATTCTTTGTTTTCGTTCTTGAAAAACAATCTCTTTTTCGGTTAAAAAATCATCATCTTTCAACGATAAATTTCTCATTCTATCAGCTTCCAAATACATCAAAAGCTCCAATTTACCAATATCTGCAAATTGATGATATGCCGTAACATCTTGTGCTGTGAAAGCATTGCTTTCAATTCCGTTCTTTTCAACTATTCTGTTAAAACTTTGCCCTTCAACTTTTGATGTTCCTCTAAACATCAAGTGTTCCAACAAGTGAGCTATTCCGCCTTGCATTTTCTTTTCATCAACGGCACCGGATTTATAAAAAACCATATGTTTCACTATCGGTGATTTATTGTTCTCAAGCACAATAACTTGCAAGCCGTTATCCAAATAAAATTCATCGATTTTAAAAGCTTCAAGTGCCTTCACTTCATGAGCAAAAGCACAAAAAACAATCAAAACTATCGATAATATTTTTTTCATTTTATCTTAAACCGAGATCTAACTTTCAACATCAACAACCGGTCTCAAATCAAACTCAGGTGGCAAAGACAAAGGTTTTCTCGTTTCAACAACTCTTTCATTCGGAGACTTTTTGGCTATTCCTAAAGTTTCCTTTGTAATCCCCGAACACCCTGCAACAAAAGCCAACAAACAAAGAATAACAATCTTTTTCATCACTATTTTTCCTCTTTTCTAAACTTAACAATGACGGAATGCAAAATAATTAAACCCGCACCCAAACAAATAAAACTATCGGCCAAGTTAAACGCCGGCCAATGACTATCCGCTAAATGGACATCTAAGAAATCAAAAACCGCACCGAACCTCACACGATCAATCACGTTTCCCAATGCTCCTCCGATAATCATTCCTAAAGCGACCTGCATAAATTTTTCTTTTTCTTTTCTAAGCCAATAAATCAAAACCCCGACAATAACAAGAGCAATTCCGGTTAACAACCAAGCTCCCAAATTGCCGTAATTATTAAACATCGAAAAACTCACACCGGTATTCCACGCTCTGACAATATTGAAATATTCACCAAAGCTTTCATATGCTTTTTGCCCCAAAAAAACATTCATAACCCAATATTTGCTGAGCTGATCAAAAATCAAAACAAATGAAGCAATCAAAAAACCGATAATCACCGTCACAATTCCTTTTTTTTACAAAACAAATCACAACCATATATTAAGGCAAAAATCACACCATCTCAAGCAAGCGATAAAAGATACTAACAAAAAAGGACTTTTTTTTAAGCTAAAACATCTTCTTTTTTCTAAAGAATAAAATAACCAACAAAGTCAGCACTATCGATGCCGCCACAACATACCAAAAACCGTATTTTGTTTCGGTTAATGGCAGCCCCAAGTTCATTCCCCAAAAACTCGCCAACATTGTAGGAATTGATAGTATAATTGTAATCGCTGCCAAAAATTTCATAACCTGATTAACATTATTGTTAATCACGGAAGCAAATCCGTCCATCATACTTTCCAAAATAGTGCGATGCATATCCACCATTTCAATAGCCTGTTTGTTTTCAATCATAATATCTTCAAGCAAATCCTCATCTTCTTCTGTAAAAGGAACTACTGAAGTAATAACTTTTGAACGCACCATTCTCAAAAGCTTTTGCAACGCCAACTGATTATCCTTCAAAGCCGTTGTAAAATAAACCAACGATTTTTGAATTTCCATCAACTGAAACAATTCCTTATTATTGGTGGTATTTCTTAAATTATATTCTATAGATTCGGTCTTACGATTGATAATCTTCAAATAACGCAAATAAAACTGTGTCGCTTTATACAAAATTTTTAACATCAGATTAGTGCGATTCTTTGTATCGAAGGTATTTGCGGTAGATTTTGTAAATGAACCGATAATACGATTCTCACGCGAACACAAGGTTACAAAATTTTTCTGCGTAAACAACATTGAACAAGGCAAAGTATCAAATTGCCCTTCATCATCAAGAAGCGGCAAATTCACAATTAACATAAAGTTTTTATTTTCATATTCCACGCGTGAACGTTCGTCAATATCCAACGAACTTTTCAAAACTTCAACATCCCAGTCAATTAAATCAGCTAATTTTTCAAGCTCTTCACCATTCGGATTAATCACATTAATCCACGAACCTGTATACAATCGATTCTTTTTCATCCTTATGAGTTTTTGATTGGAATCTGTCTTACAAACCTTAAACATAAGCTTTAACCTCCTCTCATAAACGACGGAAATATATTAAAAAAATAAAATCGATAGCATCTCCATAGACATAAAAAAAGCTTTATTTGGTGCGGCCAAAAGGACTTGAACCTTCACGGGCTTAGCCCATAACGACCTCAACGTTACGCGTCTACCAATTCCGCCATGGCCGCACATATTCCAATAAAGCTTTCATACAGATATAGCACAAATAAAAAATAATCAAGTGTTTTTTTATTTGTGCTATATTTTTTTTATATTATCACTTAAATCAACCTGCTTTTTTCAATCGCGGCCTTAACAAAAGAAACAAACAATGGTGCCGGATCAAAAGGCTTTGACTTCAATTCCGGATGAAACTGAACAGCCACAAACCACGGATGATCTTTAATCTCAACAATCTCAGGCAACAACCCGTCAGGCGATTTTCCGGTAATTTTCATTCCCGAACGCAACAATGTATCAGCATATTTCATATTAACCTCGTATCTGTGGCGATGCCTTTCAAAAATCGTTTTCTTTCCATAAACTTGAGCTGCCAAAGAATTTTCATCCAACACACATTCATATGCTCCAAGCCTCATTGTGCCTCCCAAATCTCCGTCTTTATGGCGAATTTGCTTAGCTCCTTCCTTATCCCATTCTGTCATCAAACCGACAACCGGTTCACAATCCGCCGCAAATTCGGTTGTATTTGCGTTCTTAATTCCGGCAACATTTCGCATTGTCTCAATAACCGCAAGCTGCATTCCCAAACAAATTCCCAAAAACGGAATTTTTCTTTCTCGTGCATACTTAATAGCAGCAATTTTTCCGTCAGTTCCTCTTTGTCCGAAACCTCCGGGAACCAAAATTGCGCTCACATCATTCAAATGTTCTTCTACCGATTCTTTTTCCAATAATTCTGAATCAATCCATTTCACTTTAACCTTATATCTATTGGCAATTCCACCATGATTTAAGGCCTCAGACAAAGACTTATATGCTTCCAAAAGTTGGGTATATTTACCAACCACCGCAACCCTTACCTCGCCTTCCGGATGTCTGACATTATCTATAATATTTTCCCATTTACTCAAATCAAACTTTCCGTCACATTCAATTCCGAAATGTTTGCAAATTTGAACTCCTATACCTTCTTTTGCATAAGCAATCGGCACCTGATATATATTGCTTACATCCAATGCTGCAATAACGTTTTCCTCTCTGATATTACAAAACAAAGCTATTTTTCTTTTTTCATTTTGCGGAATTTCGATCTGTGAACGACACAGCAACATATCCGGCTGAATGCCATATTCCTGAAGTTTTTTAACTGAATGCTGTGTCGGTTTTGTTTTTAATTCACCGGCAGTAGGAATATATGGCAACAAAGTCAAATGCACAAACATAGATCTGTCACGTCCTAATTCATATGCCACCTGTCGAATAGCCTCCAAATACGGCTGTCCTTCAATATCCCCTACCGTTCCGCCTATTTCACAAAACACAAAATCTTCATCGGTAATATCCGACAAAATAAAATTCTTTATTTCGTTTGTTACATGAGGAATAACCTGAATTGTTGCCCCCAAATAATCACCATGTCTTTCCTTATCAATAACTCTCTGATAAATTTTTCCGGTTGTAATGCTGTCGGTTTTATGACAAGACACTCCTGAAAATCTTTCATAATGTCCCAAATCCAAATCTGTTTCCGTTCCATCATCAGTAACAAAAACTTCACCATGTTGATAAGGGCTCATTGTCCCCGGATCAACATTAAGATACGGATCCAGTTTTCTCATCCTAACCTTAAAACCTTTTGCTTGCATAATACTTGCCATCGCTGCTGAAGCCAATCCCTTACCCAAAGAGGATACCACCCCGCCGGTAATAAATATAAATTTTGTATTTTCTGACATTTTAATAAACCTTTTTCATCATTTTTGAAAGTGATAAAGGCACCTTCCCTATTTAACTTCGGAAGATGCCTTTATTAATATTCATTTTTTTTCTTTCTATTTTTCAGCTGTCGGAACCACCGGAACCTCAACGGCATCCGAAGTCTGACTTGTAACAACTTTATCAACTATTGATTCAGCGGGTTTTGCCTGTCCTCTGTAATACAATGCCAAAGAAATACTCGTCACAAACAACAACGTAGCCAAAACAGCGGTTGTTCTTGTCAGCAAATTACCGGTTCCTCGCACGCTCAAAAAACTGGAAGCACCCGAACCGCCGCCTAAACCATCCAAAGCACCACCTGTTGAGCGTTGCAGCAAGATGCACACCACCAAAAATATACAAACCAACAAATGAATCACTAATAAAACAGTTCCCATTTTTATATCCTTTTTTTTATATCAAAACATCAAACTAACATTCAGCATTATCAGCTATTGCCATAAAATCAGCCGACTTCAAGCTTGCCCCACCGATAAGCGCACCATCAACATCAGGAAGTGATAAAAATTCTTTAGCGTTAGAAGGCTTCACCGAACCGCCATACAAAATACGCATCTTATTTGCCTGAGCTTTACCAAGTTTTTTAGCCAAAACCTTTCTTACAGCGGCATGCACATCTTCAACATCTTGCGCTGTTGGAGTTTTACCTGTTCCGATTGCCCAAACCGGTTCATATGCAATTACGGTATTTGCGGCGGTTGCATTATTTGGAACCGATCCCATAACTTGTTTTGAACAAACATCGATGGTTTCACCGGCATCACGTTGTTGCAATGTTTCGCCAATACAAATAATAGTCTTCAAACCTACTTTGTTTGCAGCTTCTGCTTTTTTACAAACCAGTTCATTACTTTCTCCATGATCAGCTCTGCGTTCGGAGTGGCCCAAAATCACATATGAACAACCGGCATCAACCAACATCACAGGACTGACATCACCTGTGTGAGCACCTTTTTCGTTAAAATGGCAATCCTGAGCACCGAGTGCAACCTTAACACCACGCAAACTCTTCTTCACGGTAGTCAACATAGTAAACGGCGGACAAACCAAAAATTCACAATTTCTCTTTTTTGCTTTTACAGCAACCTTAATTTCAGATGCCAAAGCAACACTATCGGCGCTCAAGCCGTTCATTTTCCAGTTTCCTGCGATTAACATTTTTCTTGCCATAACAATTCCCTTCATTTCTGACAGATGATTAAATTAAGACTTTTTTAACACAACGAAAAAAACTTTTCAACATCAATATTTGAATAGTTGTATAAAATAATAATAAAGATTATAATCAAACGCAATTACAAGATTTTTTCAAAAAATTAAGGAAAAATATAAAATGATAACAAAAATAAGAAAATATCAGGATTCGTGGTTAACAAAAACTATTTTGGCATTAACGGCACTAAGCTTTATGTCATTGTTCGGGGTTTCAGGCTACGTCAGTTCTGCAGGTAAAAATCGCGCAGTCATTAAGGTTGATAACTTGGAAATTCTTCAAGACGAAATGAATTTCAAACACCAAAACAACATCCTCCGCACCCAAAACATGTTTGGTGACACACTTGAAATAAATGAAGAAATGAGCAAAAAAATATTAAATGATCTTGTTAAAAAAGAGCTGGCTGACATGATTGTGGCTCGCACTGCTCAAAAACAAAATGTCAGTATCTCTCCGGAGCTGATTAGCAAAATCATTTCTTCCCAACCCGAATTTATGGATAACTCCGGAAATTTCAGCCCTGAACTTTTCCGCCGTCAACTATCTTTCTTTGACATGAGTGAACAAGACTATATGAATGAAATAACTCGCAATGTTTTATTTCATCATCTGGTTTTATCACCGATTGAAAAGGTTGTTTTCCCTAAATTTATGAACAAATATTTTTCTCAAATAGCCAATCAGCAAAAAGTATTCAACTATGTTGAGATAGACCCGTCTTCTCTCAAAATTGATCGTGAAATAACTGATGAAGAAATTGAACAATACTATCAAGATTTTGCGCCCCAATTTGAAGAACCCGAAAAACGCAATATGTCTTTCATAGAACTGCGTTTTGATGAACTCACCAAAAACGTTGTTCCATCTGAAGAAGAAATTAAAAACTTTTACAACGACAATTCTTCGGAATACATCATTCCCGAAAAACGCACAATTCTTCAAATGGTAACTTCTTCAAAAGAAGATGCTGACAAAGCCTACAAACTTTTGTCGGAAGGCGCCGATTTTTACAAAATTGCAGCCGATATTGCCAATCAGGATAAAGCAACAACCGAATTAGGTAATATCAGCGCCGATTCGCTTCTTCCCGAATTAAGCGATGATGCATTTGATGCCAAGCTAAACCAAATTGTCGGCCCGACTAAATCGGAATTCGGATGGCATATATTAAAGATAACAAAAATAACTCCTAAAAAAGAAACTCCGTTATCTGAGGTTCGCAACAAAATAATTGCCACAATCAAGCAAGAACAATCTTATGATGAAGCCTCTCGTATCATCACCGAAATTGAAGACAAAATCGGCTCTGGTGCAACTTTTGCGGATATTGCTAAAGAATACAATGCCAAAATACATACAATCAAAGGGCTTAAAGAAGATGGCTCATACATTTCCGTAAGCGATAAAAAATACGCCGATTTTATAAAATCAAACGATTTCACCGAAACTGCATTCTCCTATAATAAAGATGAGATCAGCCAAGCACTTGAAACCGAAAACGGTTTTGTTTTTGCTTCGGTAACCGATATCAATGAGGCTCATATCAAAGACCTGAGTTTGGTAAAACCGAGCATTATCAAAATATGGACAGAAAACGAAAAATCAGCCATAGCACAAGAAATGCTAAACGATGTTATTGCCGATTTGGATAACGGAGAAACATTAAGCGATATTTCTTCTCGTTTTAAGCTTTCAATGAAAACAACTGCCCCATTGAAAAGAAACGAAACGTTCGGCAAATTAAACAATGCTCAATATACCGAAGCATATCAGGCTCCTACCGGAGAATATCGAGTCCTTTTATCCGGTGGTGTTTCAA
This sequence comes from Alphaproteobacteria bacterium, assembly GCA_045615365.1. Taxonomy (GTDB): domain Bacteria; phylum Pseudomonadota; class Alphaproteobacteria; order RF32; family CAG-239; genus CAZU01. Next base: position 64,860 of record JAZLEQ010000018.1, read on the forward strand.
CCATTGTTATTCCTGTCAAGGTTATTAACAACACCTCCTCTTCCAACTCGGATACAAAAACAATTAACGATAAAATGCAAAATATTCTCGAAAACGATATCCACGCAGAACTCATCAATAAATATTCAAAAGATATGGATGTTCGCGTTAAGTATCGTCTTTTAGGTTTGGCAGACTAACAAAAAAGCGGCTTTGAAAGCCGCTTTTTTTTTATTTATCACAAACAAAATCCGCCTAAGCAATAATATTCGGCATGATTCGTGCTTCAACCCTTTTAATCTTTTGTTTTACCCCTATTCTCAAGGAATTCAACTGCTTTGCTTTAAAAAAGTCTATGGTAGAAGTATTTTTAACCAAATTTCTGATATCAGAACAAACTCTGCGTTCTTCCAATTTAAGTTCACAAAGTTGATGTTGCAAACTCATTTTCGGCTTTTGATTAAACATAAAACAAAGTCCTTTCAATAAAAACTCTTATTAAATTGCATTTTTTAGTAGAAAATTCTTAACAAATCTGTATTAGTATATACCAAAATGATGAATAATGCAACTAAAAAAGGAGTCTTTATAAATGGTTCAAATTAAAAGAATAGGAGTATTAACCTCAGGAGGAGATTGCGCCGGCCTTAATATGATTATCAGTTCTGTAGTAGAAGCTGCAGAAAAACGCGGTTGGGAAATATATGGTATCAACGATGGCACTGAAGGTATAACTGAGACTCCGCATCGTTTTGAAAAACTAACTGTTAAAAATTTCAGCGATTCGCCGTGGCCTCGCCTCAGCGGTTCATACCTTGGCTCATTAAACAAAGGCATGAGAATCGAATCATTAAAAGATGTTTCCCAACGTTTTGCCAAAGGGGTTGAAGAACTGGGTCTTGATGCTATTGTTGTAATTGGCGGCGACGGAAGCATGAACATTGTTTCCAACATGTGCAAAGAATCTCCTGTTAAAATCATAGGTATCCCTAAAACAGTTGATAATGATACTCCGATTACCGAATTTTCAGTAGGTTTTCAAACTGCCGTTCAGTATTGCACCACTGCCATTGACAGCTTAGAGCTCACCGCTCGTTCGCACAACCGCGCCATGATCACCGAAGTTATGGGACGTGATGCCGGCCACTTAGCACTTCACTCTGCTCTTGCCGGTAATGCTGATGTTTGTTTAATTCCCGAAATTCCCTATACAATTGACGGAATTATCAACAAATTAAAAGAAATTAAAGCACGTGGCCGTAATCATGCTGTTGTTGTTGTTTCTGAAGGTTTGAAAACAGAAGATGGTCTTCCGGTTACCGATCGCAAAAACATGGTTGGCGAAACTATTTATGGCGGAATCGGACAATATTTATGCGGTCAAATTTCCAAAAGATACAACGACTTTCAGTTCCGTGTCACCACATTAGGACACCTGCAACGCTCAGGTGTTCCTGCTTCATTTGACCGCCTTTTGGCTGCTCTCTTCGGTAGCAAAGCTGTTGAATTAATTGCCAATGGCGAAGAAGACAAAATGGTAACATGGAATGGCGGCGAAGTTACCGCTGTAGACTTGCAAGAAGTAGTCAAAGCAGGAACAACTTTGGTTGATCCCAAAGGCAAATATGTTCAAGCAGCCAAAGATTTAGGTATGTATATCGGCGAAATTTAATAATTTCGACATTTACAACCGATTTAAAGCCCTTCCCATTGTGGTTGGGCTTTTTCTTTATTGAAAAAACGCTTAACGGGATTATCTCATTTATTGCTTAAAAAAACTTAAGCTTAATTTTTTTCATTTTTTCAAAATTAAAGGAGATTAAACATGACACAAGGCGTTCGTTTTCCAACTTTTGCATTTATAACCGGCGGAGCAGGACAATCCAACGATGGTATTCCGCCCCAACCTTTTGAAACATTTTGCTACGATTCTGCACTTCGTGAAGCCAGAATTGAAAATTTCAACATTGTTCCATATACTTCTGTTCTTCCCAAAGAGCTTCACAACAAAATTATTCCGCTTAACGATAAAATTGTAAGCCAATTCAAACATGGCGCGGTTTTGGAAGTGATTATGGCCGGCAACGGTGCAAATCGCGATGAACACAAAGCCATTGCCACAGGTCTTGGAATTTGTTGGGGTAAGGATAAAAACGGCGAACTTATCGGCGGTTGGGCAGCTGAATATGTTGAATATTTTGACACTCCGATTGACGATGAAATTGCCGAAGGTCATGCAAAGATGTGGCTCAACAAATCACTCAACCATGAATTGGAGTTACGCGGAGTTGAAAAGCATTCCGAATTCCAAATTTGGCATAACTACCTAAACATCACCGAGCAGTTCGGCTATTGCTTAACATCATTAGGCTTCCTAAACTTTGACTATGCAGAACCTGCTCACATCTGATAAATAAAAATAAGGAATAAAAAAGATGAAAATTTCTAAAACACAATCATCTCCTCCACCATCATCCGACCAAAGCTCTAACCGTTTGGGTGTTTTGGCATTAGCTGCCATAGTTGTCAGCTCAATGATTGGCGGCGGCATATATTCCTTACCGCAAAACATGGCTTCCGGCGCTTCTGCCGGAGCCGTTTTGTTGGCTTGGATAATAACCGGTATCGGCATATATTTCATTGCTCGCACTTTTTCAATTTTATCAATGGCCAAACCGGACCTTACCACAGGCATATATTCGTATTCGCGTGCCGGCTTTGGTCCTTATGTCGGTTTTACAATCGGATGGTCATATTGGCTGTGTCAGGTTTGCGGCAATGTCGGATATGCTGTAATCACCATGGATGCCTTAAACTATTTCTTTCCGCCCTATTTTGCCGGCGGCAACAACCTCCCCTCAATTATCGGAGGTTCATTGATAATCTGGTTTTTCAACTTTTTGGTTTTACGCGGAGTAAAACAGGCCAGTATTGTCAATACAATCGGCACCATAATCAAGATAGTTCCGTTAGTGCTGTTTATTATAATCATGGCATTTTTATTCCATTTTGATAAGTTTGATTTGGATTTCTGGGGCGAAGCCGTTGCAGCTAAAGCCAAGCTTGGCGGTTTAAGTACACAAATTAAAAGCACTATGTTGGTAACACTCTGGGCATTTATCGGTATTGAAGGCGCTGTTGTAATGTCAAACAAGGCAAAATCGCCATCGCTTATCGGACCTGCGACCATTTTAGGTTTTGCCAGCTGCCTAATTATCTATATCTTACTTTCGCTCTTACCATTCGGCTATATGACACAATCCGAATTAAGTGCTGTTGCCAATCCGTCAACTGCCGGCATTATGGAACAAGCTGTCGGCAAGTGGGGAGCTTGGCTAATGAACACCGGCTTGGTGATTTCGGTTTTAACCAGTTGGCTTGCTTGGACCATGGTAACAGCTCAAATTCCGCAAGCTGCAGCTCAAGACGGAACATTTCCTAAAGCTTTTGCCAAAGAAAACAAAAACGAAGCACCTTCTGTTTCGTTGATTGTAACCTCCTTGGCTATGCAGTTGTTCCTAATCTTTGTATATTTTGCCACCGACGCATGGAACACCATGCTTTCAATCACCGGAGTAATGGTTTTGCCGGCATATTTTGCATCTTGTGCATATTTATGGAAATTGTGTGAAGACGGCGAATATCCGAACAATTTAATATATCGTCGTTCCGGAGCGCTCATAACCTCAATTTTAGGTGCTGTTTATGCTTTGTGGTTGATTTATGCTGCCGGATTAAACTACCTGTTGTTGGCAGCCATAATCATTGCCTTGGGCATTCCGTTTTATATTTGGGCTCGCAAGGAACATCATCCCGATGAAAGAGTTTTCACTTGCAAAGAAAAGCTCTTAGCTTGTGCATTGGTTATCATCGCCCTGATTGCAATTTATGCTTTGGTTAGAGGACTTGTAAGCGTATAATAAAATTGCAAATAAAGAAAAAAAAGTCTCTCTTTTCAGGGAGGCTTTTTTTATTAAAACAAAGTCAAAATTGATTGTGCGGATTGGGCAGCAAGAGAAAGTGAGTTAGTTGCTAACTGTTGACGGGTTTGCAACATTAGATATTCAGCCGAAGTTTCGTTCATATCGGCAAGCACCAGATTATCCGCGCCGGTTTCAAGAACATCGGTTAAAGCTTCCGTAAAGTTTTGGCGCGTTTGAATTATCGAATAATTATTTCCCAATTCGGTTTGAAATTCGCGTATTGCATCAATCGCCGATGTCAGCTCTTTGATTGAGGTTTCAATATCGGCTTTTGTTTTCCAATCGCGAGTGATAAGCCCGAGATTTTCAGCGCTCATATCGCGCCCCGAAACCGTGAATTTATTGGAGCAACTTTCGTTAAATGTAAGCGTTAAATCCGCCCCTTTAAGAAGATTCACTCCTTGATACGATGTATCTTTTATAAGAGTGTTAAACTCACTTAAAATATCGTTGAATTGTTCAGAAAGACTTGTAGCTCCGACAACAATCATATCATCATCTGAAATGTTATCATTATTATCACTTCCGCCATTATCCGGCTCTGTTATATTTTCGTTTCCATTATTTTCCGCTAATGGCGGCGTATCAGTGTAAGTAACTATAATCTCTCCCGTATTTTTTAGTTCTTTTGTAGATGTATAATCAGTAACTCCAGTAAAATTCTCACCATTACTTCCAAATGCAATATTATTTGCTACATCTTTTAGTGCCACAATTTTAACATCACCATTAATTGTATCAACATCGAAAACCACACCTACAGCGGTTTTACCGGCTGCTTTGTTAGTTGCATAATCATCAGCAGAGCTCCACGTCTTATCCGCATACATAATATCTCCAATTTGCGGACATTCTTTTTCAGCCGGATTATAGCAATTTTTTACATCATTAAATAAACGTAAATTTTTTTCACTTTCCTTATGTTTATATGTATAAGACCTTTGTCCTAAATAAATATTCACAAACCATTGAGGATTTGAAGCGTTTTCTGTTGATGTCCAATACTGTCCTTGTGAAAAAATTTGGGCATCACTTCCTATTGCAGTAAAAGCTTCATTGATTTTAATCACATTATCGGATTTCGTGACTGTATTATAATTATCAACACCCATCGGATTCACAGATCCATCAAAGCCTAAATCATTAACAACATCTGCATAATCATAACCGTAAAGATCCGTCCATTCACCGATAGCACCAATATACCATTCACCTTGGCCAAAGTCATCATCACTGTTTGATACTCCGACAGGAACATATTGCATAGCTTTGTTAACGGACGTAGCATTGGTCTGATTATAAATTGCTTGGGTATTCTTTTCTCCATTAAAAAGATCTTCATTACGATAGTAATACTGTTTAGCACCTTCTCCCGTTGCAGTAACATTATCCAGCTTATCAATCGTAATTGTGCCGCCTTCAGTTGCTTTAACACCTATTGCATTTGTGCCGTTTGCAACAATTTTAAGCCCTTCAATATAGGCATTGGCGCCTTTGCCTTTAACTGTAATTGCAGCTGTGTCGTCGGCATTCACGGTTAAAGTTTTCCCGTTACCGATAATCTCGGCAGCATTCGCGTTTATGCTAATACCTTCCGTTAACGTTATATCTTCTTTGAATATAACTTTTCCATTGTTTTTAATAAGATCTTGAATTTCGCTTGCACTCATAGTGGCAGTAATTTCCTGATAACCTTCATCAAGATAATCCTGATAAGTTTTGCCTAGAGTCCGCATTCTATAAACAACATTTTCTTCTCCAACATCTTCGGTTTTATTTTCATTGTTTTTAAGCTCAAAATCGCTCGCCAGTGCTTGATTTGCTACAGCTTTTGCCTGTTCAAGAAAAGACATCGCACTTGTAAGCCCTTCGGTTGCGGCTTGGATTGTTTGAATTCCTTGCCCCATACTGTCCAAAAGATTATTCAAATCACTCGCACGATTAGTCAAAGCCCGCGCCTGATAATAACTTGAGGCATTATCAATCGCTGAGTTTACTTTTTTGCCGGTGGAGAGAATATTTTGTGTTTTGTTCATCTGCAACGCTATAGTTTTCAACGATTGCAGATTTGTTCTCATTGAGGCGGTTAAGGTGATGCCATTCATCATCTTCCACCTCCTTCAGATACAACAAAACCCTTCGCGATTCTACCTCGCAAAGAGCCCAAATCCGGCTTCCTCCGGTTATGTCCCACTACTTGAAACAACTTCTGTTGTATCCTTCTTTTTGTTTAAACGTCTAAACACAACGGTTAATTACTCCGTCAGATCAATTCTCACATTTAAAGTGTTTAAAAACAATTAAAAAAATCCTCTTTTCCAAACAAAAAGAGGATTAATAAAAAAGAAAACAACTACCATTTTTCCCAGTGTATTTTTTCTTTCTTAAACCTGTCTGTCGGTTGATTAGGAATTTTTTTAGGATACCCTAAAACCACCAAAGCATTGGGTTTAACATTTTCCGGCAATCCGAGCAAATTTTGAAAATCTTTCATTCTCTCCTCATAAGGATATATTGCACACCAAACGCCACCTAACCCTTTGCCGTGAATAGCCAGGAGTAAATTTTGAACAGCGGCAGATGTATCAACCACCCAAAAATTTTCATCCAATTGCTGATTCGTATCGCCACAAACAACAATCGCAGCTGAAGCCTCCTTCAAAAAAGATGAATGCGAATGAATCTGCATAATCTTCTCTTTTGTTTCATCATCTTCAACTACAACAAACTCCCAAGGTTGTTTGTTATACCTCGACGGTGCATACATTGCAATTTTAAGCAAATCTTCAATATCTTCGTGCGGAATTTTTTTTCCTTCTTCAAATTGACGCACCGAACGTCTGGTCAAAAGTCCTGCTTCTAAAAACATCAGCCCCTCCTATTTTAAATTACTGCTTTTTAGAATTTGAGCCTGAAATAATTTTTTTAAAGTAGTTCTTTTGTTTTAATTTTTTTGCATACAATTGCAATGTACGCAAATAACGACGACGAACATTTCTCTGATGATCCAAAATCATCTGATAGAACAATTGCATTTGCGGAGTTTCGGCTTTTTCCAAGCGCTTCTTAGCTTCTGCAACATTAAGTTCAGCAGCAACAGCAGCCCCTTGAACCATAATATTGCAATTATTATTCACCACTTCGGCCATTCCTGAATGAACAAAATAGTCTGCTTTGATTGAACCATTCGGATTCAAAACTCTCACAACCCCAAAATCCAATGCAAAAACGCTCGGAGCTCGGTCGGGCAGAATATTAACATCTGCCCTTACCGCCGGTATTATCACACTGGCAACCTTTTCTTCCAAAAATGTTCTTGAAGGTAAAACAATTTTAAGGTTAAGCTCTTTTCCCATAACAATATTCCTATCAAATAAATATCAAAATTATGCTGCGTTTTTCATCGATTCTGCTTTTTTCAGCACATCCTCAATGGTTCCGACCATATAGAATGCCTGTTCGGGAATATCATCATATTTACCTTCAATAATTCCCTTAAAGCCTTTAACCGTATCTTCCAGTTTAACAAACACACCCGGAGTTCCTGTAAACACTTCGGCAACATGGAACGGTTGAGACAAGAAACGTTGAACCTTACGGGCACGAGAAACCACCAAACGGTCTTCATCGGACAATTCATCCATACCCAAGATTGCAATAATATCTTGCAAGGATTTATATTTTTGCAAAATTTCTTGCACTCCGCGAGCAACTTGATAATGCTCATCACCAACAACTGCCGGATCCAAAATACGTGATGTTGAATCCAACGGGTCAACAGCAGGATAAATACCCAACTCAGCAATAGAACGCGACAACACTGTTGTTGCATCTAAGTGAGCAAATGTTGTTGCCGGTGCAGGGTCAGTCAAGTCATCGGCCGGCACATAAACAGCTTGCACCGAAGTAATAGACCCGTTTTTGGTTGAAGTAATACGTTCTTGCATGGCACCCATATCGGTTCCCAATGTCGGCTGATATCCCACAGCGGAAGGAATACGTCCTAACAAAGCTGAAACCTCAGAACCTGCTTGAGTAAAGCGGAAGATATTGTCCACAAAGAACAACACATCTTGGTGCTCTTCATCACGGAAATATTCAGCTTGAGTCAAACCTGTCAAAGCCACGCGAGCACGAGCTCCCGGAGGTTCGTTCATCTGACCGTAAACAAGCACTGTCTTAGACTTATCGCCCTTAAGGTCAATAACTCCGGATTCAATCATTTCATTATAAAGATCGTTACCCTCGCGAGTTCTTTCACCCACACCTGCAAATACAGAATATCCGCCATGGCCTTTAGCAATATTATTAATCAATTCCATAATCAACACGGTTTTGCCCACACCGGCACCACCGAACAAACCGATTTTACCACCTTTTGCATATGGTTCCAACAAATCAATAACTTTAATACCTGTTGTCAAAACTTGTGTTTCTGTTGATTGCTCAACAAATGCAGGAGCTTCACGATGAATCGGATAATATGTTTTAGATTTCACATCACCTCTTCCGTCAACCGGCTCACCGATAACGTTAATAATACGTCCTAACATATCCGGTCCTACAGGAACTTCAATCGGTTGATTTGTATTAACAACATCTTGTCCTCTAACCAAACCGTCTGTCGCATCCATAGCAATACAACGAACAACGCCTTCACCCAAGTGCTGAGCAACTTCCAAAACCAATTTTTTGCCGTTATTATCACATGTTAAAGCCGTCAAAATGGGAGGCAAATCGTTTACATTGTCAAACTTAACGTCAACAACCGCTCCGGTAACCTGAAAAATATAACCGTTTGCAAAATCATTTTTTACTTTTGCACTCGCTTTTTTCACTACCTTTTTTTCAGTGGTGTTTTTAGCAGATTTAACTGTTTTCTTAACCACCTTTTTTTCGCTTTCTTTTACCATTATAAAACTCTCCTAAATTTTATCAAAATAATTTACAAAGCTTCCGCACCGGAAATAATCTCAATCAACTCCGTAGTGATTGCACTTTGTCTTAAACGATTGTATTTCAAATTAAGCTTAGCAATCATATCATTGGCATTATGAGTTGCATTATCCATAGATGTCATACGAGCAGATTGTTCGCTCGCTTGCGAATTCAACAACATCTGAAATGCTTCAGATATCACCAACATATATACCACATCGTTAAAAACTTTTTCTTCCGATGCATCATATTCATAAAATGCATCATTGAACTTGTTGCTATAACGAGGGTCATCCAAATCAATATCAAACACATAAGGCAATAGCTGACGACAAATTACCTCTCTGTTTAATGATGATTTGAAATATGTATATATAAATTCGCAAACATCAAATGCTTCGCTGAGATACCCTTCCAACACCTTTTCAATCAGGTGTTCCATTTCTTTATATTTTGCACCTTTTGCTGCCAAACCGGTCATAACCTCGGCAATAATTTCAGGTCTGCGATGTTTTAGTGCATCGCCTATTTTCTTACCCAAGCACAAGACCTTAACATTTTTGCCTTCTTTTTCCAATTCGGCGACTCTTTCAAGAGTTTTTCGCAAAACATAACTATTATAGCTGCCACACAAACCACGATCAGAAGAGAAAACTACCAAAAGATAGTTTTCCTTTACCTTTCTCTCTTGCATGACCAAGGGATAAAAGACTTTATCCCCTTGGGCTTCACATTTCTTAATATCACGATACATTCTGCCTGCAATAGTCAAAATACCATTGTGATATCCGGAAGATTTTGCATGCACATCTTGAGCTTTTCTTAGTCTGGCAGCTGCCACCATTTTCATCGCCGAAGTGATTTTCTTCGTTGATGTGATGGAGGAAATTCTGGTTCTAAGCTCTTTCAAACCTGCCATAGTTTAAGCTGCCTTTTCCAAAGTTGATGTAAACTCAGCACTGAAATCCTGATAAAATTTCATCATTTTGGCTTCCGTGTCTTCTGATATTTTTTGCTCTTTGGCAATACTTTCCAAAATTTTCGGAGCATTTGCCTTAACCGAAGCCAAAGCTCTTGCTTCAAAATCCTTAACTTTATTCATCGGAACATTATCCAAAAAGCCTTTAACACCGGCAAATATTGCAAACACCTGCTCTTCAACCGACATCGGTTTATATTGCGGCTGTTTCAACATTTCTGTCAATCTTGCACCTCTGGCCAACAAATTTTTGGTAGCCTGATCCAAATCAGATGCAAACTGAGCAAACGATGCCATCTCACGATATTGAGCCAAATCCAACTTCATTGTTCCGGCAACTTGTTTCATTGCCTTAATTTGAGCGGCAGACCCCACACGCGAAACCGAAATACCAACGTTAACCGCCGGACGCACACCTTGATAGAACAACGATGTTTCCAAGAATATTTGACCATCAGTAATTGAAATCACGTTGGTTGGAATATACGCAGAAACGTCTCCGGCCTGAGTTTCAATAACCGGCAAAGCGGTCAAAGAACCTGCACCTTCTTCATCGTTCAATTTAGCAGCTCTTTCCAACAAACGAGAATGCAAATAGAACACGTCACCGGGATAAGCTTCACGTCCTGGTGGACGGCGCAAAAGCAAAGACATCTGACGATATGCCGTAGCTTGCTTCGATAAGTCATCATAAAAGATAACCGCATGCATTCCGTTATCTCTGAAAAACTCGCCCATTGCACTACCTGAATACGGTGCAATATATTGCATAGGAGCTGAATCGGAAGCAGTAGCTGCAACAACGATTGTATAATCCATTGCGCCATAATCTTTCAAAGTTTTAACAACTTGCGCAACGGTTGAACGTTTTTGTCCCACAGCGACATATACACAAAACAGTTTTTCCTTATCAGATTTTGCCGCATCATTAATTTTTTTCTGGTTAATAATCGTGTCCAAAATGATTGCTGTCTTACCTGTTTGTCTGTCCCCGATAATAAGCTCACGTTGTCCTCTTCCGATTGGGATAAGAGAATCAATAATTTTAATACCGGTTTGCATCGGCTCATTAACCGACTTACGAGCAATAATACCCGGAGCTTTAATATCTGAACGACTATATTCTTCTGCTTTGATTTTTCCCAATCCGTCAATCGGTTCACCCAAAGCATCAACAACTCGACCAAGCAATCCTTTTCCGACCGGCACACTAACAATCGATTCGGTGCGTCTTACGACATCACCTTCTTTAATCTCTTGGTCCGAACCGAAAATAACCACACCCACATTATCTTCTTCCAAGTTAAGAGCCATTCCCTTAACACCGCTGGAAAATTCAACCAATTCGCCGGCCTGAACTTTATCCAATCCGTAAACACGAGCCACACCATCACCGACAGACAAAACCTTGCCGACCTGAGCTACGTCTATTTTTGCATCGGAATTAACAATCTTATCTCTAATAATAGAAGATATTTCACTAGCAGATACAGACATCTCTACTTACCTTTCATAATTTTTTCCAAATAATTCAATTTACTTGCCAAACTGTCATCATACAGCTTTGAACCGCACTGAACACGCAAACCACCCAACAAAGTTGAGTTTATTTTATAATTCATCACAATTTTACTTTGCAACAAAATTTCCAAAACTTTCTGCAACTTTTTATCTTGAGCGGACGACAATTTTTTGGCAGTTTCAACAACCACCTCGACAACATTGTTCTTCAAATAATAGAGTTTGCCGAACTCATCCAAGATAAGCGACAACTCTGCCATCTTTTGATTTTCGGAAACAATTTTCAAACAATTCAATGTTTCATTGCTCAATCCCAGAACCTTTGCAGTTTTTGCAACAACATCTGCTTTGTCATTTTCTGACCACAACGGATTCGTCAAAAATTTTCCAAAGTCCGCATCTGTTTTCATGAGATTTTGCAATTTAGCAACATCCGACCAAACCTTCTCAACCTGTCCGGTCTCAAGAGCTGCCTCATACAAAGCCGAAGAATAAACTCTTGCTACTTTTGTTTTTGATTTTTTCTTCAATGTTTCAATCCCATATAAATTAAATTACAAAAACGATAATACATAATAATTAGTTTCTATTTTATTAACAAACATCAATAAAAAGAATAAGGATCAACATCCACTTCCACTTTTACATTTCCCACAACACTAACCCTCTTAAACCATTCTTTCAAAACATCCTGTATTCTTATATTTTTATTGGTTTTAAGCAATAATCTGTAGCGATATTTTCCACGCAATACAAACATCGGAGCTTGCGCCGGACCGATTGTGGATATATCCGAATTATTAAAAGCCGTTTGCCCCAAAAGTATTGCCGTTTTTTCAACATCATCTCTTTTATTTCCCGAAACGATAATCGCTGCCATTCTGCCAAACGGAGGCATTTTTAATATTTGACGAGTCTTTTTTTCAATCGCATAAAATTCTTGCGAATTTCCACCTACCAAAGCCTTCAACACGGCATTATCCGGATAAAGTGTCTGCAAATAGACCTCACCTTTTTTCTTGGCGCGCCCTGCTCTTCCGGAAACTTGCGACAACAGCTGGAATGTGCGCTCGGCCGCCCGCAAATCACTCCCCATCAACCCCAAATCGGCATCAACGATTCCAACCAAGGTAAGCTCCGGAAAATGATGTCCTTTAGCTAAAATTTGAGTTCCGATTAATATGTCAATTTTTTTATCTTCCATATCTTTTATCACCGAACTTATTTCTTTAACATTGGACGTATAATCGGAAGACAAAATTTTCACTTTTGCAGTCGGGAAACGACATTTTACCTCTTCCGCGATTCGCTCCACCCCCGGCCCGCATGCTGTCAAACCATTTTCCGAACCGCAATCCGGACACTTATCCGGTATAGCCATTGAATATCCGCAATGATGACAAACCAACTGCTTTGTTTTCAAATGCTCGGTCAACCATGCGGTGCAATTCGGACATTGGATTCTATGCCCGCAATCTCTGCAAATAATCAAAGGCGCATAACCTCTTTTGTTTAAAAACAATATACTCTGTTCACCTTTTTCATAAACTTCTTTAAGTTTTTCACAAAGAGACGGAGCCAACCACGACATTCCCCAACTACCCTTAACGGGTTTGTCTTTTTTCAAATCGATAATTTTAATTTCCGGCAACTCGGCTTTTGCAAAACGTGATTTTAGAACAACTTGTCCGTATTTTCCTTCTTCCACATTACAAAAAGTCTCCAAATCAGGTGTTGCCGTTGATAATATAAGCGGAATTTTCTCATATTTTGCTCTCACGACCGCCATATCACGTCCTTGATAATTCACCACATCTTCTTGCTTGAAAGATGCATCATGACTTTCATCAATAACAATCAACCCCAAATCCGCATAAGGTAAAAACAATGCCGAACGAGCACCGATTATAATTTTTGCTTCACCATTTGCGATTGCTTTCCAATTATCAACCCTTTCTTTTTGACTCAACGCCGAATGCCATTCCGCAGGCAAAACCCCGAAACGCTTTTCAAACCTTTTCAACCATTGCGCCGTTAATCCTATTTCGGGAACCATAATCAAAACTTGCTTTCCGAGTGCAAATGCTTTTTCAACTGCCTCAAAATAAACTTCCGTTTTACCGGAACCTGTAACCCCATTGAGCAAAGTAACGCTAAACCCCTCACCTATTTTACCGCACAATTCGCCGGCTGCATTCTTTTGTTCATCCGTCAGATTAACTTTTTGAAACCCGCAAACCGGTGTTTTAAAATCTTTTTTCTTTTCGATTAAAACTTCCCTTAAAACACCGGCATCAATCAATGTTTTAATAACAGATTGCGTAACCCCTGCGCCAAGTGCAATTTCTTGCCTGTTAAACGGAGCAAATTTCAAAAAATCCAAAACCCGCCATCTTGCATCGGAATTTTTCAACTTTGCCTCAGCCAATGTTTTTCCGGAAAGCTCATACAATTTTAACATTTTCGGATCATCAAACACCTGCTTAACACTAACCACCATTTTCAGGACCAACCCCAAAAATGCCATATTATAACTTGCCGTAAACTCAACAAATTTGCGTAATTCCGAACTGAGGGGTTTATAATTTAATTTTTCTGCAATTTTTTTAATTTTTTTATCATCAAGTTTCGATGTTTTGTTAACTTCCCAAACCACACCGACCAAAAATTCCTTACCGAACGGAACTTTTACAATATCACCCAACCCGACATTTTCATCCGTTTTATAGTCAAACGGCTCATTAAAAGGCTTAGGCAACAAAACTCCGACAATCATCATTTTCTCCTTGCCGTTATAATATACTTCGTATTATCAAAATAAAATGCAAATCGACCAATTATTAACACCAAGCACTCAAAGAAATAATCTGACTTTCCCCTCACGAAACTTTACTTTTCTTTATCTTATAATAAGAAAACTCCTCTTTCAAAATCTGAAGAGGAGTTTCTTAACCAAGAAAAAAATTCACACCTTGGTTTGTTTAGTATTTTCTTTTGTAAACCTCGCAATAATTACACTCACGACAAAAGCTATAACACAAACCTCGGTTAGACACACTTCCCAAACAAAGCCTTTATGCAAACAAGACTGCACAAAGAATATTGTGCTACAACCTGTCATCCACGCTGCAAAAATCAACATCCTTTTTCTAGGCTTAAGCCACAAAACAAGCGTTATCATAATAATGGTCAACCACAAAGGAGATTCATGACCGCTTATCAAACCGCCTAATGCACACATTCCAAACATTGCCGAACTCAAAGCCGAGGCAAAATCTTTGCCGTCAAAATGGTTACTTGCGATTCCGTCGACAACACCTGATATAAGCGCAAACAAAACTGTTAATATAAGGATTAATACCATGCCAATAAAGTTTATAGCAGGTAATCCAAATGCTGCTGCCGCTGCAATTATTGCAACCGCAACAAAAGAAGATAATTTATACATAAGTTTTTTTTAATATGTTCATAATACATTGAATACCGTCATCATATAAATTTTCACCCCGTTTGTCAATATTTTTCAGCCCGGCATCATTGCAAAATTACATTATTTTCAAAACATTTTCTCTTCTTTCCTCAACGAAAAATTAAGCTTTTTATGATAAAAACAAGTTTATGAAACAGGAAATAAAATTTAAAGCTTCGCCGGAAGTTATCGCCATAATCAACGATTGGCTTGTTTGGCTCAAAAAAATCCGCAATTTTTCAGATAACACCATTGACGGATATGCTCGTGATTTGTCTTCTTTTTTCAATTTCTGGCATGATTATCTGGGGTGTATTCCTAATCTTGATGATTTAAAAAATATCGATATAAGAACATTTCGTGCTTTTTTAAGCAAACAAAGTTCTCGCCACATGAGCAAAACGTCTCTTTCGCGCGAAGTTTCATCATTAAAAAATTTTTTCAAATGGCTGAATAAAAACAACATCATCGAAAACTCAACAATCACATCTCTTGCTTCACCCAAAAAAGACAAAATTCTCCCCAAAGCTTTGGATGTAAAACAAACACTCAAACTGCTTGATGTTGCTGCAAATTTTTCTAAAGAACCATGGCAAGGGCTTAGAGATGTCGCCATTTTAACAATAATCTACGGATGCGGTTTGCGAATTTCTGAAGCCCTTGCTCTCAATGTCGGAGATATCAACCATAACGATTTCCTTAAAATACGCGGAAAAGGCAACAAAGAACGCATTGTTCCTTTAATCCCCGTTGTTAAAGATAAAATCGATGCCTACTTAAAAGCCTGCCCCTATAATCAAAAACAAGGCGAACCCTTGTTTTTAGGAGCAAGAGGCGAGCGAATCAGTCCGCGTATTGTGCAACGCAACTTAGAAAAACTGCGAAACGAATTAAATCTGCCTGAAAACCTGACACCTCATGCGCTTCGCCATTCTTTTGCCACTCACCTTTTGGCCGAGGGATCCGATTTGCGTTCCATTCAAGAACTGTTGGGCCATGCGTCCCTCTCGACAACCCAACGCTATACAAAAGTTGAGATTGAACACCTCAAAAAAGAATATCAAAAGGCCCATCTGTTAGAAGATTAGTTCTTTTAAACAAAGAAAAACCGGTTTTAATACAAACCGGTTTTCATTACTCATCAGAATCTTGTGAAAAATTACTTCAATTTTTTCTCAACAAACTCTTCATGTTTTTTTGACTTTTTATCATATTTTTTCAAAGTCAATTTTTCAGGATGAGTTCTTGGATTTTTTTCAGCAAGATAAAATGTTCCTGTTCCGGCTGTAGATTCCAATTTTACTTTAACTTTTACTGCTTTAGCCATTTTCCTATACTCTTAATTAAAGGTTACAATACAAAACTTTTGTGCGTAATATACATTTTTTTTGTCGCATGTCAACTACATTTTTTCATTTTTTTAAGTTTTAACATATTTTTCACCGTTTTTTTCACTATTCATTCAAAAAAAACTGTTCCTTTAACATTTGCATAGCCAACTCAGACTCCAAATCCGAATCTTCTCTACTTTCTTTACCGCAGGCTTCCGTTTTTACTTCCGCAAAGCTTTCTTCCATATTTTTTCTTCCTCGTTCAAACGTGCATACATCAGGCTCAACACCTTTATTATGCCAATTTTCACCGGACGGCGAATTAAAAAATCCGTTTGTTATTGCCAAAACACTGCCATTTTCCAAGCTAATTAATTTTTGCGTCGATGCTTTTCCTTGAGTTGTTGTTCCGATAACTTTTGCCCGACTTTGTTCCTTTAATGCAATTGCTAATATTTCTGCTGACGACGCTGTTTCTCCGTCAACTAATACAAAAATCGGCTTATCGTCAAAAAACTTTTCATCATCGGCATTATAATAAACTTCTTCATTTTCATTTTTTCCTTTAACAGAAGTAACAATCCCTTCATCTAAAAACATGTCAGCTATCGCTATCGCCTCACCTGTCATTCCTCCGGGACATCCGCGCAAATCAATAATCAAAGCTTTTGCTTCAACATTTTCCAAGACCTCTTTCGTTTTAGACAATGTTTTTTTATTAAAAGCTCCGATTTTAACAACCAACACATCATCTTTTAAATTTGCCGAAAACAATCTCTTATTTCTGATATTAAAACGTTTGACATCATCAGTATTTTCATAAAATTTTGAATCTTTATCCAAAATTGTAATCATGCTTTTTGCCATAAAATCAGTCAATTCAAAATCTCTTAGATTTGCCTTTTTAGACTTTTTCGCAGCTTCTGCAATTATCTCGGAAGTAACTTTACCCCAAGCACCTGCGTCATTTTCATTTTCCGGCTTTCGCAAAACCTTAACAACTCGTCCGTTATAATACAAAGTTATACGCGAGGCATCATCAGCCACCGTCAACTTATTATCAACTTCTTTAATTCCTTTCATTCCGGCAACAGCCAAATCTTCAATACTTACATAATACACATATGAATCGGAAACTTGTTTATAAATATTTTCCCATTCACTTACTGTCTCAGCCTTTACATTCCAAGCAATAAAAATCATCAATACCGACAAAATTTTCTTCATTTATTTCATCTCCGCAACCAAAACTGTATGATCAGAAGGCTTAGGCATACTTCTTGTTTTTTTATCAACTTCAACGCCAATCAATAGATCGGTTGCATAAGAATTTGTCCACAAATAATCAATTCTCATCCCCTTATCATTTTGAAAAGCCCCACCGGCATAATCCCAAAAAGTATAACCGTTATCTTTCGGATGCAAACATCTGAATACATCATAAAACCCCAAATATTCAAAAGCCTTCAACCTTTCTTGCACTTCAGGTCTGAACAAAGCATTATTTTTAAACTCTTCGGGAGCATAAACATCATTTTCCGTAAGAATCACATTAAAATCACCGCCTAAGACAATCGGCATTTTTAAATCAAGCAATTTTTTTGCATGTTTATAAAAAGCTTCCATCCATTTTAGTTTATATTCAAATTTAGAAACATCATCAACATTATTATAAGGAGGGTTCCCATTTGGCAAATAAATACTTGCAACTCTGTATTTTTTTTCGCCTACTGTAACATCAGCTTCCAAATAACGAGCATTTTCATCTTCAAAATCAGGCAATCCTTCTTGCACGATTTTAATATTGTGCTTACTTAAAACGGCCACTCCGTTATAACTTTTTTGCCCCAATATTTTAGCATTATATCCCACAGCCTGCAAATCAAAAAAAGGAAAAGAATTAAAATCAGACTTTATTTCCTGCAATAACACAATATCAGGATTATTTTCTTCAAGCCAAACTTTCAAATTATCAATTCTGGCATTAATTGAATTCACATTATAGGTTGCAATTTTCATTTATTAACTCTTTATTTAATTACTGCACTATAAAGTATAAGTATAACAATTTTTAATTCAATGGAAGTAAAAAAAAATGACCCTTGCAAAATATGCCGTTCACAACAATTCATCTCGCGGAAGACTATACCCCGACTACACAAATCTTATTCGCTCTGATTTTCAACGCGACCGCGATCGTCTGATACATTCCGCTGCCTTCCGCAGATTGGAAGGAAAAACTCAAGTCTTTGCATATCATGAAGGACGCAATTATCGCACTCGCCTCACTCATAGTATAGAGGTTGCTCAAATAACACGCACTCTATGTAAAAACCTCAACCTGAATGAAGAGTTAGGAGAAGCCATTGCCTTGGCACACGACCTTGGACATGCGCCTTTCGGTCATGCCGGCGAACGAGGCCTTAACAATTGTATGAAAAAATTCGGAGGCTTTAACCATAATATAAATTCACTCAAAATAATGACCGAAACCGAAACCCGCTACCCTACATTCAAAGGACTTAACCTGACATGGGAAACTCTTGAAGGAACTATAAAGCACAATGGCCCCATCAAAACCAATAAAGACCAATGGCTGAAAGAATTTAACAAAAAATTTCCGCTTGATTTATCTCATTTTCCATCACTTGAAGCTCAAATAGCTTCATTTGCCGATGATATAGCCTATAACAACCATGATATTGACGACGGATTTCGCGCCTGTTTTTTCACAATAGAAGAACTGTGTGAACTTGATTTTATAAAAAAAATAATATCCGAATTTGACCGCGAAAATCCGAATATGAACGATCAAATTCGCATCTATGCCATAACTCGCTCCTTAATAAGCGCAATGGTTTTCGACTTACTGAAAACCACCTCCGACAACATAAAAAAATATAACATAAAAACAGAGGACGATATCCGAAAAAACAAAAACTTCACTGCCAATTTTTCCAAAGAAATGCATCAACAAATCTATGAACTTCATTCGTTTTTATCACGAAGATTTTATACTCACAGCAACATTGCACGCATGGACATGAAATCCCAAAAAATTATCGAGGACTTGTTCAATATTTTTATGAGCGATTACAAACTGCTTCCTATGGAACTTCGTCCGCAAATTGACTCTTCGCAATCCGAACAACAAAAAGCATCTTTCATTTGCGAATATATAGCCAATATGACAGATGCGACAGCTGTTGAAGAACATCAGAAATTATTTAACATCAGCTATCGTTTTTAATCGTTTTTGTTAATTGATTATAAACATTTTTGTTATATAAATACATTATCTTAATCTTATTTTTTTACAAAAAGGAGAATGATAATGTTGGATGATTTTCAAGATGATGAACAAAATAAAGGAAGCGACTTTTTGGATGACTTCCGTCAGCATCTGAACTCTCAACCGTTAGAAAGCTTAGAAGAACGCAAAAACGACATCAATCGTTCTCAACACATTTTTTTAGGTTCAATACTAGGTGTAGGTTTGGCTGCGGTTGTCAGTTGGCTTATTTTATCACCTGAATACAATTCAGTTCCTGATGCCGAAATACCGGTCATCCGTCGTCCTCATTCACCTGTCAAAATACAACCGGCCGACCCTGGCGGAATGGAAATATTGAATCAAGATAAAACAATTTATGATATCGTTGAAAAAAAAGATGATACCGAAATTAAAGTGGAAAATCTTCTTCCTCCGCCGGAAGAGCCGATAATCCCCGATATTGAAAATAAAAAACCGGAAATTGAAACAGCAACACTGCAAACTAATCAAACGCTTCAAAAAGCTGAAGAAATAATCCGCAAAGAAAGTGAAAACAAAATAACAACAACCGAAGAAGAAAAAAATAAAACAAAAACTGAAGAAAAAACAGTTTCAGCAACAGAAGAAAAAGTTGCGACGGTTCAAAAAAATCCAAAATCGTCGGATCCGACACCTGTTGAAGAAAAAACTGTCAAAATTGAAAAAACGGAAACAAGTGAAAAAAGCAAACCTTCTGCCGTCATAGCTGAGGGAAATTGGCAAATTCAACTTATTTCTTCCCCAAACAAAGCCGCCATGGAAAAAGCATGGAACAGCTTAGTTAAAAAATATTCCGACTTAAAGGACCTTCCTCATGAAGTTGAATCAGCCGATTTGGGAAGCAAAGGAACATTCTATCGTCTCAAAGCCGGCGCTTTCAAACACCGCACCGATGCCGAAAAAATTTGCAACACCATAAAATCATCGGGTGGTTCTTGTCTGGTAAAGAAAAAACAATGATATTATCAACAGCCATAGCCGTTTTAACAATATTCATAAGCATCATATTACATGAAACGGCTCATGGCTGGGTTGCACATAAACTTGGCGATAACACGGCAAAAAACCATGGCCGCTTAACCTTAAATCCTTTAAAACATATAGATATAATCGGAACAATCATTCTCCCCCTTATTTTGTTCTTATTTGGTAGAGGATTTATTTTCGGTTGGGCAAAACCTGTTCCTGTAAACTACAACAATTTTAAAAAAACTCACAGAGATATTATTCTGGTAGCATCAGCAGGTATAATCACAAATTTTACCTTAGCTTTTTTATCTGTAATCATCTTAAAAACAATACCACCTTTTCCTCCGAGCATTTTAACACAAATATTAACCATATTTTTCATGAATATGCTTGTTTTCAACATCTTTTTAGCCATATTCAATTTGCTTCCTATTCCTCCTTTAGATGGTTCTAAAATATTACTTGGTTGGTCTGAAAATGCTAAAATAAAACAATTTTTATCAGCCGACAAACAAGGTATTGCATTACTGATATTTTTTATGTTTATTATCCCCTCTTTTTTCGAAATATTTAATATTCACTTCAACCCCTTAATAACATTGCTTCGCTTTGTTTCGTTAAGTATTATAAACCTATTAACATAAAGATGAAAAAAATGAACAAACCAATTTCAGCCATTTTCTTATCATGTGGAAGCACCCGATTGTCATTCGACGAAAGACAATTATTTAAAAATGCCAATCCGCTTGGCATTACACTGTTCTCACGCAACATAGAATCAAAAACACAAATAAAAGCCCTGACCGATGAAATTAAAGAAGTCATCGGCCGTGAAGATGTATTAATAGCCGTTGATCAGGAAGGAGGACGTGTCCGCCGCCTGACAAGTGAAGAATTCCATGCGGTAAATAGTCAACTTGACATTGGCAAACTTAACCTTGAAGATGCAAAAAAAGTTTCCAAAGCACATGCCGAAATCATATCTCATGATCTGAAATCTGTAGGTATCAATCTGAACTTTGCCCCCGTTTTAGATGTGATACACCCGCAAACAACCAAAGCTATCTACAGTCGTTCCTTTTCGTCAAATCCCGAAACTGTTGCCATTTTAGGAAAAATAATGGTTGATACATATATTGCAAACGGAATAATCCCCTGCATAAAACACTTACCCGGACACGGCAACACCCATACAGATTCACATCTTGAACTTCCGTTTATAGATGCTGATATATCAGAAATAAGAAAAGACATTATTCCCTTCATAAATTGCAACAATTCCCCATTTGCAATGACCGGCCACATCTTACTGAACGCCGTAGATTCAAGCAATCCGGTAACACAAAGCCCAAAAGCCATACAACAAATAATTCGTGAAGAAATAGGATATAACGGATTTTTGATATCCGACGCCATAGAAATGAAAGCCCTTAAAGGATCTATTGAAGAAAAAGCACTAAAGTCCCTACAAGCCGGCTGTGATGCGGTTTGTTATTGTCTGGCCAAAATAGAAGATATGAAAAAATTGACCGCAATCTGCCCTTTCTTGTCTGATATCTCACATAAACGACTTGACAATGCTTTGAAAATCTTAAAAAATAAAAGCAATATTAATATAGAAAAATCCGTTGAAACATATTATTCCGTTTTAGACAGCATAGAACCTTATCGGGATGATTATGACATGACGGAAGTATTATTTAAACTACAACAATAAGAGAGAAAAAATATGTTAACATGGATAATAATAGCTTTGGCAATATGCCTTATTTTTGGTGTAATTAAAACAGAACAAATCAAAAAATACACCGAAACAACGATTATTATTGCAAAGAATTTGTTTTCAAAAGCTAAAAACGAAATAAACAAACAAATAGAAGCATCTAAAAAAGAAAACAAAGAAGAAAATAAAAACGACTAAGAATCGTTCACAATAAAAAAATTGTGGAATTTTATTATTTTATGTGTTATAATCAACTTATAAGTTCAAAGTATCTGGACTCAAATTTATGGGAGAAGCCATATGACAGTAGGTGCAACACGTAAAGTTTCTTCATATTCGCAAACCTCATCTAAGGTTGGCAGATTTCGTTTGCCGACCGATAATCATTCTCAGTTCGTTGAAAACATAGACACAAACAACAGTGTTTTGGTTCGCGATGACGATAATAATAACGAACACCCCTCTCAAAATCGCCAACGCCCTCAAGAACAGTTTAAAGAATTCAAACAAACTGCCAACAATATTTCCGTAGGTTCAGCAGTTTTAACCATGAATATGATAGACGAATCCGAACAAACTCAGCAAAATCGCAATAAAAAGGTTGATGTTTACACCAACAATCAAGCAATCATAAAAGATGAAGAAGTTGAAAAAACCGGACGTTCA
This sequence comes from Alphaproteobacteria bacterium, assembly GCA_045615365.1. Lineage (GTDB taxonomy): Bacteria > Pseudomonadota > Alphaproteobacteria > RF32 > CAG-239 > CAZU01. The sequence continues at coordinate 87,731 of JAZLEQ010000018.1, forward strand.
TACCTTAAACAATTTTATGAAAAAAACGAACATCCGGCTGATGTTGACGAATTCATTTAACCTTACTCATCTCACTATCAACCGTTTTTGCTACATCTTCGGCCATTTTTCTGCCATCACTGTCAACCTGAATAACAACTTCCTTAATTGTTGAATCTTCATTTATAGAACCGCTATACCAACCTTTTATCACGACAAACAAAAACATTATAACCAAAATATAAACTAAATATTTAAGAAAAGTAGCCATAAATTCATCCTCCCTCCCAAAAAAAGCAAACTGATATTTATTAAATATTCAGTATTTTTATGAATACAAGCTGGTTTCATTTTTTTAATTATAAAAAAACACCCTTTGTAAAAGGGTGTTTTTCAATTTACTTTAATCTTCAGCTTTTGGCAGTTCTATTTTTACATCTATTGGTTCATCCTGAGGAACCAAAGCTTGAAGTGTTCCGACAGCCTTTTTGCGTTTTAATTTATTTACAAACTTCAAAGATCTTTGAGCATCCCATTTTTTCTTTCCCTCTTCTCTTTGGAATATTTGCTGATATACCTCCGATGCCTGATCAAACTCGGAAAGTTTTGTCAAACAAGATGCTAAACCGTCATAAAGTTTATGATGATATTTATTTCCTACGATTGATTGAGCTTTTTTATAACACTTCAACGCATCATTAAATTTCATCATCTTCTGATAAACAAAACCGATAGAAATCCATGCCTGAATTTCACGACTGTCAATATTCAAAATTTTTGTAAAACATTTTATAGCCGAATTATTATCTCCCATCAGCTGATATGTAACCCCGACACCATTCCATGCTTTTATATTATTTTTATCAGCTGATAAAACTTTTTTGAAAAAAGAAATAGCTCTTTCATATTGTTTAAGCTTTTGTAATGTAACCGCAATACTCAGTAAGGTTTGAGCATGCTGATTATCAATTTTCAGAGCACTTTCCAAAACATCCAAAGCTTCTTTATACGAAAACATATGCTGCAATGCGATTGCTTTGCCGTTCAAGGCCTCCAATGAAGTCTTGTCTAAAGCTATTGCCTCATTAAAACATTCAATAGCATCCTTATAAAGGCCTCTCATGCTTAGAGTAACACCTTTATTATTATAAACTTCAACTGATGTAGGATTTATTTTCAATGCCTTATCGAAACACTCAACTGCTTCGGTATATTTACTCATTTTTTGAAAGGCAAAGCCTTTTGAATTGAGGGCTTTCCAAGAATCTGGCTGTTCTGAAATTGCAGCATCAAATTGAGCTATAGCCTCCTTATACATACCATGATCGAGAAGCTCCTGCCCTCTTTTATAAGAAGTATTATCGTTTGATTTAACCATTTTTTTCTCTTTTCAACTAAAAATTTCAAAATAATTCACTGCAAAAAACATATCACAAAAACAAACTGATGTCAAGCTGTTGCCTAAAAAATTCTCAAACCGCCGGCAAAACTCATATCAGAACTGAAACTTAGGAATTTACAACCGATTCTCTTACAAAGATTCTTTTTTTCATTCAATTTTTTTGCAAAGTAATTTTCATATTCCTTCCTATATTTTTTGGAAGAAGTATCAATTATTGTTTTTTCACCATTATACTCTGCCATATATTGTCCGACTATCGGTGCTTCAACTTCCAATTTATCAAAAACATTTATCATAATCATTTTGTTTTTTTTGGCTATTGCCATAACCTCATTATCGCTTTCATCGCCCCACAAAGCAAAAGAAGATATTAAGAACACATTAGCCCTGCTCCTAATACTCGTCTGCAACATTTTTAACGACTTATTTCGCATTTCCTGACTATAAAAATTTTCCGATAATATTTTTTCGGTCTTAACAGAAATTTTTTTCAAAATGGCCATCAAAGAAGCTCTATCGTTTTTAGGCTTAAATATCCAAGATTTTTCACCATCAAAAATAATACAACCGAATCGATCATTATTATTTAAGGCAACCCAACCTAACAATGCCGCAATTTTTGCTGCAGTAACCGATTTTAGTTCATAACGCGAACCGAATAGCATAATAGCCGACAAATCGAGCCAAACATACACTTCTCTGTCTTTCTCTTCCAAATAAACTTTTGTATATGGCACCTCTTTTCTTGCCGTAACACGCCAATCGATATCGCGGACATCATCACCAAAATGATACTCTCGTATCTCCTCCATTTCAATACCGCGGCCCTTAAACACCGATTTTATATCTCCGGCTTGTCCGTTTATAACTTTTTTTTGGTCTTTATTTTGCCAATAAGATATGTATTTGCGCATATTCATCAATTCCGAAACAGAAGCATAAAGCCCGTTTTCTTCATCAGACTTATGCTTTTGTTTCCAAATTTTCTCGCTTATTTTTTTTAATTTGCGCATTTTTACAAACTTCTCAAAGATACAATTACGGCAATGGAACAGCCTTCAAAATTGTATTGATAACATCATCAGTAGTCCAACCTTCAGCCTGAGCTTCAAAGCTCAAAATTATACGATGTCGCAAAACTTCATAAACAACCGCATGCACATCTTCCGGTGTTACATAATTTCTTCCGTTCAACCATGCATGAATTTTCGAACATTTATCCAGAGCTAAAGTAGCTCGTGGACTGGCTCCGTAACTGATATATCCCTTTAGAACTGAATTATATTTTTCTCCGTTTCTGGTTGCCATAATAAGTTGCACCAAATACTCTTCCATTGCTTCACTCACATGAACATCTAAAGCTTCTTTTCCTGCAGCCAGAACATCATCCGTATCAAGCAATGAGTGAATATTATCATCTCCTTTTTCTTCATTTCTTATAAGATGCAAAATTTGTTTTTCGGTCTGAGCATCGGGATGATCAATTTTTACATACATCAAAAACCTGTCAAGCTGAGCCTCCGGAAGATTATAAGTTCCCTCATGCTCAATCGGATTTTGTGTAGCCATAACCATAAACAACTTAGGCAGATTATACCTTTTTCCGCCAACACTGACCTGTTTTTCAGCCATCGCTTCCAATAATGCCGACTGCACTTTTGCCGGCGCACGATTTATTTCATCTGCCAACACCAAATTAGCAAAAATCGGTCCTTTCTTAAACTCAAAAGCTCCTGTTGAAGCCACATAAATATCACTCCCCGTAACATCGGAAGGCAATAAATCGGGTGTAAATTGAATACGGTTATAATCAGCCCTGATTAAAGATGCCAAAATTTTTATTGCTTTTGTCTTGGCCAACCCCGGAGCTCCTTCCACCAATATATTTCCTCCGGCCAACATGGTTATAATAAGTTTGTCGACCAATTCTTTTTGCCCCAATATTTTTGAATTCATATATTTTTGCAATTCAATAATCTTAGAATGAGTTTCTGACATCTTTTTTTCCTTTTTTTGCTAAAAAGTCCTATTTTGTTCTTTTCATATTAGAATATATTATATATATTGCTTAATTATTAAAAAAACAAGAAGATTAAACTATGAACAATATTTTTGACCTCTCAGATGAAAACGAAGAACAAATAAGCAACACATCCTTACTCATGCCCAAATTTGAATGGCTTGAAAATCTTAACCCAGAACAACGCTTGGCTGTTGAAACAACTCAAGGACCGATTCTCGTTCTTTCGGGAGCCGGAACCGGAAAAACTAAGGTTTTGACCACCCGCTTAGCATATATTTTATCCCGTCATCTTGCACAACCTTGGGAATGCTTGGTTGTAACTTTTACCAACCGTGCTGCCAAAGAAATGAAAGAACGTGTTTATAACATCATTGGTGAAACCGCTAACAGTGTTTGGTTGGGAACATTTCACAGCATCTGTGTTAAAATTTTGCGCAATCATGCCGAATTAGTCGGGCTTAATTCCAATTTCACAATTCTTGGCGAAGATGACCAAAAGCGCCTCATCAAACAAATTTGTGAACAAAACAATATAGACGATAAAAAATATCCTCCTCAGTCAATTATTGAAAAAATCAGCTTATGGAAAGACAAAGGCATTACCGTTGACAAAATAGATAAAGATTTTAAGTCCAACACCCTGACTAAACTATACACGTTATATCAATCACGCTTAAAAGAACTAAATTGCGTAGATTTTGGCGATATAATCTTATATGCACTCGAAATTCTCATGAAACATCCTGATATTTCGGAAAAATACCAAAATCGCTTCAAATACATCATGATAGACGAATATCAAGACACCAACGTCAGCCAATATCTGCTCATTCGCCTGCTCTGCCAAAAACATCGCAATTTATGTTGCGTTGGCGATGACGATCAATCCATCTATTCATGGCGCGGTGCCGAAATTGAAAATATCCTGCGCTTCAATCGCGATTTTAACGATGCTCAAACAATCAGGCTTGAACGCAACTACCGTTCCACTCAACATATCTTATCGGCGGCATCATCTTTAATAGGCAACAACTCCGGCCGCTTGGGCAAAACCTTAAAAGTGGCGGAAACATCTCCTGCCCTAAAAGTTGAAAACCACAAAATTCAAGTAATAAGCACCTATTCCGGCGATGATGAAGCCGGTTTTGTCAGTGAAGAAATTGCTAACAATTTCCACAACGGATACTCTTATTCCGATATGGCAATTTTAGTAAGAACCGCAGCTCAAACTCGTGCTTTTGAAGAAAAATTTATCTCTGAGGCCATTCCCTACCAAGTTATCGGCGGCCTAAAATTTTATGAACGCGCAGAAATCAGAGATGCTTTAGCTTATTTCAGAGTTATCTTACAACCTAGTGATGATTTGGCTTTTGAAAGAATAATCAACAAACCAGCTCGCGGCATTGGTGCCAAATCAGTTGAAAAATTTCAAACAGAAGCCCGAAATTCACATATCTCACTTTATGCCGCCGTCGAAAAAATGCTTGCAAACGGAGAAATAACAGGAAAATCAAAAACATCACTCACTTTATTAATGAATAATTTTAAACAATGGCGTCAATCTGCCCAATCACTTTCTCCTGATAATCTCGCAAGTTTGGTATTGGAAGACAGTGGCTACTTTGATATGCTCAAAAACGATTCTTCAGCCGAAGCTCCCGGAAGAATTGAAAACCTAAAAGAGTTATTAAACGTTATGAGTGATGAAGAAAACTACCCTACTCTTGCCGACTTCATGGAACACGTCAGCTTAGTAATGGATAATGACAACGATAGCAACGAAAACAAAGTCCGCCTAATCACTCTTCATTCTGCTAAAGGATTGGAATTTAAGGTTGTCTTTCTCCCCGGTTGGGAAGAAAACCTATTTCCGCACCAACGCGCTCTTGACGAAGGTGAAAATGCTCTTGAAGAAGAACGTCGTTTGGCATATGTTGCCATAACCCGAGCTCAGCATCGTCTATATATATCAATGGCTCATAGCCGCAGAGTATATGGTCAATGGCAGCAAAATATTCCTTCTCGTTTCATCAACGAACTTCCTAAGACCGATATTGAAATAATCAATAAATGTTCATATTTTTCAGCCAACAAATTTACCCCTTATTCGTCATACAAAAAAAACAACTTCAATTCCTATGAAGAAATCAGTTATGACGGCGATAAAAGATACAGCTATGTTAAAGAAAAAACAAACAATAACTTAGGAAAAAAGGTATATCATCAAACATTCGGCTATGGCACAATAGTCGCCCAAGACGGCAACACCGTTAAAGTTTGTTTCAACAACGGAAGCATAAAAAAGCTCATGTCATCGTATCTTAAAATCGTTTAAGAAAAAAACAACAATCTTTTAAAAACAAGAGGTTAATCAATCAACTTGATTCATAAAATAAAATCTTGACACTAATTCGGTTTTAAATATACTGAATTCCAAAAAAAAATGGAGGCTAATTTGTCATATAAAGATACTAAATCACTTGATCAACAATTTAATATTATCGACATCGAAAACAGATGCAAAGATTTTTGGTCGCAAACCCAAACTTATAAATATAATCCCGACTGTTCTCGTGAACAAACCTTTATGATAGACACTCCTCCTCCGACTGTCTCGGGCTCATTACATATCGGACATATTTTCAGCTATACTCAAACCGATATCATTGCCCGTTTTCAAAGAATGAACGGCAAAACCGTGTTTTACCCCATTGGCTGGGATGACAACGGTCTTCCAACCGAAAGACGAGTTCAAAACTACTATAACATTGCATGCAACCCGTCTCTCCCTTATGATGCCGAATTTAAGCCGGAGCACAACCCCGACAGCAAAGATCCTCGCAAAGAGGTTTCTCGTCAAAACTTCATTGAAGCATGCGAAATGCTCACTGCATCAGATGAAGGAATTTTTGAAAACGTATTCAGAAATATCGGCCATTCCTACGATTGGAACATCAAATACACAACTATCGCCCCCGAAACCATAAAAGTCTCGCAAGAATCATTCATTGACTTATATAAAAGAGGCCACATCCAATCTGTTGAAGCTCCGACAATGTGGGATGTAACTTTCCAATCTGCCGTAGCTCAAGCCGAAATTGAAGACCGCGAAGTTGACGGATTTTTCCATGACTTAGAATTCAAAGTTGAAGGTTCGGATAAAACTTTTGTAATATCCACCACTCGCCCCGAATTATTGGCAGCATGTATTGCTGTCGTAGCTCACCCTGAAGACGAACGCTACAAAGATTTATTCGGCAAAAAAGCTATTGTTCCGTTGTTTGACATTCCGGTTGATATTGTTCCTTCAGAACACGCCGAAATTGAAAAAGGAACCGGTATCATGATGGTGTGCACCTTTGGTGATGCTGCAGACGTCGCTTGGTGGAAACATTCAGGTCTGCCCTTAAAACAAATCATCGGTTTAGATGGCCGTATTTTAGATGTTGAATATGGCAAAGGAGCTTTTGTTTCCCTAAATGTAGAAAAAGCCAAAACCAACTATTCGCAACTTGTAGGGCTGACTGCCAAACAAGCCAAAGCTAAAGTTGTTGAGCTTTTACGCGAAGAAGGCGCATTAAAGGCAGAACCCCGCCCAATCAGACATGCAGTTAAATTCTACGAAAAAGGCAACCTGCCCTTAGAATTTGTTTCTTCAAGACAATGGTTTGTAAAATTATTGGATCAAAAAGAAAACTTAATAAAAGCCGGTCGCCAAATCAAATGGAAACCTGCTCACATGCAACACCGCTATGAAGAATGGGCCGAAGGATTAAACCAAGATTGGTGCATTTCTCGTCAACGTTTCTTTGGTGTTCCGTTCCCGTTATGGTATAAACTGAAAGCTGACGGCAACCCTGATTTTGAAAATCCGATTATCGCTGAAATCAGCCAACTTCCGCTAGACCCGATGACCGATGTCCCCAATGGCTATACCGAGGCACAACGAGGCATTGCCAACGGCTTTATCGGAGCCCCCGATGTTATGGACACATGGGCAACTTCGGCGCTTACTCCGCAAATTGCTCTAAACTCTACCAAACACAACAACTTAAGCTTGCCGTTTGACATTCGTCCTCAAGCTCACGACATCATCAGAACTTGGGCATTTTATACCATTGCCAAAGCTTTGCTTCACAGCAATACCATTCCTTGGAACGAAGCCTTAATCAGCGGTTTCATTTTGGATCCTGACCGCAAAAAAATGTCAAAATCAAAGGGCAACGTTATCACTCCGCAACATCTGGTTGATAACTATGGTGCCGATTCTGTTCGCTATTGGGCCGGCAAAGCTCGCCTTGGTGCAGATACTGCATTTGAAGAACAAATCATGAGCCAAGGTAAAAAGCTCATAAACAAGATTTATAATGCCAGCAAATTTGTATTCAACATCGTCGGCAACACATCACTCAAAGAAGTTTCCGACTACGAACAATATATTACCGAGGCATTAGATAAATCTTGGATGAACAAACTTGCCACCACCATGGAAATTGCAACCAAGCATTTTGAAACCTATGATTATGCTTCGGCATTAGAAGCCATTGAAAAACGTTTTTGGGACTTTTGCGACAACTATCTGGAAGTTGTAAAAGTTCGCGCCTATTCCGAAAACAATCAATCGGCCGTTGCATCATTAATGAAGACCATTGATGTATTCATAAGAGCTTTTGCGCCATTCTGCCCGTTTACCACTGAAGAGATTTTCCAATCTCGCTCATGGGACAAAGATGAAAACACATCGCTTCACTTGCAATCATGGCCGAAACCGAAAGAATTTGCAAATCTGCAAGCTCAAAACAGCGAACTGTATGACAATGTAACCATCATTGTTTCTGAAATTCGCAAAACCAAAACCACTGCCGGCAAAACTCAAAAAACTCCGGTATTGAGCATGGAAATCAGTGCTCCCGAAAGTTTGATTGCCGTAATTAAAACCGGCGAAACCGATATTATTGGAGTTGGCAGTGTTAAAAAAGAAGGAATTTCATACAAAGAAGCTTCTGAACTTGTTGTAGAAAACATTATTTTGGATCCGGACTTTATTCCGGAACCCAAAAAGAAATAAGCAACATAAAAAAAACCTTTCTTACGAGAGGCTTTTTTTTTCTGCTTGCGGGTGAGGGATTACTTCGTTTATACTACGTTCACTGCGCTCATCGGCTCTGCCGACCGGCGTTCTATCGCCCGCCTTTCGCTTGTAGTCAAACCCACTTCTCGTGGGTTCAAATCCCAACCCTTACAAATTAAAAAAACCTCTCTTACGAGAGGCTTTTTTAATGGTAGCGGGTGAGGGATTCGAACCCACGACACAAGGATTATGATTCCTCCGCTCTACCGACTGAGCTAACCCGCCATCTGAGTTCGTTGTCTTTAATAATATTTATATATTGCTTTGTCAATAAATATTTTTAAATATTGATTATTTTTTTAACAACTTCAATTTTTCCTCAAATTTTGCCGGAGTATCATCGCCCCATCCCATCATATATTCATCACCGAAAACAATCAAAGGCGTCCCTACTCTTTCGCCGAGCTTAAACTTTTTCGCTGCAGCAACCAACAAAGCCATTCCTTTTTGATTCCCGACATTAACCATCATAACTTCCAATCTAGGATGTTCCTTGTTGATATATTCAATAGCATTATGACAATGAGGACAATTTGTAGAAAAAAACAACACCACCTTATCCTTAGGCAAACCGGCAGATTGATTACAAGCAGCAATTAAAAACACAAAAGCAAACGCCGCTAAAATCTTTTTCATTTTCAACTCCTTAAAAATCAAATTCTCTTCACATATACTATTTAGATATACAACTTTGTCAACCGAATATAAAAAGATATTATTTTTTAATCTTGACTTTGAAAAAAAAATATGTCTTTATATCCAACAGCGAATTAAAGGTCTCGTAGCTCAGCTGGATAGAGCAACAGCCTTCTAAGCTGTGGGTCAGAGGTTCGAATCCTCTCGAGATCGCCAGTTAAATAAAAACACCCTACCTTGTGTAGGGTGTTTTTATTTAACGGAGATATCAGGATTGGAACCTCTGAGAAAAGAGGTTCGACTACAAGCGAAAGGCGAACGGAAGTGCGCCGGTCGGCAATGCCGATGAGCGTAGTAGCAACTCAAGCGAAGCGCAGAGTAATCCTCTCGCTTCCTTTTTATTACACCCTACCTTGTGTAGGGTGTTTTTATTTAACGGAGATATCAGGATTGGAACCTCTGAGATAGGCACAAAATTTTCCCGTTAATTTTTTGATATTTTAACTTGCCATATACCTAATTTTATTTCAATATTTTAACAAAATAAAACATTTTTTAACCCAAAATTAAATTATAAATATTAAACTTTATTATAAGTATAACTTTATTTGTAATATAGGATGTAAAAAACATGGAAAAATCTACTCTTATCGGCTTGGTTGGCGGTGTTGGTTCTGTTGCTGTAGGTATGGCTCTGAAAGGTGCTGATCCTCACGCTCTTATCAACCCAGCTGCATTTTTAATTATTTTTGCAGGAACCGCAGCAGCAATTTTCAATGCTTTCCCTATGCGCGACATGAAAAGAATTCCTAAATTATTTAAGATATTGTTTGCAGGCAAACAATTTACACCCAAACAAGAAATTTTGGAACTTTTTGTTGCTACGGCAAAAGCAGCCAAACAAGAAGGCGTTATGGCTATTGAAAAAAAAGCAAACGAAGTTTCCGATCCATTCATTCGCTCAGCAATGACAATGGTTGCCGACGGATTTAATGCCGAATTTATATATAGTGTTATTGAAGCAGAAATCAAACAAATGGAAGAAAGACATCGTTCCGGCGCCCTTGTTTTCGCGCAATGCGGAATGTATGCACCGACATTGGGTGTGCTCGGAGCGGTTATCGGTTTGATTGCAGCTTTAGGAAACTTAAGTGATATTGATCAACTTGGTCACTCAATCGCCGCAGCGTTCGTTGCTACACTTTTAGGTATTTTCACCGGTTATGTTTGTTGGCACCCTTTTGCAAACAAACTTAAACAATTAAGCTCCTACGAAGTTGAAATGAAAAAAATGGTCTTAGAAGGAGCCTTGGCCCTTCAGGAAGGTGCTTCATCAATTGCCATTGAATCTCGCTTACAAGCCTTTATTCCGTTAAGCGAACGCAAATCTTTGCGTGATGCATAAATAATTAAAGGAAAAAAATCATGGTAAAGAAAAAACCTTCGCATCCTCCTCACGAAGAACACGCCGACGAAACTTGGCTTGTTCCTTATTCAGACTTGCTTACGCTTCTTTTAGCATTGTTCATTGTTCTCTTTGCATCTTCAAGCCTTGACAAAGAAAAAGCTGCACAAATTCAATATGCTTTGGCCGCCGCATTCAGTAATGTCGGGATGGGTGAAGATGAAGGATCAATCACCAGTTTTATAAATGATGCCAAAGACCTTAATTTGGAAGATGACGGAGTTATCATTTCTTCTGATGCAAACGGAGCAACTTTGGAAATGACATCGATTAACTTGTTTGATAAAGGTTCCGTAACACTTAAACCGGAAGCACTTCCTGTTATCGCCAAGATATCCGGCTTGCTTAAATCAAACAAATATAAAAAATATCGTATTGTTGTTGAAGGTCATACTGATGACACCAATGAATCAGACATCCTTCCATCAAACTGGGAACTTTCAGGAGCCAGAGCCGGAGCGGTAACACGCGAAATGATATCTAATTCCATGGATATCAACCGTTTTAAAGCCGTAGGCTTAGCTGAAATATCTCCGGCTTATCCAAACAAAAATCCTTACGGAGAACCAATACCGGAAAACCGTATAAAAAACCGCAGAGTTATTGTTCGCATTGAATTTTAACAAGGAAAAAACATTATGAAATCTGCTATCTGCCTGCACAATGCAACCGTTCTTACAGGCTTAACGGTGATGCATAATTGTGCTGTATACATCAAAGACGGAAAAATCGCCGATGTATATAACGAAACAAGATTTTCTCAAAAAAAATTCTCTCCCAAAGTCAAAATTGTTGATGTAAACGGAGCATATGTAGCCCCTGGAATGATTGACACCCATATTCACGGCATCGGCGGATATAATGTTGACAATGCCAATTACGATGAAATCCTGAAAATGTCGGAAATCTTGCCCGAATATGGTGTAACCTCATTCATCCCAACTTGTTGCACCGCCAAAGAAGATTTACTCACAAAAAAAATCAAATCCATCGTAAAAGCTTGTGGCAAAGAAAAAGGCGCAAACATCTTAGGTATCCATCTGGAAGGACCTTTTTTATCACCGGAAAAAATAGGAGCTCAATCTCCTGACGGAATATCGCCGGTAGATATAGGCCTTATGGAACGCCTCTGCAAGGCATGTAAAGGCAAACTCATAAACATGACCTTGGCTCCGGAACTTAAAGGAATGAGAGAACTTGCTCTTTACTGCATTGAAAAAAACATTATTCTGCAAGCCGGACACACTAATGCCACCTACGAACAGATGTTAGAAGGAATGCAAGCAAACATTATGCATGTAACCCACTTATTCAATGCTATGTCTCCACTTCATCACCGCGAGCCGGGTGTCGTTGGCGCAACATTAATTCATCCGGAACTTTCATGCGAAATCATCGGCGATGGTGTTCACGTCAATCCTAACCTTATCGCCCTACTCTTAAAAAGCAAACCTTTAAGCCAAATAGTATTAATAACAGACGCCCTATATCCCGCGAAATCAAATCTTTCTCAAGATTCGGAACTATACTTGGATAAATGTTTCTATCGCAAAGAAGATAAAGTTATAAACGGTTCGGCAATTTCCATGCTTGATGGCTTAAGAAATCTGGTTAATTGGGGTGTTCCGATTGAAAAAGCCATTCGTCTGGCGTCAACAAATCCGGCACAGATAATGAAACAAGCCAACAAAGGTCTTATTATACCCGGTTATGATGCTGATGTTATTGTGCTCGATAAAAATCTAAACTTAATTCACACAATTATAAATGGTCAATTTGTTAAAGGAAAATGATATGCGCGTAATGATAAAAGAAAATTTTGCAGACTGTTCTGCTTGGGTTGCCGGCTATATTGCATATAGCATAAAAAAAGCTCACCCCACAGCAAAAAAACCTTTTGTTTTAGGTCTGCCTACAGGCTCAACTCCGCTCGGTGTATATAAAGAGTTGATTAAATTGTATCAAAACAAAAAAATATCTTTTGAAAATGTTGCAACATTTAATATGGACGAATACATCGGACTTTCCCCAAAAGATAAAAACAGTTATCACTATTTCATGCACGAAAACTTCTTTAAGCATATCGATATCCCGCAAAAAAATATCCATATACTGGACGGCGAAACCAAAGATTATGCCAAAGAATGTGAAAATTATGAAAACACAATTAAAGCCTATGGCGGAATTGACCTGATGCTCGGCGGTGTCGGTTCTGACGGACATATCGCATTCAACGAACCTTTTTCGTCTTTTAATTCACGCACCCGCATCAAAACCCTTGCCCCCTCCACTATCAAAGACAACTCCCGTTTCTTTGACAACGATTTAAGCAAGGTTCCTACTCAAGCTTTAACCATAGGAATTGGAACAATTATGGATGCACACGAAGTTATAATTATGGCTTCCGGTGAAAACAAAGCCGATGCAATATATCAGGCTATTGAAGGTCCTATCAATCACAAATATCCCATAACAGCATTACAATATCATCGTTATGGTATTATCGTTTGCGATACGGAAGCAGCCAAAAAACTTTCTCCGGAAACAATTGAATATTTTACCTCTATTGAAAAAAGAAACATCTAAAAAAAAGCGGGAATTAACTCCCGCTTTTTTTTGATTTTTATGCATCTCTGAGCTGTGCATTGCATTTATTTTTAACCGCCTGCTCAACCTTTGCCATAAGGGTTTCAATATCCTTATCGCTAAAGGTTGTTTCTTTCGGTTGAAATGTCAAAGCCAATGCCACCGATTTTTTGCCTTCAGGCAAGTTTTCACCTGCATAAACATCAAACACCCTGACATCTGTAATATATTGTCTGTCTGCATTTTTAGCTGCAGCAACAATATCATCAGCCCTAACAGTCATATCAACAATAAATGCCATATCCTTATCTAAGTGTTGAAGCTGAGACAATTCGAGCTTTTTCTTAGCTTTACCTTGCGAACCTCTAGGAAGCGGAATATTGTCAAGCACCACCTCAAAAGCCTGGACTCTTTGTTTAATGCCAAATTTTTTCAACACCAACGGATGTAATTCGCCGAAATAAGCAATTACATTAGCCCCAAGTCTCATTGCGCCGCTTCTGCCGGGATGATAATATGTCGGAGCATCATTAGAAATTTTAGCACTATCAAACGGTCCGTTTGCAGCAGCAATTGCAGCTATTACATCAGCCTTAACATCAAACACATCAAAAGCTCTCTCATCTTTCAACCAATGTTTTTTGCCGGTCATTCCGCATCTGACACCAGCCGCAACTAACTTTTGTTCATTCGGTTTACATCCGTAAAATTCCGGACCGACTTCAAACAAACTCACATTAGCATAACCTCTGGCAATATTATTTTTAACCCCCAACAGCAAGTTTACCAACACTGAAGGACGCATTTCATCCAATTCGGCTGTAATCGGATTACAAAGTAAAACAGCATCTTTCCCTTTACGAAAATCTTTTGCCAATTTTGAATCTGTAAAACTCCATGTAACTGTTTCCAACATTCCACGAGAAGCCAATTCATGTTTAACCGTAACATTTCTTCTCTGCGAAGGAGATAATGTTTGTGTCGGGAAATAAGGTTTTTCCATAGATTCAGCAGGAATATTGTCCAAACCGATCATCCTGACAACTTCTTCCACCAAATCATGTTCACCCTCAATATCTCCACGCCAAGTCGGCGATGTAGCCCAAATCTTATCACCATCTTCTTTTGTTTCAAATCCCAAACTTTGTAATATTTCAACAATTTTAGCTGCAGAAACATCAATACCGATAAAGTTTTTAATTCTTTCAGGACGAATATATGTTGTAACCGGTTTATAATCTTCACTTCCTGCAATTTCAATTTCCGATGCTTCTCCACCACAAATATCCAAAATAAGTTGGGTTGCATATTCCGACCCCAAAACATTAGACTTCGGATCAACCCAACGTTCATAACGATAACGAGAATCAGAATCAATCTGAAACTTTCGCCCTGTTCTGGCAACACAAACGGGATTAAACAACGCACTTTCCAAAAAGACATTCGTTGTATTTTCCAAACAACCTTTAGAATTTCCTCCCATAATACCTGCCAAACATTGAACTCCCTCATCATCACAAATTCCGAGAGATTTATCGTCCAATTCATACTCTTTATCTTCCAAAGAAACAAATTTTTCGCCCTCTTTAGCCATACGAACGCATATATCGCCTTTAAGTTTATCAGCATCAAATACGTGTAGCGGACGAGCTAAATCATAGTTAATATAATTTGTAATATCAACCAACGGTGAAATTGAGCGCAAACCTATTGCTGTCAGCCTATCTTTCATCCACTTCGGAGTTTCAGCATTATTATTAACTCCCTTAATATAACATCCCACATATGTTGGGCATGCGTCAAAATCTTCAATTTTTACTTTAATTGGAGATTTGAATATTCTGTTTTTGCTTGAAATATTTAAGGGTTTTAGTTTTCCGATTCCTGCTGCAGCCAAATCTCTGGCTACTCCCCTAACCCCCAAGCACTCTGCTCTGTTTGGTGTTATTGCAATATCAAAAACCGGATCAGCCTTATAAACTTCTGCTAATGTTAAACCGATTGGTGCAGTTGCCGGAAGCTCAATAATTCCTTCATGATTGCTGCCAACACCAATCTCGTCCTCAGCACACATCATTCCGAAACTTTCAACTCCTCTAACCTTTCCCACCTTAATTTTATCATTAAACAATGGAATGTAAGCACCGACATGAGCCAAAATTCCCATCATGCCTTTTTTCACATTTGGAGCTCCGCAAACAATTTGCAAAACTTCCTTACCGTCGTTAACCCTCAACACGTGCAAATGATCAGAATCAGGATGATCTTCAACCTCTTCAATTCGCGCTGTTACAAATCCATCCATATTTTCAAAGGGATTAACCACCTCTTCAACTTCCAAACCTATTTGAGTGAGTGTTTCTGCAATTTTTTCAACACTTGCATCTGTATCCAAATGTTCTTTCAACCAAGATAACGTAAATTTCATTTTTTATTTCTCCTTTTTTCTATCTTGCTGATCCGCCATTATTACTCAATCCTCCGGTCATGGAAGATTCATCTAAAGGCATAAAACCATAGTGTTTTAGCCATCTCACATCAGATTCAAAGAAGGTTCTCAAATCAGGTATCCCATATTTCAACATTGCCAATCTGTCTAAACCTAAACCGAAAGCAAAACCTTGATATTCATCCGGATCAATTCCGCAGGCTTTCAATACATTAGGATGAACCATACCACACCCCAAAATCTCCAACCAATCATCACCGGCGCCTATCTTAAGCTCCGTTTTGCTTTTTTTACAACCTATATCCATTTCAGCCGATGGCTCTGTGAATGGGAAATAAGACGGACGATATCTCACAGGGATATCATCAAGCTCAAAAAATGTCTTTACAAAATCATACAAACACCCTTTCAAATTGGCAAAAGTTGTTTTTTTATCAACAACCAACCCCTCTACCTGATGAAACATCGGTGTATGAGTTGCATCATAATCCGAACGATATGTTCTTCCCGGAGCTATAATTCTGATTGGCGGCTGTTTTTTCTCCATAGTTCGGATTTGCACGGCCGATGTCTGTGTTCTGACAATGTAGCTGTCATCAAAATTATCGCTTTCCGGATTAGGGATATAAAAAGTATCTTGCATTTGACGTGCCGGATGATTTGCCGGTGTATTCAATGCATTAAAATTGTGGAACTGATCTTCAATATCCGGTCCGTCAACCACTTCAAACCCCATTTCACCAAAAATAGCTACAACTTCTTCATAAATTTTTGAAACCGGATGTATTCTTCCCAAATTTTCATCTCTCACAGGCAAGGTAACATCTATAGTTTCTTTCAAAAGCTTTTCATTAAGTTCTTTTGCAGCTAATTCTTCTTTTTTATTTTCTAAAGCACCTTCAATTTCAGATTTAATCAAATTGAGCTTTTGTCCCATTTGTTTTTTTTCTTCCAGCGGAAGCAAAGCCAAAGCCTTCATATGTTCGGTAATTAAACCTTTTTTACCGCTTACCGAAACCCTGATTTCATCCAAAGCCTTAACATCTGAACAAGCTTCTATTTTTGTTAAAATGTCTGTTTTTAAATTTTCAATATTTTCCATCATTCCACCATAAATTTTTTAAAACTAAAAAAAGAGTCTTACCTGATTGCTCAAGTGCGACTCTTTTTTTATTACTTTTTTCTAAAATTATTTGCTTAAAGAAGCCTTAACTTGGTCAACCAATTTTGCGAAAGTTTCGGGCTCTTTAACAGCGATATCGGCCAATACTTTACGATCAAGCTCAATACCAGCTTTGGTGAGCCCGTTCATAAATCGTGAATAGGTCATATCATGCAAACGAGTGGCCGCATTGATGCGTTGGATCCACAAGCTGCGGAAATTTCTTTTTTTAGTGCGTCTGTCACGGTATGCATATTGCAAAGCTTTTTCAACTTTTTCAACTGCAACACGGAAAACGTTTTTATTACGGCCGCGATAGCCTTTAGCCATCGACAACACTTTTTTGTGGCGGGCATGAGCCGTTACACCTCTTTTTACACGAGACATCTTTCAACACTCCTACAAATAAGGTAAAAATTGTTTAACAATCTTAACATCGGAATCTGACAACAAAGTAGTTCCGCGAGCTTGTCTTTTCATTTTTTGAGTTTTGCAGAAGAGGCAGTGTCTCTTGTAAGCAAAATTTCTTTTTAATTTTCCGGCACCGGTTACGCCAAAGCGTTTTTTAACGGCACTCTTAGTTTTCATTTTTGGCATTTTAAATCCCTTTCAATTACTTGGATTATTTAAGAGTAAACAGGCATACCAAACAGCCCGTCCACTCGGTTCAGAGCACTTTATACAATTATGTTTATTAAAAATCAAGCACTTTCTTTTGTTTTTTTAACTTTTTTCTGTTCCTTTGTTTTTTTGACTATTGTTTTTTTACCTGTTGTTTTTTTGACAGTCTTTTTAGTTTTTGTTTTTTTCTCTTTAACAATGTTTTCGTCAGCTTCATCATCTGAAACAACAACTTTTTTCTTAAATATCATCAGACTTCTGTTCAGCTTTCCGGCTACTGTAATCTTAAAAAACAATACTGCAACCGCAACACCTATTAACAAAACCACCGCAACAATTTGACGCAAAATAAAAACGAAGGTCATTACAAGCACTAAGTTATGCAAGAAGAAATCAACATCTCCCAAACCGAAAAAGACAACAATCATTGTGATTATTGTAGCCACAAGAAAAGCAAATATAGAAAAATAAGGAATCCAACCCACCGCTACCAAAAAGGTTGAACAAATCGGAAATTTAGCGATTGCTTTTTCTATAAAATTTATCGGCTTAAGCCAATTCATCGGAATTAAAAACAATGTTAAGAACAAACTTAATAAAAAGTCTGTTAAGCTGGCCCAATAATTATCCGCAAACCAAAAAATCAGGGATATCAACCAATAGACACCACCCAACCATAAACTCTGCTTCCAGTATGTGCTCATCATCAAATCTCCTTAATTAATAAAAATTTTTATCACTTATAAAACGTTCTGCCCTCAAATCAAAAATTGTTCCGCCGTCAATTTTAACTTTTCTGTCCATCCTGTCGGCTAATTCAAAATTATGTGTGGCAATCAAAGCACTTAACCCGGTTTCTTTTACCACACTCAACAATTCCATAAAAATTACTTCCGCTGTCTTAGGGTCTAAATTTCCGGTAGGTTCATCTGCCAACAATAATTTAGGGGTGTTTGCCAAAGCACGAGCAATCGCCACTCTTTGTTGTTCACCTCCGGACAATTCTGCCGGTCGATGCTTAAACCTCTTCTCCAACCCCATTTTCTTAAGCAACCATTTTGCCTTTTCCTCGGCCTTCTTACTTGATATTCCGCAAACAAGCTGAGGCAACATAACATTTTCCACAGCATCAAAATCAGGCAAAAGATTATGGTATTGATATACAAATCCCAAATAATCTCTTCGCAATGACGTCCTCATTGCATCGTTTAACTCCGAACAATTCTGCCCTTCTAAATAGATGTGCCCTTTTGAAGGTTTTTCAAGTAAGCCGGCTAATTGCAATAACGTAGACTTTCCTGCACCGGATTGTCCTACCAAAGCTACAATCTCACCTTTATTAATTTCCAAATCAACATCCTTCAAAACCTTCAAATTAAGGTTTCCTTGCTTAAACGATTTGCAAACTTTCTTAAGCTCTAATACAGGTGTTTGTTTATTCATAACGCAAAGCCTCCACAGGATCAGTTTTTGCCGCTTTCCATGACGGATACAAGGTCGCTGCAAACGACAACACCAAAGCCATCCCCACGACTGTCAAAACTTCATACATATCAACCTCTGCCGGCAACTTAGACAAGAAATAAATTTCCGCCGAAAACAAATCTCTTCCGAGCATCGTTTGCAATCCTTGCCTTATAGCTTCTATATTATCGCAGAACAGTAATCCCAGCATCACACCCAATATTGTTCCGACCACTCCGATAAAAGCACCATCAATAAAAAAGATACGCATAATCATCCCTTTTGAAGCCCCCATGGTTCGCAAAACCGCAACATCTCTGCTTTTATCCTTAACCAACATAATCAAACTGCTTATGATATTAAATGCAGCCACTACAATAATTAAGGTCAAAATAATAAACATCACGTTCCGCTCAACCTCAATAGCATTAAAAAATGCCGCATTACTTTGTTTCCAATCATAAATATATGCACCGCCGTTCAATGTACTCTCCAAAATTTTACGCACATTTTGCAAATTCTTATCATCATCCAAAGTAATATCAATATGAGTAACGGCATCTTTTAGACCAAAATAAACCTGAGCTTCCTCCAAAGGCATAAATATAAAATTGGCATCATACTCATACATTCCCGAATCAAAAAAGCCGATAACCTGATAAGATTTCATCCTTGGAACTGTTCCGAAAGCCGTAACTTTTCCGTTTGGCGACAACAATGTTATCTTATCTCCTTCAACAACTCCCATTTTTCGGGCCATCCGAATTCCCATAATCACACTGTCATCTTCAAAATAGCGCATATCAACTTTTTCAACAGCATCAGCCATAGCTTTTTTGTTAAGCAAGTCTTCTTTTCTCACTCCTCTGACCATGGCTCCTTCTGCAGATTTTCCGGCGGTAACCAACAATTGGTTTTCAATCATCGGCATAACAGTTTTTATATGGTCAATTTCTTTTATCTCTGTAATCGCTTCCTTATAATTATTAAAAGGATAGCTGCTTGGAGCCATCACCCCGATATGGCCGTTAATTCCCAAAATTCTGTTTAGCAACTCATTTCTGAAACCGTTCATCACACTCATCACGATAATCAAAGTTGCAACACCTAATGCAATTCCCGCAAAGGAAAAACCGGTTATTAACGAAACAAAACCTTCTTTACGTTTTGCTCGCAAATACCGTCCCGCAACCATTCGTTCAAATTTACCAAAAATCATATTACCACTACTCAATTCTAATTTATCTTTTTATCAATTTTATATTATCTTTATGCCAAACTTACAACCTTGTCATTCAACTTATACAAAAAAAAAGCTTTGCACAAAACAAAGCTTTTTTTTCTCAAACCGTCACCGACTTATCTGTGCCCGAGCAATCCTTCGGAAATGTGTTTATTTATGTTTATAAAACTTTCAATCTTGCTCTTGCTCACATTTTCCACATCTTTAATCAACACACTGGTATTGCTGCAAATATAATCAGACAATGTCATCAAATTACTCTTAACATCTTCAGCCAAATTTGTCGAATTTCTTTTCATCAAAACCTTAATAAAAAGCCACAAATTCATATTGTTTTGCAATGCTCCAACCAACATATCTTTGTCATTAGAGTTCAAAGCTGTTGACAAATCCAAACCGCATTTTGCCAAATAATATGCTTCACATTGCGCCAGATTAGCATTAACGGATTCTTTCAAACCTTCCGATATCTGACGATTAATCTCTGCCAAAGACTTAAAATATGAATCCGTCATATTTACACCCTTTGCCAAAGTAACACTTTCAACATAGTTTGAAAGTTTCTTCAAGCCGGATTTAATATTTTGCGGAAACATGTTGCTTTCTTTATTAACGGCAACCTTAATCCCTACCCACATCTTTAAATTTTCATCTAAAGCCAAAGCCTTATAACTCAAGTCATCCGATACGATGGCTTTTTCTAAAGACTGTGCAACTTCACATAAAACATCGGCATCTTTTTGTGCTTCTTCAATATTGTTTTTTATTTCTTCAAACATATTAAATCCCTATAAGTTAAATAATTAAAAACCAAAAAATCTTTCTAAAATTCATTCCAAAAAAATAAAAAAGGAGAAAAACATCAAGTAATGTTGGGGAATATATAAAAAACAATACTAAGCACGTTTTTCTCCTTCCTTTATTTTTTATAACCGACATACTCTCGGCTACATCATTTTTTAAGAAAAAATTGGGGAGATTTTTTCTGTAAAAAACATTTATCACATAATAATAAGGGAAACTTTTTTTCAAATTACTCTATTAGAATGGAGCAACAATATCCAAAATCTGTCTTCCGTATCTAGGCTGCTGAACATCGGAAATAACACCCTGCCCGCCGTAAGAAACTCTAAGTTCCGCAATTTTGCTCGATTCTATAGTATTATTAGATGATATATCTGCTCTACGAATAATACCTTTCATCGAAAGCTGACGAACTTCATAGCTCACTCTAACTTCTTGAGTTCCTTCAATTACCAAATTTCCGTTTGGCAAAACCTGAGTAACAATAGCTGCAAACGTAACATTAATACTTTCTTTTCTGTCAATCTTACCATCACCGGCTATTTCTCTGTTTGATGTCACATTAATCAAATTATCGCTTTGAACCGTATCAGGAAAAACTTTACCCAAGTATTTTTCATACCCGAACACCGACGAAATTCCCATAGAATCTGTATTATTATCTCTGTTTTGTTCCATTTCGTTTTCCATCAATGCTGTATCATTCACAGTAATATTAACTGTAATAATATCGCCAACCTTAGATGCTCTCTGATCCTTAAAGAAACCTGCCGAACCTTGTTTCCACAAAGAATTTGCAGCTTGAGTTTCTTCTCTTTGCTCCGGCATAGGCATTGAAACCGGCATATATCCCTTTGCATCTAAAGGGTTTGTAATCGGCGACAATGGCGGTTCTTCCCCTACTTGGCCCAAACGACTCAATATACCGCATCCTGACAACGAAGTAGCCACCATTAAAACTGCCAACCCCTTTATAATATTTTCATTTTCTCTCATCATTTCAATAGCTCCTCATTACTCCGTCACAACTTCAATCATATTTGCATTCAACACTTTTCCTTTGAGTGTCTTTTCACTTTTCATATTCATCAGTTTAATCGTCTGTCCTCTTGCCCCATCTTCCAAGGCCTCCATTTTAGAAACTATTTCCAAGCCTTTATATTTATAAACGACCACTACCGACTGCCCTTTTTTAACAATTATTTCTTCTCTGACATCTTTTCTGCTTACCGGTTTATTTGCAGCAATGGTTCGAACAACTTGTTTACCGAGCAAATCTTCTTTGTTTTTCAACACATCATCACGCAAACGATTACTTCTTACTTTAATTTTTTGCAAAGTTTCTTCTTTTATGATTTCTCCCTTTGCAATACTCATCACAGGAACATAAATCTCTTCCGATACAAAAAACCTACCCAACAAACCGGTTTCATCAACTTTTGTTCCATCGGCAAAAATTTCCGCCTTTGCTTCAAACTTATTTTGATCTTCGTCAATATCTAAATCGGTTATCATAATTTTAATATTTTTGGCCTCGGTCAATTCAAAGCTTGTTTTTCCGCCGAAAATTTCCAATTCCACATCTTCGCCGTATCCTTTTTCAACAAACTCTCTTGCCACTTCGTCAATAAGAGAAATCGCACTAACCGTCATTCGTTCAGAAGCTAAAGCAACTGAAGCAACCAACCAAGCAAATACTAAAACCGATCTAAATAGCATATTATCAAACACCCTATTTCATCTGATTAATTGTATTTAACATTGAATCTGATGTTGTGATAATTTTTGAATTCATTTCATATGCACGTTGTGCTGAAATAAGTTCGGTAATTTCACTCACGGGATTAACGTTTGAAGTATTGAGATACCCTTGTAAGATTGAACCGAAACCTTCACTGTCCGGATTATCAACAATCGGATCTCCTGAAGCTTCTGTTTGCACAAACAAATTATCACCCAAAGCTTCCAATCCGGCTTCATTTACAAATGTTGCAAGTTCTAATTGTCCGACATTAACTTCATCTGTTTCGCCGTCTTGTTTCACCCAAACTTCACCTGAGCTGTTAACATAAACTTCAACTGCGTCTTCAGGAATTGTAATTTCAGGCTGCACGACATATCCGTCATGAGTAACTATTGTTCCGTCACCATTACGCTGAAAAGCACCATCTCTGGTATATGCGGTTCCTTTTCCTTCCGGTAATTCAATAGTAAAGTATCCTCTACCTC
Organism: Alphaproteobacteria bacterium; assembly: GCA_045615365.1. Classification (GTDB taxonomy): domain Bacteria; phylum Pseudomonadota; class Alphaproteobacteria; order RF32; family CAG-239; genus CAZU01. The sequence goes on from JAZLEQ010000018.1 coordinate 110,925, forward strand.
TGATAGCCAAATCCAAATCATTTCCGGTAGAAGTTAGTGATCCCCCTTCTGTAATACGATAAATTGCTGATGTTCTCACACCCAATCCCAATTGAATACCTGCCGGAACAATAGTATTATCAGCTGTGGAAGCAGACCCCGGACGAACAATATTTTGATACAACAAATCGCTAAACTCAGCTCTTCTCTTGGTGTAAGCTGTTGTGTTCATATTGGCAATATTGTTAGAAATTGTGTCAACATTTGTTTGTTGAGCCAACATTCCGGTTGCACCTATTTGTAATGATCTCATCTTAATATTCCCCTAAATTTTTAAGCTAATTCTGCATATGTTGAAATTGTATTTGATAAACGATTGTGTTCTTCATCAATCATTTGTTGCACATAATCATAACTGCGTTGAATTTTAACCAAATTTGTCATTTCAGCAATTGCATTAACATTTGAGTTTTCAACCATTCCTTGAGCAATTCTGACATTCCCCGAACCATATGTAACAGCATTATCTTTTACATTTTCAAATAAAACGCCGCTGAGTTTTTTCAATTTTTGGTTATCGGCAAATTTTGCCACTTTCAACTTTCCTACAACTCCGTTTTCCGTAATAACATCGCCACTTTCCGAAATTGTAATTTCTGTTTCTCCCGGAGCAATAAACAAAGGAGTATTATTCTCACTCAACACATAATCGCCTTCACTTGTAACAATTGCTCCATCTTGATCTAAAGTAAATTGTCCCTTACGAGTATATTTTTCACCGTCTGCCGTTTCCACACAGAAAAAACCGTCTCCCTTAATTGCCACATCAAGAGTATTTCCTGTATACTTAAAATCACCTTCCATAAAATTATGATAATTTGCAAAATCCTGAGTAAAGAATTGCGGCATCGCTCCGATACCTTCAGCATCAGGTGTTTCATTAATATACAAAGTAAACAAAACTCCGTCTTGCTTATAACCGGCAGTATTCATATTGGCCATATTATTAGAAACAATATCCATCTGTTTCCAAAGAGCCATTTGACGCGAAAGAGCTATATAAGCTGTATTATCCATTAAATATTCCCCTTATTAATTTTCCAATCATTCCCCGATGAATGAAAAAATTTAACATTTGAAAATATATATGCAAAAGGCGTGCCAAATTTTAAAACAATAAAAAAAAGCTCGTTTTTTTTTCAAAACGAGCTTTTAACTTCATATTTTTCAATATTTCTAGAACGGAATATCATCATCCAAATTTGCTGACGGAGCAGAAGGAGTTGAATCCCATCCGGAATCAGATGCCCCGAAAACATCATTTCCACCGGCAGGAGCACCATCACCTTTAGCGTCTAACAAAACCATATTGCCGTTAAAGTTTTGCAAAACAACCTCTGTTGTATATCTTTCCTGACCATTATTGTCTTCCCAACGACGTGTCTGTAATTGACCTTCCAAGTAAACTTTGGAACCTTTACGTAAATATCTTTCGGCCACATCTGCAAGAGCAGGATTAAAAATAACCACTCTGTGCCATTCCGTTCTTTCCTTACGTTCACCTGTGGCTTTGTCTTTCCAAGATTCTGAAGTTGCCACATTCAAGTTAACGATTTTTGAACCATTTGCTGTGTTGCTGACCTTGGGGTCTGCACCCAAATTACCTACCAATATAACTTTATTAATACTTCCGACCATTATTTTATTATCCTATACAAAAAATTAAAACTTCGCTGATTATATACTCATAAATTTTCAAGATAAAGCAAAAAATCAATTTACCTGTGTATATTCACCGTTTTCTATTCTATATATTGAATATTCAATAGGAATGTCTGTATTTCCCTTATTAAAAGAAACTTCTCCCCATGGGGTTTTGAAAACATTGCCTTTATTTTTTTCTTCTAACTTCAATACATCATAACTATTGGCATTTTCCACCATTTGCTTCCACAAATTAACCGCGGTATAACCATAAACTCCAAGTCCTTTAGGCTCTTTACCGAGCAATCGTAATTTTACCAAATCTTCGGTAAAATACGGATTATCCTTAAAATCTTTCAATCTGAATAAATAAACTCCCTCCACAAAATTTCCCAACTCTCTGAAAAATTTGTCATTAACCATATAATCATCTGCAAAAATTATAATTTCCGAATTTTCTTCCTGTAAGTTTTGCACTAAAGAAGCCGATTTATCGCTCCTTCCCAAAACATAAACGATCTGATTATTAAGCAATATTTCTTTTGCTGTCTTGGAATAATTGTCTCCGCATTCAAAAAAATTGAACAAGGTCAGATTATTAAAACCGTTTTCTCTAAACAAATTTTGCAATTCAAAAGCAACTTCCGTTGTTTTCGGCATGGAAGAATCATACACCATAGCCACATTTTTACCCGCAAATTTATTTCTATAAAAATCAAAAAACGTTTTCGCCTGAGCACTCATCAATCCTGCCGTTTTAAACAAACCTTTTTCGTTTGTAAAATACTCATTTGCCGCCAACGGCATATATGCAATTCTCGCAATTTTCCCGTCAGCATAAATTTTAGCAATATTTTGAAACTCATTATTACAAAACGGCCCCACAACCATACTTATCTTGTCTTTGTTTGATGAATTAAGCGTAATCATCTGCGATGCCGAAACCGCAAAAGAATTTTCACACCTATCATCAATTCTTACCAAATTCACCTTTTTACCCAAAAGTCCGCCTTCACTGTTAATAATATCAACGGCAATCTGAGAACCGTCTATAACTTCTTGCCCGAATTTTGCCGTATCTCCTACCATCGGAGCAATAACCGCAATATTAACCTCTGCCTTACAAACAGATGTAAAGTTCAAGCAAACAAAAAGCAATAACGCAAATATTTTAAGCTTTTTATCGGTCATTCCGCATCATTTTTAAATTTAAAAACAAGTTACAATATTATATTTTTTTTTATTTTGCAAGTTTTAGCATTACTTTATTTTGTATGTTGACAAAAATCACCATAAATTATACCATACGGCCGACAAAATTAAGAATATTATAATTATTAAAGTTAAAGAATGAAAAAAATAACAAGAAATTTCTTACCTGTATATAATGAAGTTATACAAGTAAAAAATTGTGTCCGATCAATGATCGGCCAAGAAATAATAGATGTTAACGTTATAATTAACATCGGATTCAATGGACGAGAGTACGTTTCTTCAACAGAATGGATGCTCAAAACTGCTGGTAACGAAGAATGCATTTTGCCGTTTTCGATAACTCCGCAATATCCAACTTTCATCTCTATGGTAGCCGGCACAAGTATTTCAAACAATAATGGCAACATTATGTTTGAACATAACAGCAAACAGGCCATTATAATCACGCCTGATGGCAACCAAAGAAGTTTATCTCCCGGAGAACCTGTCCGCATTGTAATAGCAGATGGAGCTAAAAACTTTGTCTGCAGCGACTGTGTAGTTGAGGTTACGGAAAATAACGATGCCGTAACTTACACAATAATCCCTGATGAATCAACCCACTATGGGAAATTTATCAAAGGAATGATTGTTCCGGCAAATTAAAAAAAATTTTTTCCCGCAAAACTTAAATTGTTTTGCGGTTTTTTTGTTGCCATCTGTTTTCAATACAATTATATTATCCTTTCAGGAGAATAAATATGAGCAATGATTATATAGAAATAAAAGGCGCCCGAGAACACAACCTCAAAAATATAAATGTCCGCATACCCAAAAATAAACTTACCGTAATCACCGGCCTTTCCGGATCCGGTAAGTCATCTTTGGCTTTCGATACCATTTATGCCGAAGGACAGAGGCGCTATGTTGAAAGCTTATCATCCTATGCTCGTCAATTTTTAGACCTCATGAAAAAACCTGATGTCGATTCCATTGAAGGTCTTTCTCCCGCAATTTCAATAGAGCAAAAAAGCACTTCGCATAACCCACGTTCTACTGTTGGAACAATCACCGAAATATATGATTATATGCGTCTTTTATGGGCTCGTGCCGGCACCCCTTATTCTCCGGCAACCGGCTTACCCATTGAAAGTCAGACCGTTTCACAAATGACCGACAAAATTCTAAGCCTTCCCGAAGGAACAAAACTCATAATATTAGCACCTGTCGTCCGCGGCAAAAAAGGCGAATATAAAAAAGAATTTCAAAACTTGCAAAAGCAAGGATATCAACGCGTTAAAATAGATAATGAAATATACGATTTAGAAGAAGTGCCGGACTTAAACAAGAACCAAAAACACGATATTTCGGTTGTGATTGATCGCATTGTTGTAAAAGAAGGCATTTCCGAACGCCTTGCTCAATCTCTGGAAACCACCCTAAAACTCAGCGATGGTTTAGTTCATATTGATAACCTTACAGACAATACGCAAATAATTTTTTCTTCCAAGTTTGCCTGCCCTGTATCCGGCTTCACAATCTCTGAAATTGAACCTCGCTTATTCTCGTTCAACAACCCTTATGGCGCTTGCCCGCATTGTGACGGCATCGGCGCCAAATTATACATGGATCCCTTACTGGTTGTGCCCAACCCCAACTTATCCATTTCACAAGGAGCAATAGCCCCTTGGCACGGCTTCAGGTCTTCATTTTATGAACAAGCCCTATATTCTTTGGCCGATTACCTCAATATATCGGTCAAAACCCCATGGAAAGACCTTCCGCAAAAAGCCAAAGACATAATTTTATACGGTTCGGGAGATGAACCTATACCTCTCTACTATTCACGTTTTGTAACAAACAAACCTTTTGAAGGCGTAATCCCCAACATGGAACGTCGTTTTCTTGAAACAGATTCACCTTCGGCACGAGAAGAATTGGCTCGCTACCAATCTGCCGCCCCTTGTGAATTCTGCCAAGGGAAACGCCTCAAACAAGAAGCCTTGGCTGTCAAGATATGCGGACTTGATATTATGGACGTTTCCGAAATGTCAATTAAAAAAGCCCTTATGTGGTTTGGAGGCATCCTTCCCACCCTCACCCCGCAAAAACAAGAAATCGCCACCAAAATCATAAAAGAAATTTGCGAACGTCTGAATTTCTTAAACAACGTAGGCTTAGATTATCTGACACTTTCTCGTCAATCAGGCTCTCTTTCCGGCGGCGAGGCACAAAGAATTCGTTTAGCCAGCCAAATAGGAACCGGTTTAACCGGAGTTTTATATGTCTTGGATGAACCATCAATCGGTCTGCACCAACGTGATAACGATAAGCTTCTGCAAACACTAAACCGCCTCAGAGATATAGGCAACACGGTTGTTGTGGTAGAACACGACGAAGATGCAATCCGCACTGCCGATTTTATTATTGATATCGGCCCTAAAGCAGGTGCGAACGGCGGCAAAATTATGGCAGCAGGCGATTTAAAAGAAATATTAAAATCCGATTCTTTAACGGCGCAATACCTCAATGGAACAAAAAAGATAAAACTTCCGCAAACACGCCGCAAAGGTTCCGGCAAATTTTTATCCCTAAACGGCGTCAAAACCAACAATTTAAAAAATATTGATGTTCAAATTCCTTTAGGAACATTCACCTGTGTTACAGGCGTTTCCGGCTCTGGAAAATCGTCATTAATTTTGGAGACTCTGTGTAATGCTCTGGAAAAAGAATTAAACGGTTCTCGCACTCCTTGCGGAATTTATTCCAAACTTTCCGGTGTTGAAAACATTGATAAAATAATAAACATCGATCAATCTCCGATTGGTCGCACTCCTCGTTCCAATCCTGCTACCTACACCGGCGTTTTCACCAATATCCGAGACTGGTTCGCAGGCCTTCCCGAAGCTAAAGCACGCGGCTATACGGCAAGTCGCTTTTCATTCAACGTTGCCGGCGGAAGATGCGAAGCTTGCAAAGGAGACGGTGTAACCAAAATAGAAATGCACTTTTTACCCGATGTCTATGTTGAATGCGATGTTTGTAAAGGCACTCGTTTCAATCGTGAAACTTTAGAAGTAAAATACAAAGATAAATCCATTGCCGATGTTTTAGACATGACCGTAGATGAAGCATATTCTTTTTTTGAAAACATACCGGCAATCAAAAATCGCTTAGATTTACTGCGTCGTGTCGGTTTAGGTTATATCAAACTCGGACAACCTGCCACCACTCTTTCCGGCGGCGAAGCACAACGCATAAAACTCTCTAAAGAACTATCCAAACGCGCAACGGGAAAAACTTTATATATTTTGGACGAACCGACAACCGGCCTGCATTTTGAAGACATAAACAAACTGTTGGATATTTTGCAATCATTAGTTGATCAAGGTAACTCGCTGATCGTAATTGAACACAACTTGGATGTCATCAAAACTGCCGACCACATCATTGATATCGGCCCTGAAGGCGGTGACGGCGGAGGAAAAATCATAGCTCAAGGCACCCCCGAAGAAGTAGCAAAATCACAAATCAGCCACACTGCAAAATTTTTAAGAGAAAAACTATAAAATAACACTTAATGCTGAAAATCAGACTTTAAAATGTGAATTGGCTTTATCTGATGTGCTTTCTCACACATTTCTGCACGATAATCACCTTTATATGCATTTGCATTGCCGATAGAAAACGACATATCTTCAAAAGCTTCTTTTCCATTACCGCCTCTTTCAATTACTCTTTGCAAATTCCAAACTTTGTCATCATCATAATCATATTCAGATACAACCGAACGGAAAAATTTGGTCATTTTTTCATGAAGCGACATATCTGCCAAACTTTCCATTTTTTTATTTCCCATATAATCAACATACAGTTGAGCAATATCCAAAACTAACTGCTCTCTGTTTTCTTTCTCATTTTCCACCAAATTCCACAATCCGCAAATTCTAACCGGATTACTTGTTGTTTTTTCAGCTTGTTTAAACAAATTTTCAGCATAGTTTATTGCATTATCATAGCTATAATTTCCATCATTTTCCCCTAAAGGATTTTTTTGAATTGCTTTGTTATTTTTAGCCAAACTTTCAATATTTTCTCTCAATTCATTCAATCTCGAAAGTTTTGCTTTTCCTTTGATTTGAACATTTATCGTATTTAAAATTTCATCAACATCTTTATTTGTATAATCTGCTGCTTCAAAAGACAAAACCGCCAACCTTTTCATCTGATTAGCTAAATTCTCATTAAAACAATCACCTATTTTCACATGCTCAACATAAGCCTTATAAATATCACAAACCGCCTTTTTATCCAAAACTCTTTTTTCACCACAATACCTTGCAGTTTTCTGAGCCGACATTGTTTTAGTAGCCAAATAACGCAAAACAGCAATATCAAGCTCGCCATCAACTTTATCAGCCATCATAAAAAACATTTTTGCATAATCTGAAACTGCAGAATTGTGAACAAGCTTAATATTTTTAGCATATACTTGAAACATCTCAAAATAAGTTTTTACTTTAGTCTTTCCCGCTTCATTTCTTCTTTTTTTACTGATATTTTCCACTGATACTTTATACAAGCTATCTAAGTCGTTTTGTTTCAAATCATGAGGATTAATAGATGCCAAAACCTTCAAACTTTCTCTTGAAATCAGACTAACACCGTTTTTATCTTTTTTATCAAGATAACCATTAGCAACCAGATGCTCCAACAGTCTAAATTTATCTAAAGAAGTTGAAGGCTTTTCACAAAAAACATCATTAATATAATTCAATCCGTCATTTAAAAAATGGTGTGAATTCATATTCAGTTTTTTTCCCCGCAACTCACCTTTATAATAAACTTCTTTTACCTTCCACCAAAAATGACCGTTGATTTGTTGTTTATCTTCTAATTTTTCAAATTTTGCCATATAGGCTTTAAGACTTTCGTAAAATACTTTTTTATTTTTCTCACTGGCATCAACTTCTTTGTTATACGTCTCATCTTCTTTTAATTTGCCTTCCAAGCCCCCATTAGCAAAAAATTTACAACGAGCCTGTTCTCGTCGCCCGACTGCCAATGCATAATCAAGCAACTTTTGTTCTACAGACAAACATCTTTCATCTTTAGATAAATCCATCATATGGCGACCTCACTTTTGTCTATTTTCCGTCATTATATCATATTTTTGATACTATTCAACAAAAAACTCTTGCATTCTTAAATTTTGAATGCTAAATAAAACAAGCACAATTGGATTAACCTTTTAACTATAATGAAATGGGGTGATTTAAGTGGTTCAAGTTACTGTTATTGGTAATGACGTTGGACAATCTTTGAAAGTTTTGAAGAAAAAAATGCAACGTGAAGGCATTTTCCGCGAAATGAAATTGCGTCGTTGTCACGAAAAAAACTCTGAAAAGAAAGCTCGTCGTCAAGCTGAAGCCGTTCGTCGTGCTCGCAAACAGTTGCGTAAACGCTTAGATACTGAAGGATTCTAATTGGAGTTTCCTTTCAAAAAGTTAAACCGCTTCTTTAATAAGAAGCGGTTTTTCTTTTGAAATAAAAAAATATTCTTGCCAAATTACTTAAAATCTATTAGCTTAGATTTCGCAAAGACGAGTTGCCTTTGCGGAGTGTCGAAACTCCCAAAAGAAGTAAGAACATCTCCAAATGGGGAGCTGAGGATATAAGGCTTATGCTCGAATGACTCAGACTGTTCTTTTGCAGTTTCGAACTCCCCGCCTTTTTTGATTAAAAAGGCGGTTTTGTTTTAACAAAATCAAACGGGAGTTTATGAAAATGACAGAATCTTTTCGTGCCGAAGTATTAAAAAATTTGGGCGCCAATTTAAGAAAAATTCGCATAGAAAAAGGATTAGCAACAGCTGATGTTGCCCTACACTGCGATTTATCACTAAATTCAATAAACGAAATTGAAAAAGGAAACAAAGTTTCTTTTACAAAATTCAAAAGATTACTTTCCTTTTACGACAAAAGATTCGAAATACTTATAACCGATAAATAAAATCAAAATAAAAAAGTCGGCGAGTGAGCGTAGATAAGCCTACGTGACCGAGCCGACTATTTGAAATTTTGGCTTTAGATGAGCCGTTATACAAACTTTTAAGCTATTTTTAATTCAGCCATAACCTCCTTCTTCAACGTCACATTATCTGCTTTACCTGTTGCAAATACAGGTAACGATTCGCGATAAACAATAGTGCGCGGAAGATAAAGTTCGGGCAATCCATTTTGCTTAATGTAAGTATGCAAACGATCATTGGTGGCTTTTTTATTGTTGGTAGCAAGAACAATTTGCTCACCTTTGGTCTCATGAGGAACGGCAACAATACCATAAGCCCACTCAACACCGTCAGCTTCCAAAGCTTTAACAACTGTTTCGTGAACGGCATTAAGCGATACCATCTCACCCCCGACTTTAGCAAAACGTTTGATACGGTCACGAATATAAACAAAACCGATTTCATCAATCTCAACCACATCGCCGGTATGATACCAACCATCCTTAAGCGGAACCAAAACTCCGGGATTATCAGGCATAATATATCCCATCATCACATTCGGACCTTTAACCCAAAGCTCTCCGCCCTTCTCGATTCCGTCAACCGGAACAATCTTGTGCTGAATTTTAGGCAACAACTTACCGATAGAACCGAAACGATTGAAAATACAGTTATTTGCAGTAACCACCGGAGCGCATTCGGTTGAACCGTAAGCTTCTTTAACACTGACTCCCAATCTTTCACCCCAAAGGTTGCGAGTATCAGGTTTAACGGCTTCAGCACCGCCATACATAATTCTGATACTACGGAAATCCATCGGGTGAGCAATTTTAGCATATCCGCGGAAGAAGGTGTCTGTTCCAAGCAACGCAGTTGCACCGATTTCATAAGAAAGCTCAGCAATAATACGATAATGCAACGGCGACGGATAAAGGAACAATTTTGAACCTCTGAACATTGGGAACAAAGTTCCCACTGTTAAGCCGAAACTATGGAACATCGGAAGCGCGTTAAGCAAAATATCCTTAGTTGTTAATGTTTCAATACAGCTCAACTGATCAACGTTTGAAATAATATTTTCATGACTTAACACAACTGCCTTAGGAGCACCTTCCGAACCGGAAGTAAACAAAATGACTGCTTTTCTGTTTCCGCCTTCCGGATGAGGAACACGTTTGGTTTTATATCTGATATATGCACCCAACTTATCTTTCAAGGTGAGATGTTTACGCAGTTCTTCCAAATAAAAGATTTTGTAACCGGCTTTGCGCAATTCATCAATCACATCTTCCATCTTGGCATTACGAATAAACATATGTGATGTAATAACTGTTTTAACTTGCGCAGTATTACACATCGACACCATATTTTTCGAACCCACCGAGAAGTTCAACATAACCGGAACACGGTTATATGCAGACAAACCGAAGAAAGTGCAAACCGTTGCCAACGCATTAGGCAACAACAACGCAACGTGCTCCTCCGGATTCGTCATCTTTTTAAAGAAACGTCCCAAAACAAAAGATTTAATAACAATATCCTTATATGAGTTTGGTTCGCGGTTAATATCTTCAAAAAATTTAACACGACGAAACCAACCCTGCTTGGAGTTTACTTTAGCCACTTTCATCAACATCGCAAACAACGAAATATTCTCGTTATGAGCAGCATCAAAACACATATCACGCATAATCATATAAACTTCGTTGCTGATATGGTCACGTTGACGACGCAATTCATCTTTCAACTTAAATTTAACAGGTTTTCTTACCGTAATTGTAATTCTCGGCAACGGACGATGAGGCAATTTTCCCTTTGTTTTTGAGAAATAACCGAATTGCGGACCATCAATCCAAACCGGCACAATCGGAGCACCCGACTTATCGGCTGCCAACCCGGGAGCTTCGTAAATTTTCATCAACCCGCCATTATCTGTCATACGACCTTCAGCAAACATAACACAGCATCTGCCACTATCAATCTTTGCGATAAGTTCTTTCAAATCGCCGGGTTCAATCGGATTAAACGGCATCACATCGGCTGTCTGCATCAACATCCTAATCCATTTATTACGATATAGGTGCCCGTTCAACGCAAAAATGGGATTCCCCGGTAAAAATGCAAACAACATAATTGGGTCTAAGAAAGACACGTGGTTAGAAATATAAACCGCCTTTGTCGGAAGTTTATTTTCATCAAACTGAATATTGCATCTCACCTTAAAAACGTTAAACACAACACGCAAACAAAACCTAACAATATTTCTCACAAGTAAATCCTCCAATAGTTCTTGTTAACATATTTTTAACTTTAAATCACCGCATATGTAAAGAGAAAAAATGCTCCTCTCAAATTCAATCAATCGATTTAACGGATATCATATTGATTTTTATAATTTTTTATCATTTTATACCAAAGTGGATAAAAAGAATATTGTCTTTTAAAAATCTTATGCTAAAACAACCGACATGTGCACAACATACATATTAATAAGGAGTGAACTTTAATGGCCAACGATTCAAAAACCAAGCTGCTTTTAAGTGCTTTTGAAGAATTTGCCAAAAATGGTTTCGGAGGAGCCTCAACCCGTGATATTGCCGCCAAGGCAAATATTAATATATCATCAATCCTTTATTACTTCGGCGGAAAAAAAGGAATTTACACTGCGGCCCTTAAAAAAATTGTTGACACAATCAATCATAAAACCGCTGAACTGACAAATAGTTATCAAAATGTTATCGAACTAAAAAATCCGGAAATGGCTCGTAAATTGCTGAAAGAAATGTCGGAAAAATTCTTAAACATTCTTTGCAATAAAGATATATCGCCCGACATTAAAAAGGTTTTCTTAAGCGAATATTCGAGTCCCACAGAAGAATTTAATATTTTATACGATGAGTTGATTCGCCCTGTTCATGACCGTATGGCCAATCTTCTTCACCTTGCAAGCTCTGAAAAGATTGATATTAAAGACTGCTATTTTTACATTGTTCCCTTATTTTCGCAGCTATTTGTTTTTGCTTCTCGCAAAGATTCCATCTGCAAATTAATGAGCTGGGAAGACTATAATGAAACAGAACAAAACAAGCTTTTACAATACACTAGCTCCCAAATTGACTTCATTTTAGACTATCTGAAAAAATAATATTCACATTTATTCAATCGATTGATTGACAAATTGTTTTTTTTGTTTTATAACCCCTCTTGTGTGTTTTAACAAAAAGGACATTATACTTATGAAAAAACTACTTACATATACCGCTTTAGCAGGTATTATAGCAATTTCAAATGCCAATGCCGCAGGCTTCAACCTTCGTGAACAATCTGCCGCTGCATTGGGCAACGCATTCGCCGGTGCAACTGCCGGAGCAGAAAATATTTCATATTCATATTTTAACGCTGCCGGCTTAACAAAGCACAAAGGCACTCAAGTTCACATCGGTGGAACTCACATCGCTCCTGAAGCAAAAGCCCGCAATGTTAAAAGAGCTGGCGTCACTCCCGATTCTGATGTTGACAACATCGTTCGCGCAGCTATTGCTCCTAATTTGAGTGCGTCTCATCAATTAAACGACAAAACCGTTATGGGCATCAGCGTAAACGTTCCTTTCGGAATGGTTACCAAATATAAAGACCGCAATTGGGCTGGTTCTGATCATGGTTTAACTTCAAAAGTTACTGCCGTAACCACAACCCCGATGGTTGCCTACAAAGCTACTGACAAATTGTCTCTCGGTGTAGGTTTGCCGATTCAATACTTCAAAGCCAAATTGTCAAACTCCGTATTGGGAATGGGCGCATCTTCATACACCAAAGTTGAAGGCGAAACTGTTGATATCGGCTATCAACTGAGCGCTATGTATGAATTCAACGAAAACACCCGTATCGGTGTTAACTACCGTAGTGAAATCAATCACAAATTGAAAGGCGAGATTGAATCTAAATTACCGGTATCATACTTAAACCAAGACATCTCTGCTCGTATTGATACTCCTGCTATGTTGTCAGTTGGCGGTTTCCACAAAATCAACGACAAATGGGAAGTTATGGCCGAATATCAAAAAGTGTTCTGGAATTCTTTTGACAGTATCGATATCTACGGCAAAGATTTCCCTAAAGGAACATCATACTTGCTGAGCACAACTCCCGAACATTGGGAAGATGCAAATTTCTATGCTTTGGGCGCAAGCTACAATGTTAACGACCAATGGAAAATTCGTGCTGGTATCGCTTATGACGAATCTGCTGTTCGTTTAGATTATCGCACACCTCGCGTTCCGGATTCTCGTCGTATGTGGTATTCTGCCGGTGTTGGCTATAAATACAATGAAAATCTGACCTTTGATGCTGCTTATACTTTCATCAAAGCTCGTCCGGCCAGTGTTGACTTACCTGCAACTGATGCCGGTGGACGTAAAGGCTACACTGCCGATTATAAGAACCAAGTTCATATGATTGGCTTTTCTATGAACTACAAGTTCTAAGAAAAAAAAATAAAAAAACTCTGAAAACTCCCTTAAGAAAAACCACATTATCTCTAATGTGGTTTTTCTTTTTTTAATAATCCTGATTTTATTTATTCAATACAACAATCAACTGCTTTTCTGACAAAAGCTTTCATCTTGCTGAAAGCACCGCCCTCTTCTTTAACCTCAACTTCTTTCTTTTTAACAGGTGCTTTGTTTTCTTCCAACTTTGCGGAAATCTTTTTAATATCTTCCATATTGTCTTCAACCCACTTAACATCAGATACATCAAGCATCTTCATATTAAGTCCCCAAAACAGACAATACAAATCATATGCCTGATTAAACAAACTATATGCCAAATCTTTGTTTCCTAAAGATTGTTGTTTAGTTCCCACCTCCATAAGACGCATTGATGAAGCCAACAAGTGTTTTGAAATACACCAAACTTCGCCTTCATATTCGGGAATAACTCTTTGCATTAAATTTTTGCGTAATTCTCTCACATTTTCAATCAAATCATAAAAACTGTTTTTACCTGTTTTTGCTCCGGAAAAAACCAAATGTTCTTCGATTGAAATAAGGTTCATAATTGCAATAGTCAAATCCTGATCCGACGACAAATCTTTAGGATTAACCTTTTTTGAGGCATCAATTCTTTCCACGAATTCTTTTACATCTTTTGCTTTTTTCATTTATTTTTCTCCCGAAAATTCATACAATCCCGAAGCATCAAGCAAACCGCTTTCCGGTGCCAATTCAACGCCGATAGGAAAATAATTAAAATAAACACTCAATATTGCCAATGCAGCAACCGGCAATACAACCTTTTCAAACGGAAAATGTGCATGACCACCGTTTCTTGCTTTCATCCATTGATAAAATTTTGAAACATAAATAAAAGTAAGCGCACCTAAAATTGTGCTAAACAACAACGGATCCATATAGAAAATTCCGATAACCTTTGCTTGATATGGCATTGTCATATACATAAAACCGATTGATCCGACAGAAATTGCCATCATCAAAAAATCTCTTCCGAAAAAATGCCAATTTTTCTTATCGCACCACAATATCAACCAATACCCCAAAAGCGATAAAAATGCACCGGCCCAAACCCCCACAACCGCATCATCAACGCCATATCGGCGAGCAACTTCCAAAGATGCTCCTACCGCAACGGTGCAAACCGCACAAGCAGGATTAGCAACAGCTTTCCCTGCAACCAACAACAAGGCAAACAACGATGCAAAAAACTTCATATCAAACTTTCCTTATTTTTCTTTTAATCACATACTTATATAAAATACATTTACTCAAAAAAAAGCAATGGCTTTTTATAATTTATCATATTATATTAGCAAAAAAGTTTAGGAATAATTACCGATGCAAAATTTAATCCAAAAAGCCATAAACACTCATTCTCTTTCAAAAGAAGAAATAATCAAAATACTAAACGACGATTCTTGCGACAAACAACTTTTTAATGCCGCCGATTATATAAGAAAACAATTTGTCGGCGATGAAATTCATCTCCGTGCGTTGATTGAATTTTCCAACTTTTGCAAAAACAACTGCCTATATTGCGGCCTGAGACGTGATAATAAAAATGTTAATCGTTACCGCATGAACAGTCAAACAATCTTCAATTTAGCACAATATGCCGCACAAAATTTAGGACTTAAAACAATCGTTCTGCAATCAGGCGAAGATATGTTTTTTTCAAAAGAAAAAATGTGCGAAATAATCAAACAAATCAAAACGCTTGATGTCGCCCTCACCTTAAGTATCGGCGAAAAAAACTTGGATGAATACATCGCTTATAAAAATGCCGGTGCCGACCGCTTTTTATTGCGAATTGAAACCACCGATAAAAACCTTTATCACAAGCTTGATCCGGATATGAGTTGGGACAACCGTTTTCAATGTTTAACAGATATCAAAAATGCCGGATTGGAAGTTGGCTCCGGCATAATGGTAGGCCTTCCCGAACAAACGATTGCAAGTATTGCCGACGATATTCTTTTCTTTCAAAAAATTAATGCCGATATGATTGGAATTGGCCCGTTTATTCCTCATCCCGACACCCCCTTAAAAATCGAACAAGGAGGCAAACTCAATTTATCGCTTAAAGTAATGGCCATAACCCGCCTGCTTTTGCCGGATATCAACATCCCAGCCACAACCGCCATGGAAACACTCGAACCAAACGGTCAACTGATGGCTTTGCAAGCCGGAGCCAATGTGATTATGCCCAATGTTACTCTGAATGAATATCGCAAACACTACGAGATATATCCCGGAAAATCTTCAACCAATGCCACACCCGATAAAAACCTTACAAATCTTAAACAAAAAATAGCATCAATCGGGCGAAGCATCTCCTCCGATTACGGGTTTCATAAACATATGATAAAATAAAGCTTATTTATCCTTTTTGGGTTCGACCAAACCGCCGGAAACAATAAACTTAATTGCTTCCTCCACACTCATATCCATTTCAATAATATCTTTTCTGGGGACAAAAATCAAAAATCCTGATGTTGGGTTAGGAGTTGTAGGGATAAACACATTAACCATCTCATCTGGCAATTTTTGTTCTATTTCCCCTTCCAAATCTGCACTCACAAGACCCAAAATCCAAATTCCCTTTCTCGGATATTCAAGCATTACAACTTTCTTGAAAGCCTGTGTCTTATTGGAAAAAACAGTTTCGAATATTTGTTTCAACAATGAATACACCGATGAAATCAACGGCATTTTTGCCACAAACCATTCTCCCAAGCGAATAAAAAATCTGCCTAAGAAACCGGCCGCAAACATACCTACCAACATTAGGAACATAATTAATACAATCAGTCCTAACCCCGGAATAGTTATCGGCAAATAACTGTCCAATTTATATTGCGGCGGCAAAAGCTTATAAACAAAAACATCAACCCACAAAATGAATTTATAAGCCAAATAAAAAGTTATCGCCACCGGAGCGGTAACTAAAATTCCCGTAAACAAATAAGCCTTCAGCTTTGAACCGAAAGCCATAAAAACTTTACGTTCCTTCTCCAATCTCTCTTTTTTAATCTTCTGAATATTTTTTGCTCTCGCTATTGCTTTTTTATTTGCCATTATCTGTTTTCTCCAAACTTTCTAACATGATTTTCTCACATCACTTATTATAAACTGAACATCATTTTTTCCGTTCCAACGATCGTGCCGTAAAATTCCCGCCACATCAAATTTTTCACCTTTTGCATTTAACATTGCATTTCCTATCTGATTATCTCCGACCCTGAATGCAATCGCTTTTATTGACGCTCCGTTATCCGATATTAAAACGCATTTAACATGTCCTGTTCCGATTAATGCCGGCCTTATAATTTTAACCCCCTTAAGCATCAAAACAGGCTCCTGATTACCGGCTCCGAACGGTTCTAATTTTTCCAAACAATCGGCCAAATCAATATTAGCCCCTCCAACATCCAAAACCGCATCAACCTCCAATTCCGGAATAACCGCTTCTCTTCCCGATTTTGCCACAACATATTCGCCGACAAATTTTTTAAATTCTTCAATTTTATCTTCCGTCAGAGAAAAACCTGCCGCCATTATATGGCCGCCTCCTTTTGTTAATATCCCCTTTTCTTTAGCCGCAATAATCAACGCCCCCAAATCAACCTGAGAAACTGAACGTGCCGATCCTTTAACCTCATCCGCTTCTACTGACATCACGAAAGACGGCACATTATACCTTTCCTTCAAACGTCCGGCAACAATTCCGATAACCCCCTGATGCCAATCTTTTCCGTAAACAAAAGCAATCGGATATTCTTGAGGAGTTCCTTCAACTTGTTCTATAGCCGATAACAGCACATGGTTTTCAATATCCTTACGATAAGCATTAAATTCATTCAATTTATCAACCAAAAGCTGTGCTTGATAATCGCTTTCACAACACAAAAGCTGATTTCCCATATCTGCATCGCCCACTCTTCCGCAAGCATTAATTCGCGGTCCTAGCACATATCCCAAATGAAAAGCATTGGGTTCTTCCGAAATATTTGCCTTATCCATCAGGTTTTTCAAGCCTACATTGTTTCGCAACGCCAAAACCTTAAGTCCTTGTTTAACAAATGCTCTATTCAACCCTTTCAACGGCACAACATCGCAAACTGTTCCCAAAGCCACCAAATCAATCCAATTTTTCAGATTTGGTTCTTCAATATTTTTCCCATAAAAACCTCTTTGCCGCAAAACACGATTAACCGCAACAATCGTCATAAAAACAACTCCTACGGCAGCCATATATTTCAAAAACGGATAATCATTTGTTTCATCAAGTCTTTTTGGGTTAACAACCGCATAAATTTTGGGCAGTTTCACTTCTGCTTCATGGTGATCTAAAACAACAACATCCATTCCCAAAGAAGCCGCATACTCTAACGGTTCAAAAGCTGTTGTCCCGCAATCTAATGTAAGCAAAAGTTCCGCTTCCGTTTTCTTAAAATCATCAACCGCTTGTTTACTCGGCCCATATCCCTCATCTCTGTCAGGAATATGAACATCAGGCTCCACACCGACAGCTCTCAAAAACAATTTCATAACCGATGTTGAAGTTGCTCCGTCAACATCATAATCACCAATAATGGCAATTTTTTGTTTTTTTTCTACGGCTGTAGCAATCCTCTCCGCAGCTTTTTGCATATCATTCAACACATACGGATCAGGCATAAGTGTAGCCAATTTCGGATTCAAATAACTTTCAACTTCATCAACACAAATTCCGCGAAGCGATAAAATTTTTGCAACAATATAGGGCAAGTCGAATTTTTGAGCAATAACCTCAGACAAACGCTCATCCGATTGGGCAATTTTCCATAAATTTCCCCCCAAAGAAACACTATTATTTAAAGAATCATCCATTTTGTTTTTTTAGTATGTCAAGTAAATTTCAACTCGTCTGTTCAGACGCTCCCCCTCGGGCATAACTTCCAAATACAAAGGTTTAGAATCAGATAATGCCTGAACATTAATTACATCTTTCTTAACACCGTATTTTCTTAAAATTTTAGCCACACTTTCAGCTCTTTTGGCCGAAACCTCAAAATTAACGAGCTTATGTGTTGCCGGATCAGTATTATTTGTGCGAGAAGAAGCATACCCGTATACATCAACCGTTGCATTCATTTCTTTTATTGTTCTTGCTAACTTACGCAAAATTTTCATACCTTCATCATCAACTTCCGATGAACCGTTTGCAAAATATATCATATCAGCCAAATAATGCATTGTTGGGACGCTTAAGTTTGCATCTTCAACTTTTTCCATTGTTTTTTTGCTGTTATCATCGAGCTTAATTTCGTTTTTAACATCAGTTTCTTTTGCAGCCATTGCCACATCAAACTTTTCTTCAACTTTAATACCATCTGCACTGTAAAATTCGTCAGTTTCAACAATCAACGGTGCAATATTTTCTCTTTCAACACTGACAACCTTAGCCGGTTCAACTTTTTCTTCGGCATTAAAATCAATAACTTGCAGGTCGTCATCCTCATAAGCTGCGTTTTCTTTATCAGCAACCAATATTCCGCTTTCATCGACCTTTCTCACTTCGATTCTGCCGCCTTCATCGACAACAACATCATCATCAGTTTCAAAATCAGGAAAAACCGTTGATGCACATCCGTTCAAGATCAACAGTGCAAAAAACAAAGAAACAAACTTATTTGGCTCCAACATATTACTACATCCCATCTATTCTATAAAATACAATCTTCGAGCAAGACTAAAACAATTATTCTTTTTACACAAGAACAAAAACTTATTTTTTAGCAAATAAATCATTAACAAAAGAAAGTTATTATTTTTTTAATATTCAATTTGA
The DNA here is from genome assembly GCA_045615365.1 of Alphaproteobacteria bacterium. Lineage (GTDB taxonomy): Bacteria > Pseudomonadota > Alphaproteobacteria > RF32 > CAG-239 > CAZU01. The sequence continues at coordinate 130,159 of JAZLEQ010000018.1, forward strand.
AATTTTTAAATAATTGATTATAATATGCCTGATATTTATCAAACGATAATTTTACATAGAACAATGAGCAAAAAAACTTTTTATTCATCAATAACCGTAGGTGCTTGGCTGTTTAACAAATTTAAGCATGCCGGTCTTATGTTCGACGAACTTAAATACAAGCACATCATTTTTTTATGCCAAATGCATTATCTCTTAAAAAACAAACGCTTACTATTTCCCTCATTTTTCGTCTGCGACAAAAATTGCTTTTACGAACCATCCTTGTCTGAAATAATGCAAACAGGCTTTCCTTTGTCTTTTTCGTATTCATTATCCGAAGAAGACCTCTCTCTTTTAAATATCATTTGGCAAAAATACAGCCTTTTGCAAACATCAGAATTGAGCTCCTTCATAAAAAAATTCTGTGAATTTTCGGAAATAAAAGAAGGAACAATAGTTAATCCTGCAAATATTATAGATACATTTGCCGAATATTTACAAATCAACAAAAACTCAAAATCGCTGTCAAAATCAAAAATTATGCTCTCTCAAAACGGACCTGTTCGCGTAACCGAATGGAAGCCGAGAAAAATACACAACAACTAAGGAGAAAACTTAATGAAAAAAATTTTATCCATCTTCCTAATCTGCCTATTTGCCTTTGGCTGCTCTCAAGAAGAAAACAAAAAAAACACTACCCCTCTTGTAATAAAAACCGCAAACGGTTCAGCTCGTTTTTTGGTTGAAACTGCTCGCACACCTGAAGAGTTGAAAACAGGACTCATGCACCGCACGGACCTCAAAGAAAACGAAGGAATGTTGTTTGATATAGATCCGGTTCGCCCTGTAGCCATGTGGATGAAAAACACTCAAATTCCTCTCGATATGATTTTTGTTGCCCCCAACCTTACAATCAGCATGATAAAAGAAACAACAACTCCGCTTTCGGAAGAACAAATCATTTCAACCGATCCTGTGCGCGCCGTTATTGAAGTAAACGCAGGACAAGTAAAAAAACACAAAATTTCTGTCGGCGACTTGGTTACTCACGTATCTTTAACCGACATGATATCAATTAAAGAAACTCCGGCACGTTCTCGTCCGAAACCGTTACCGGCTAACAAGTAAATAAATAAAAAAATCCTCACAAACAATTTTGTGAGGATTTTTTTATTTAACTCCCCGTATAAAACCACTCTTCCCCGATATCGCATTCATGATTCGGTATTATTATATATCCGTCAAATTGCGAAACGATTTGTTCCCCGTTATTATAAATTGCCAACACTTCTCCTTTTTTTATTTTAGTCAAATGTTTATATTCTTTAGTCATTTTTCCTTCAGCTTTTTTAACAAAAAATGAACTCATATTTATAATTTCAGAATTATAAATTTCATGTCTTTTATCAATCAAACCATAATAAGCAAACACATTAAGAAGAGAAGTAAGTGCAACATCAACAGAATCAGTGCTTTTATGATAACCGCATTCAACCGTTATACCGACTTTTCCGCATATATTGGCATACTTTTCCGTGCAAAAATTTTCAATTTCTTCACTTTGTTCATACACATTCGGCCATCCTGCCAAAGCATATCTGACAGGAATCAAAGACAACAAATCTTTATTTCCTTCATTAGGATAATCCATAAACGCAAAAGCCTCATCTCCTTTGCAATGCGTTGAATGCAAATCAATCATAACATCGCATTTTTCAATTTCTTTTATCAACTCATTTGCAATTTTTTCTTCGTTAAGCTTTGCATTTTCATGAAAACAAACAACTCTGTTCAAATTAACATCAACAAAGCGTTTATCTTGCCTTTGAGCTTCTTTATTAACAACCGGAATAAATGTTATTAAACCGCTTTTTAAATTTAACTCATTATTTTTAATTTTTTCCATAAGAATATTCTGTGCTTTTGTTCCTGCAACTTCATTACCATGCACTCCTCCAAGCACTAAAATATTTTTTCCTTTAATTTTGCTGTCAAAGACATATTTTTTAAACATTTTAAATTTCCATACTTCTATTATTTTTGTAAATTGCCATTTTTTTATTCATCATATCAAAACCGTTGTAAGGCACAAATTTAATATATCCGGTATCGGCATCAAATTCACTTCCGACATAATCCTTAGTCAACATTTTATCAATCAATTCATATCGGTTATACGGCACCCTTATACCAAGCACATAGTTATTTTCTTTCGCTCTTAAATCATTGTGCATCAATGCAATCTTTCCGCCATCGGCAGGATCAACACTTGTTGCATACATATTAAAACCATTACTGAAATATGGAGCCATATTCCAATGATTTGCTCTGTCAATGATTGAGAAAGCTCTTTCACATCCCATATTTTTAGCATATTCAATTCTGCATTCAATCATAACCTTATTCAAGCCATTTCCTCTATACATCGGATGAACACTATCTGCCCCCAAAGCAGCAACCTTCATTTTATGATTTTTTGCAAAAAAGTTTATCGGACTGTTTGGAACCTCACTATCAAAATCTTTTTTATTTTCACAAACTCTTATATAAGACATTCCCACAAGACAGCCTCCGACAAAAACTCCGATATAATGAATAGACTTATCGTTAAAAACATTATCGTAATAATTTTTATTGTGTTTATGAATAAAGCACTCTTCACCCTTATTTAAATGCTGATAAATGATTTTCGACAATTTTTCCATTTCAGCCGAATCTGTTTCATTTAACGGCCTGACCACAAAACGCGGCATATTTTTGCTTTGGCTGTTTTTGATTTTATTCAAATATCCTCGCCAAACCATTTGATTGTTCAATTCATATTTTTCAATTACACTCATTTTTTTCTCCGCATTTAAACAAAAAAGAACGGGAGCTTATCTCCCGTTCTTTCAGCGTTTTATATTCTATATATTTTTAAATACCAAACAACCACGACGGGAACATATTTTCCTGACGTTTCTTAGATTTGAGTTGTTTAGCAATATTTAAAAACATATCTATTCCTTTTTCAATCGTATGCTGACAATATATACACCTATCAACATACAGTCAAGTTTTTTATTTTGTAAGATTAACCGTATCTTGAGCAATCATCAATTCTTCATCTGTAGGAATAACGAAAGCTTTAACTTTAGAACCTTTGGTAGAAATTTCTTCAACATTTCCTCTACGGCCATTGGCTTCTTCATCAATGCCGATTCCCAAATAGCTTAATCTTTCCAAAATCAATTTTCTGATAATCGGAGAATTTTCACCGATACCGGCTGTAAACACAATTGCGTCAACACCACCTAAAGCGGCAATATAGCTACCGATAAATTTAACAATGGTATAAACATATGTTTGCAAACCGACAACGGCATTTTCATCACCTTTCAAATATGCTGCTTCAACATCACGCATATCCGAATATCCGGTCAAACCCAACATACCGCTTTGTTTATTCAAAAGATTGTTTACTTCATCAACACTCAATTCTTGTTCCTTCATAATATGAAGCGGAATATACGGATCAATATCACCGGAACGAGTTCCCATTATTATACCAGCCAACGGAGTAAAGCCCATTGATGTATCAATACATTGCCCGTTTTTAATAGCCGATAATGATGCACCATTACCCAAATGGCAAACAACTACTTTTGAGTTTTCACCAATAATTTTAGCCACTTCTTGTGCAATATATCTGTGAGAAGTTCCGTGCATTCCATAGCGACGAATTTGATGTTTTGTATATTGTTCCAAAGGTAAACCGTAAAGGAATGCCTCTTTAGGCATTGTTTGATGAAAAGCAGTATCAAATACTGCAACTTGAGGAACATTAGGCAAAGATTTTTCAACAGCTCTGATACCCAATACACCGGCCGGATTATGCAATGGAGCCAAAGAAGACAATTCTTCAACTTTCTTAACCACTTCTTCATCAATTACAACGGATTTTGCGTAAACTTCACCACCATGAACAATACGGTGCCCCACAGCAGTAATTTCGTTCAAATTTTCAATAGCACCATTCAACAACAAATTGAAAACCTCTTGTAATGCTTCGTTATGAGTAGGCAAATCTTTTTCAACTTCTTTTTTGCTTCCATCAGCATATTTAATACCAACTTTTGAACCGTTAATACCAATACGTTCTGCCAAACCTTTTGCAACAACTTCATAGTTATCACCATCAACATTAAACAACTGATATTTTAATGAAGATGAACCTGAATTCAAAACCAAAACTTTTTTCATTTATTTACCCTTATCAAAAAATTAAAAAAACAACATTCAAAATTACATTGCCTGAACAGCCGTCAGCGCAACCGTAAAGAAGATATCTTCAGCCGAACATCCGCGAGACAAATCATTAATCGGAGCATTCAATCCTTGCAATATCGGTCCATAAGCATCAAATCCGCCCAATCTTTGCACCAATTTATAAGCAATGTTACCGGCATCCAAATTCGGGAAAATCAAAACTTTTGCCTTTCCTGCAACCTCACTGTTCGGAGCCTTTTTAGCACCTACTGACGCAACCAATGCAGCATCACCTTGCAACTCGCCGTCAAGCTTTATTCCTAAATTCTTAAATTCATCTTTTTTCAACATTTCTTTTGCTATTTGGGTTGCATTTTGCACTTTAGAAACCAACGGTCCCTTACCCGAACCATATGTTGAAAACGACAACATTGCCACATTCGGCTCAATTCCGAATTGAATTGCCGTCTGCGAAGCCTGAATTGCAATATTGGCCAATTCTTGCTCTGTCGGATCAACCACGATTCCGCAATCGGAAAACACATAAGTATCTTCTCCTTTATCCATAAAGAAGAATGAAGAAACCCCCATATCCTTACGCGATGATTTAATAATCTGCAACGCCGGACGAACTGTATCGGCAGTTGAATGAGCTGCCCCCGAAACCATACCGTCGGCATCGCCTGATTTCATCATCAATGTTCCGAAATAATTATTATCAAGCGCAAACTTCATTGCATCTTCTTTGCTGATTCCTTTTTCTTTGCGAAGTTCATAAAACAACTCTGCATATTTTTCAAGTTTCGGCGATGTTTTCGGATTGATGATATCAATACCGTCAAAACTCCAACCTTTTGCAGTCATCTTATTTTTTATTTCAACTTCATCACCGAGCAAAATAATCTTTGCCACTTTTTCTTTTGTTACATTATAAGCGGCTTCCAAAACTCTTTCATCTTCACCTTCCGGCAAAACAATAGTCTTAAAACCTTCTTTAGCCTTAGCCACGATTGAATCAACAAATTTAGTCATTTACTCACCTTTCATTCTCTCTTAAAAAAAATAATTTTCATATAATAAACAACTTTCTTTATAAAAAGTCAAAATATCTTTTGCTTATTTGTATAAAGTATTGTATGTTATATTTGTGTTAACATAAAAATTAGGGTCCCAAACCATGGAACAAACTCTTTCAATAATCAAACCGGATGCCACAACGCGTAATATAACCGGTCAAATCAATGCAATGATTGAAAATGCCGGACTCAAGATTGTGGCTCAAAAAATGGTTAAGCTTTCCAGAGAACAAGCACAAAAATTCTATGCCGAACACCAAGGTAAAGGATTTTTTGAAAACTTGGTAACATTCATGAGCTCAGCTCCGATAATTGTCCAAGTTTTGGAAGGTGAAAACGCCATCAGCTCATATCGCAAAATTATGGGAGCAACTAATCCCGATGTTGCCGAAGAAGGAACTATTCGCAAAACCTTTGCTTTATCAATCGATAAAAATTCGGTTCACGGTTCGGATTCTCCAGAAAGTGCCGCTCGTGAAATAGCCTTTTTCTTCACATCCATCGAAATTTTCTGATTTTAGAGGAGTATAAAATTGAATAAGTTGGTTTTATGCCTTATTTGTTGCTGTCTGTTATTTTCTCATAACGCTTTGTCTGCAGACGAGCGTTTTACCGTTGAAATTAAAGTTGACGTTACCGATAAAAATGCTTCCATTGCTCGTGAAAAAGCAATGAGCAGTGCATCTGTAGCTGCGGTTAATGCTGTTGCTCGCAAAATTTCAACCTCCGTCGGATCCGAAAAAATTGCCAAACTTAACGAAAATCAAATTTTAAATTTCATTAAGGAAACCTCAGTCTTAAACGAAAAAACATCCGATGTTCGCTATATGGCAGACCTTAAAATAGTCATCAATGAAGAACTTTTAAAACAATATATGGAAGAACGCGAAATTCCTTTGGTTAACAAAAAAGATACATCTATACTGATTGTCCCTATTTTCCGTGAATTTTCCGATGACAAACCGATGCTTTGGGAAGCGGATAACCCGTGGAAACAAGCATGGGACAAAGCTCAAAGCTCTTCTGCAATCAAATTTTTGTCTTTAGCAAACACCGCTTCGAACATGGAAGCTATCGATGCAAACAAAGCTTCCGTATCCGATTCGTTTGCCATGGAACGCCTGCAAACAATTTCCGGTAGCAACGATGTCTATATCTTAGATGCCTCTTATAACGGTGTTGAAGGAATTATAATCACAGCCACATCTCTTTCCGGAGAACATTTTAACATTGAAGTTGCCGGAACCAAATCGAGCGGCGATGAACTTTTTGATAATGCTGTTGTTGAGAGTAAAATCCAAATTGAAGAACGCATCTTAAAAGCCAGTATGGAGCAAGCCGTTCAAGAAAACGAACTCACCGTTTTATTTCCTTTCAATTCTCTTGGCGATTGGATTACCGCCGAACAAAAAATCAAGGGATTAAACGAAATAACCAATATGCAGGTTCAAGCTATGGCTCCTAAAAAAGCCCAATTCAAAATTTGGTTTACCGGTGATATCAACACCTTACAAAACCTGCTAAAACGTCAAGGATATCGCCTGATTAACAACGACAACTACATGCTTTTGGAAAAAATCGGAGAATAAACACCATGCCCAAAACCGAAAATAAAAACTGGATTTTCTGGCTTACTCTTTTTGCGGTATTTGCCGCTTTGGTTTATGCTTTGCGTTCAGTCCTTCTGCCTTTCGTTGTAGGCATAATTATCGGATACTTGTTGGACCCGTTGGCATCACGTTTTGAAAAATTAAAATTAAACCGCACAACTGCCACCTGCTTGGTTTTGTTTCTAGTTGCAATTATCCTAATTCCGGCAGTTGTTGCCCTTGCCGGCATGATAGACGAACAACTTGCCGATTTCATCTCTGCTGTCCCGCAATATATGGCAGCATTAAGCAAAAAAATTGAACCGGTTGTTGTTAACCTGCAAGACAATTTCCCAGGTTTGAGCAGAGAAAAAATCCGCGAATATCTTCAAGGCAATATGTCAAACGGTCTAAAACTATTAGGCAATGTTCTGCGTAAACTGATTACCAGCAGCTATGCTCTGTTCAACATCATCTCTTTGCTTTTAATTACTCCGGTCGTTGCATTTTATATGCTTCGAGATTGGAACGATTTTGTTAAAAAAGTTGACAGCCTGTTACCTAAAAACCATAAAAAAGAAATCCGCACCCAAGCCAAAGCCATTGATAAAATCATCTCTGCTTTCATCCGCGGACAACTTTCCGTATGCGTTTTGTTAGGATCATTCTATGCCATAGGTCTAACATTTGTCGGCTTAGATCTTGGAATGTTGGTCGGTTTTATTGCCGGCATCATATCATTCATCCCTTATGTCGGCTCCATTGTCGGTTTCATCACTGCAATCGGAATTGCTTTTGCCCAATTTGATACTTGGATTCCTATTGCGCAGGTTGTCGGCGTTTTTGCCGTTGGTCAATTTTTGGAAGGCAACTTTCTCACCCCGAAACTCGTCGGAGATTCTATCGGGCTTCATCCTGTTTGGGTTATGTTTGCATTGCTGGCCGGCGGTGTATTGCTTGGCTTTTTAGGTTTGATGATGGCAGTTCCATTAGCCGCTGTAATAGGTGTTTTAACTCGCTTTGCCATTTCAAAATACAAACAAAGCTCACTATATCAGGAATAAATTTCAAACAAAACTTTATAATCCCTTGAACAAATCAAGAGATTTTTAACTTGATATAAAAAAATTTGAAATTTTATAATTAACTGAAAACTGTTATATCTGAAAAGAATCATTTTTAACCACGGCAATCAATTAAAAACAAAAAAAAGCTCCAAGATTTTCTTGGAGCTTTCTCTTTAACTAAAAAACGAATTAAGTGTTTTCATAAGCCTTAGCTTGTTTCTTAGCATCATCTTCGGTTCTTGCAACGTTAACCAAAATTGTTTGACTAACTTCCGGGTGCAAATTCAATTTAACTTGGTAAACACCCAAATCTTTAATAGCTTTGTCCAAGAAAACCTGACGGCGTTCAACAGCATATCCGGCTTCTTTAACAGCTTGAGCAATATCACGAATTGTAACTGAACCGTAGAGTTGACCTGTTTCGGCAGCTTGACGAATCAATACTGCAGAATAACCTTTCAAAGATTCAGCAATTTCAGATGCTTTTTCAAGCAATTTCTTGTTGTTTACTTCCAATTCGGCTTTTTGTTGTTCATAAACAGCCAAGTTTGCTTCTGTTGCACGCAAAGCTTTGCCTTGAGGCAACAAATAGTTACGGGCATAACCGTTTTTAACGTTTACTTTTTCGCCCATTTTGCCCAATTTTTCAACATGTTCAAGCAAGATAACTTCCATAATTTTTCTCCCTCAAACTACATTGCAACATAGGGCAACAAACCGAGATAGCGAGCTCTTTTAATAGCTTTAGCCAATTCTCTTTGTTTTTTAGCCGAAACTGAAGTGATACGACTTGGAATGATTTTGCCTTTTTCGGAAATATAACGAGAAAGCAATTTTACATCTTTGTAGTCGATTTTAAGTCCGTCTTCACCTGAAAACGGGCAGCTTTTTTTTCTTCTAAAGAATACTTGTTTAGCCATTTTATATTCTCCTATTCTTCAACAACCGAATCAACACCGTCAGAGTTTGAAGAAACTTCAGAGAAGTTTTCAACTTTGATGGTCATATAACGGATAATGTCTTCATTAACGCGCATAACACGTTCATATTCTGCAACAGCTTGAGCCGGAGCAGCAATATTCAAAAGAACATAATGGCCTTTACGGTTTTTCTTAATACGATAAGCAAGGTTTTTCAAACCCCAGTTATCAACGCGAACAACTTCACCGCCTTGAGCAGAAACAACTTCTTTCAAGCTGTCAACCAAAGCATTAACTTGTGAAGCGCCCAAATCTTGACGTGCAATCAACACGCTTTCATATTTATTCATTTTAATTTTAACTCCTTATGGATTCTCAACAATTGACCCGAGTTAGCCGAACAAAGAAACATATTTCCCCTGCTCTTCAACCCGAGCCGCCTTTTTGTATAGCCGCAAACATTCACTTGTTGCGGCAAGGACGAAGTGTCTTATAACACAAAATCTTTATTTTGCAAGTATTTTATACATAATTTTTAATGAAGATTTAATCTTTTAATGTTACATTCTTTCTAAAATTGGTGGAATTCGGGAAATTAACGACATGTTATCAAAAAAAATCATCTTTTTTTCGTTGTTGTCATTGGGGCTTGGTATATCAGATGCTTCTGTTGCAAGCGATAGCTCAATCGGCTTACAAAACATTCATACTCGCACCATAATTTATTGCTATTCCAATTCCGATTACACGGCCGAAGAATGTGCATCTTTTTACGAAACCCAAGGTTTCACTCGTATGCGCGATATTCCTCAAAAACCCGCCAAATACGATTTTCTGACCGTTGAAACATACCCTACCAGACGTTGGCGTGATGGCGAAAAAACACCTCGTTGGTAAGGATATGGCGCAATGTTAACTCACATTAACACTCTCACTTTTAACGGGCTTGAAGTCCTTAAAGTTGATTTACAAGTGCAAATTTCCTCCGGACTTCCCAATTTTATAATCGTCGGACTTCCCGACAAAGCCATTGCCGAAAGTAAAGAGCGAGTTCGTGCTGCCATGCAATCGGCAGGACTTCAGCTTCCGCCCAAACGCATTGTCGTAAATCTTGCACCTGCAGATCTCTTAAAAGAAGGCTCTCATTTTGACCTCCCGATTGCTTTAGCTATTTTAAGTTCTATGGGCATTGTTCCGACAGAAAAACTGAAATCATACATGATTTTGGGAGAACTGGGATTAGGTGGTGAAATTTTGGCGGTAAACGGAGTTTTACCTGTTGCTGTTTACGCCGCTCAAAATAACATGGGACTCATCTGCCCCGAAACTTGCGGATCGGAAGCAGCTTGGGCAAAAGTAAAAGACATTATAGCGGCTCCTCATTTGGTTAATCTGATTAATCACCTTAAAGGAAGCGAAACCCTATCCTATCCGGAAATCAAACAAACATCATCGCAAATTTCCGCTTTGGATATGGCTGATGTTAAGGGACAAGAAACAGCCAAACGCGCATTGGAAATTGCAGCAGCCGGCGGACACAATCTTTTGATGATCGGTCCTCCCGGGTCCGGTAAATCTATGTTGGCATCCCGTTTGCCATCGATTCTTCCCCCGATGAGCATTGAAGAAGCTTTGGAAACTTCAATGATAAAATCAATCTCCGGCGAATTGAAAAATTCCGATCTTTGTTTTGACCGCCCGTTTCGCGATCCGCATCATAGCGCTTCCACTCCGGCCTTAGTCGGCGGCGGACGCAAAGGCACTCCGGGAGAAATTTCGCTGGCACACAACGGGGTCCTTTTCTTAGACGAACTTCCTGAATTTAACCGCCCCACTTTAGAAGCTTTGCGCCAACCTTTGGAAACCGGCAACATTCAAATATCTCGCGTTAATGCTCACACTTCTTATCCGGCAAATTTTCAACTTATTGCTGCCATGAACCCATGCCGTTGCGGCTATATGGGGCAAAAAGAAAAAGAATGCAATCGAGCACCGCAATGTGCCAAAGACTATATGGCCAAAATATCAGGTCCTCTTTTAGACCGTATTGACATCAAAATTGAGGTTCCTGCAGTTAGTCCTTGGGAGCTTGCCGACATCAAGAAAGGCGAATCTTCAAAAGTTATCCAAAGGCGAGTAATTCAAGCTCGCGAGATTCAAAAACAAAGATTACATTCATTGGGCGAACATTCTGTTCATACTAACTCTGCTCTGAAAGGCAAGCTTTTAGAGGAAATTTGCGTTTTAGAAAAAGATGCCGAAGCACTCCTTTTAGCTTTCGCCGAAAAAAATTCTCTCTCGGCCAGAGCCTATCATCGCACTTTGCGGTTAGCAAGAACAATTGCGGACTTGCAAAATGAATCAAAAATACTTAAACTGCATATAGCTGAAGCTTTGTCATACCGTCAAAGCCGATATTTTTGATGATATATTGGAGTTTGTCTTAAAATGCATAAAAAATTGTCGCTGACACTTTTATCTTCTTTGTTCTGGTTATCTGCATGCAGCAAAGAAAGTCCCGAATTAATTCCCTGTATGTGCGATCCCAATGCCGAGTCTACTTTGGGTATCTTCGATTGTATGTGCGAATCATCCAAGAACAAACCTGTTCGCCGCATTTCCTACATACAGGACAATGCCAAGGTTCGCTATAAAAGCTTAATAATCAACGACGAACAAAAAGAAGCATATTCTCTACTGCATAAGAGTCGTGACTTTTATGCCCCCATAAAGCTTGAAAATGTTGATTTTCGCATCAAAAAAAGCCACAAATACGACGAATTTCAAACAAAACTCGGCAACTACCATTTCCGCCTTTTCGGATGCCGCAGAGAAACCAAAAATGCATATTTGAACCAAGGACGTTCAATGCAAAAAGACATGCATTTCTTTAATGTTTTCTACGAAACTCTAAATGATTACTACCCTGTGGTTGTTGATCCGTCAAATGTATATTATCACGATTCGGACAAATTACCTCACCCTGAATATATCATCACTGCCGAAATAACCGACTATTTCATGAATATTTGTGATGAATTTGATTGGGAAGAAGCCCAAAACAAAAAACTTCGCACCGGCTCATCAGAAATTACGGTTGTGTGGCGTGTTATGAACTTGTCAAAAGACGAAGTTTATTGCAAAGGCACAACCACCGGCTACGGACAAGTTGCGGAAGGCGAACCCAACGGCGAAACTTTGCTTGTTGAACGTGCGTTTGAAGATGCTTTAACCAAATTGCCGGAAATAAGCTGTTTGAACGAAACTTTATCACAAAGAGTTTGTCCTGCAGATATTGCCGCCCAACTTGCCGCCCTCACAGGAAAACGAGACTGTGTCAATTGTTTCGATTCGCAGTATGCTGATGAACTTGCAGCAATCAACATGCTTCAAGAATGCGACCATTCCGTTCAAATGACTCCTGTTTGCGGAGAAGCAGATGCTTCTTGTCAATCGGCAATCAACGAAGAAAACATCACTATTGTTGATGATTGCCAAACTGCAGAAATTAACAACGAAACAATTGTTAAAAACGAACAAAAACTATCCCCCGGTGAAGATTATTTTGTTGATATTCCGCTGGAGATTGATGCAGCCAAATCCGGTGAAATCGTCGAAGACGGTGGTTCAAGTGCAACCGGCACCAACATTGAAATAAACGAAGTTGATGAAAATTCTTTCGCTTCGGTAAACAACAATTTCTGCATTGAGAATAACCCTCCGTTTGAAGATCTGGACCCGCACAATTTGTATAAGTTGCGAGCATCAATGGTAATGGTTGAAAACTCAGCCGGCCAAAAAGGATCAGGCATTATCATTGCCGATAACATGGTTCTAACTTCAGCCGATCTCATCCAGAAAGACAACAACAAATACAACCTCAAAACCGTTAATGGTCGTGAACTCAAAGCTTCGGCTTTCAGAGTAAACCCAACCAAAAATGTGGCTGTTTTGATGCTTGAAGAACCCACCAAATATCAACCTCTTCCATTGGTTTTAGAGTTACCTGAGGTTAACAAAGACATCCTCATGACCCTTGGTTTATTAAACCTTGATGAAGACGGCGAAAACTATTTGGACAACGAAGGACGTGTTACCGGCTATCGTTGGACCGAAGAACGCGGAGCCGAAATTTTGGTTGACACTTTTGTTCAGTCCGTAAGCTTGGGCGGTGCATTAATCGACCAAAGAGGAAACATTATCGGTATTTCTCACGAAGCTTCCAAAGAAAAAGATTCGCAAGACTTGTTTATTCCGATCGAAACAGCCTTAAAGAGTCTCGGGCTTGAAATCTGCAACTATACTGCGCCGGTAAAACCTCAACCCAAGCCCAAAGCGGTTAAGATTATCACACCGATTGCCGATGCGATTGAAAACAACATTCAAGAAGCACCCAAACCGGTTGAAGGCTTAAAACGCAAATAACCAAGTGCTTTACAAAGCAAAAAGGAAAGCTTCCAAGTATAAACTTGGAAGCTTTTTTTTGCAAAATATAAATAAAATGAAAAATAAAAAACTTTTATTATTCGGCGCAAGCTTCAATTAAATATGTCAGATTGCTGGTAAACAATTTTACAGAAATTGCCAACAAAATAATACCGAAAAACTTACGAACCATATACAAAAAACCTGTGCTGATATAACGATCAATTTTTTTGATGAGTCTCAAAACAATATAGATAATCAGCATATTAACCAATACTGCCAACCCGATATTTATTGTGTCGTATTCAGAACGAATAGATATGAGTGTTGTTAAAGCCCCTGCTCCGGCAATCAGAGGAAAAACAACCGGAAAGAAGGTAGAATCTTTGGGAGCATCTTCTGATTCTTGAAAAATTTGAATATCCAAAATCATTTCAAGAGCAATCACAAAAATAACCAATGAACCGGCTATGGCAAATGATGCAATATCAACATGGAAGAGTTGCAAAAACGCCTCTCCGACATAGAAAAATATGAGAAACATAGCCAACGACAAAAGTGTGGCTCTTCCGGCATGAATTTTACGACGTTTTTTGGTGATGTTAATCAGAATAGGAACCGATCCGAAAATATCGATAATTGCAAACAAGACGAAAAATGCGCTAATAAATTCTTTAAAATTAAATGTTCCCAACATTACATACTCCTCTGAAAAAAATTTTTTAATGCTCGGCGAATATATCAATTTAAAAATCTATAGCAAGAGTAATTTTAAAAAGTTGTGCATTTATTTTAATTACCGGCAACGCATATTAACGAACAAAAAAAGGCCCCCTTGCTTTAAGGAAGGCTTTTAAAATTCCAATCTAACAACTTTTCGGTTTATTTTCTTTTCCCCCTTGCGTAGAAACAAATTTTTTCCTAAATATATTTCTATCAAGAAAAACAACAAAGGATTCTAAACAAAATGACCACAATCTTATGTATCAGAAAAAACGGTAAAGTTGTTATGGCCGGCGACGGGCAAGCAACCCTAGGCGAAGCCATTGTCTTCAAATCTCACTCGGTTAAAGTGCGCCGCATAGGCAACGGCAATATCATTGCCGGATTTGCCGGAGCTGCCGCCGACGGCATAACTTTAATTGAACGCCTTGAAGCCAAACTTGAAAAACATGCCAACCAACTCAAACGCGCTGCCGTAGAACTCGCCAAAGATTGGCGCATGGACAAATATCTGCGCCAACTCCAAGCTTTTATGATTGTGGCCGACAAAGAAACATCTTTGGTAATCTCCGGCACCGGCGAAGTTATGGAACCCGACGACGGAATCATCGGCATCGGCTCCGGTGGCAACTACGCAATGTCTGCCGCCAAAGCCTTATACGATATTGAAGGTCTAAACCTTGAAGAAATTGCCCGCAAATCAATGAAAATTGCCGGTGATATCGACATCTACACCAATCACAATGTTATTATGGAAAGTATCAACAATGACTAATTTCAGCCCTCGCGAAATCGTATCCGAATTGGATAAATTCATTATCGGTCAAAACGAAGCCAAAAAAGCCGTTGCCGTAGCCCTTCGCAATCGTTGGCGCCGTATGCAACTCCCCGACAAATTAAAAGAAGAAATCGTTCCCAAAAATATCCTTATGATTGGTCCCACCGGTGTCGGCAAAACCGAAATATCGCGCCGTTTGGCCAAACTCGCCAAAGCCCCTTTTATTAAGGTTGAAGCCACCAAATTTACCGAAATCGGCTATGTCGGACGCGATGTTGAAAGCATAATCCGCGACCTTTTGGAAATTTCAATCAACCAAACTCGCAAAACTTTGCGTAAAAGTGTTTACGCCAAAGCCGAAAGCGCAGCCGAAAAACGTATTGTTGAGGCCCTGGTCGGTGCTAATGCCGGCGACGACACCAAAACCAAATTTTTGCAAATGCTCCGCGATCATCAACTTGACGAACGCGAAGTAGAAATATCTTTGCTTGACAATTCCAATGCTTCAATGCCCACAATCGACATCCCCGGAATGCCCGGTGCTTCAATGGGCATGATAAGCCTCGGTGATTTGCTTGGCGGCAACACACAAAAATATAAAACCCGCAAACTCAAAGTTGCCGAAGCTTTCAAATCTTTGGTTGATGAAGAATGCGACAAACTTTTGGATAACGACACCATAACCGACACCGCCATAAAATCAGTTGAAAACGACGGAATTGTATTTATCGATGAAATTGATAAAATCACAGGCAAATCGGAAGGAACACGCGGCGATGTTTCACGAGAAGGTGTCCAACGCGACCTCCTACCTTTAATTGAAGGCACCACTGTAACCACCAAATATGGAATGGTAAAAACCGACCACATTTTGTTTATTTGTTCCGGCGCATTTCACTTGGCCAAACCGTCGGATATGTTGCCCGAACTGCAAGGTCGTCTGCCGATAAGAGTTGAGCTTAAAGCCCTCACTCATGACGATTTCGTGCGCATCCTGACCGAACCGGAAGCCAACCTGATCGAGCAATATATAGCCCTTATGGCAACCGAAAATTTCACCTTGAAATTTGATGATAACGCCATTGATAAAATTGCCGAAATTGCCGTTGCAATCAACGAAAATGTTGAAAATATCGGCGCCAGAAGACTTCATACCGTCTTGGAAATTTTGCTTGAAGACATAAGCTTCCAAGCTTCGGATAAAAGTGGACAAGAAGTGACCATAACCGCAGAAATGGTCGCCGAAAAATTGGAAAAATTCACCGCCAAATCCGATTTATCGAAGTTTATCTTATAATGAACGATTTAAGCATATATTTCCATTGGCCCTATTGCCTGAGCAAATGCCCTTATTGCGATTTTTTCTCTAAAGTTAAAAAAAATATCGAACAAGACGAAATCATTAGGGGCTATTTGCTCTCTTTGGAAAAATATGCCGAATTCTTAGGCAATAAAAACCAAATTATCTCTGTGTTTTTCGGCGGAGGAACCCCATCGCTCATCAAACCGCAAAATATTGAGCTTCTGCTAAACAAAATCCAAAAATTGTGGCCCCTTGCTTCAAATATTGAAATATCACTGGAAGCCAACCCCAACACTCAAACACCTACATTATTTGCCGATTTGGCTCAAGCTGGAATCAATCGTCTTTCTCTAGGGATTCAATCATTAGACGACAATCAATTAAAATTTTTGGGACGAACTCACAATTCCAAACAAGCTCTAACCGCTATTGAAGACGTGAAAAAAAACTTTTCCAATCATTCTGTTGATCTCATATATGCCCTGCCCACACAAACAATCGCATCTTGGCAGAACGACCTCAAAAAAGTTACCTCTCTTGGCATGAAACACATTTCTCTTTATCAGCTTACCATTGAAGAAAACACTTTCTTCCATAAAAAAGGCATCAAACCTGCCGATGAAGAAACAGCATCGCAAATGTATTTATTAAGCGAAGACACCTTAGCTCAAAAAGGCTATGATAAATATGAAGTTTCAAATTATGCTCAAAAAGACTTTGAATCGGTTCATAATCAAGTATATTGGAAAGGCGGAAACTATATCGGTATCGGCGAAACAGCTCATGGTCGTCTGAAAAAAAACGACAAATTCTATGCCATAACACATCCCATGCAATTTGAAGAACTCTCCCCACATGAACGTGCCGAAGAATTGATTATCATGGGGCTCCGCCTTGTTAGCGGCATTCATAAGGCTGATTTTGAAAAAAATTGCGGAATTGATATCAACAATATAATCAATAAAGAATTTAAGGATAATGCCATCAAAGAAGGATTGCTGAAAGAAACCTCTTCCCACTTATTTGCAACCAAACAAGGTTTTTTATTACTTGATTATCTTATCAATGGTCTTTGTTGTTAATCCGTAACATTAAAATTTCCATTAACTAAAATCATTATCAGCGCCAAAAAAAACAACATCGCAAAACCTGATTTTTCGGTAAAACCACCGCTCACCTTAGAATCTCTGGTCAATAAATATACAAACACCGGCGCTGTCAGCAACAATGTCACCACATACCCCGGATTTGGCGCTAAACGCATTGCCATAGTTTTAGCTGCAATTAGTGCTGCCGAAAATCCCACAATAAAAATTCCGGTTGCAAGCACCTCTTTGGCAAAAACCATTTTCACAGTCAAAACAACATTATAATGCTTATGTCTCAACAACAAAATTAAATTATAAAACCCCGAAACAAATGTTGAAACAGTTAAATAATACAATATATTCGCCCACACATCCTGCCCCATCATGGCGATTTCTTTTGTTGCAACACTCATCCCCGCTAAAGCCAAAATCGCCGGAACCATATACCAAAAAGCATCTCGGCTTATCCTGCTTTTCATCACATACCAATAACAAACACAAAATCCGAACATTGCCAAAAGTAATGTGATAAAAACACTTTCATTATGCAAAAGATTTAAGAATAACTCCGGTGTCAATCCCCACCACATAAAAGTTGTAACCAAAACACTCAATACCGATAATCGTGAGGTTGCTCCTGCTCCATAACGTGCTGAAGCAAAAAAGACATGAGAATCATAAATTCCTATCAAAACCCCTTGAATCAGTAAAAGTTCCCAGTTACGTATATCTGTTTGCAACGGCACCAAAAATAAAAAAGGTGCAAAAATCAGCGCAATACCAAAACCTCGCCAAACCCCCAACACATAGCCATTAAATTTGTGCCTTTGATTCACAAGGGTGTAAAGTGCCATAAAAAAACCATATATCAATCCGTTAATTATCCAAAGCATCTATTCATGCCTCCTTATATCAAGAAAGATATATTTCTTAATCCGAAGTTTTAAAGTTGACTCTTTTAATTCTAAAGATAAAATGACCGAACTACACTTAAAAATATGTTTATTATGAAAAAGGAAATCTACCTATCTTCCATTACAGTTGCATTCACCATGGAACACATTAGTAAAGATTACAACAAGGAAAAAGTCCTTGAATTCTTAACTCAAAAACTTTCAGGCGATTGCTTTTATTTCATAGGTTCAACCTTCATACGAACTTTGCCCAAACTTGTAGCTCCGGCACTTAAAGTTGAAATAAAAGAAGCATTCAAAGGTGAAAAAGAAGGCGAATGGTTTGTCCTCATCCATGTAAATCGCCATGCTGGTAAAGGCCACTCGCTTGATGATGATTTTGTTTTCCGCAGAGGAGACTACTTCATCACTCAAACCGCAGTTCCATTCAGCGGCAATGTTGAAAGTGTCCTCAATGGAGAATCTATGGAAGAATAACATTTCTTTCAAAAAAAACTTCCCGACCTTCTCGGCCAGGAAGTTTTTTTTATTTTAAAAGCAACAAGATAATTATTTATCTTCAAGCTTTTTATAAAGTTCTTTCCGATCCTTACGCGACTTAGACCATAGGTTTCCCCATCCGTTAACCGGTTGAACTCTATATAGCGATTCAAAATTAAAATCTCTGGCAAAAAATACCGAAGTCGTTTTGGTATAGGCATTCATCGGACAAAAACCATAAAAATCAACCTGTAATAAATCAGCCTTTTTCAAAAAATCAACTGCTTTAACATACTCTTCAGACGTGTTAATCCTGTCACTGTCATCCAAAATAATCATCCCGCCTTTAGCCAATGCTTTTACAGCAGCTTCTGCACATTGCCATCTTCTTTTTCCGTCAACCACAATCACATCATATTTATTTCCGTCTTCAAAAATAGCATTTTCGTAAATTTCCCCTTCATCACGCCAGCGAATATCCAAATTTGCCTCATCAAACTCTTTTTGCCATTTTTCAAACCATTTCAAATTATCCTCAATTGAGATCACCCTATTTGCTCTTTTAGCCCAAAACAATGACGAAAACCCACAACCGAACTCAAAAATATTTTTCTTTCTATAGTCAAATTGGCTTAAATATTCTATCGCCGGATATGTATACCAAGGCAACGGATTATCATTTTTATCCAAACAAATTTTTTCGTTAATTGAGCGTTCTATTGCAAATTCTTCACGCCACATATCAATAAAAATCTTAAACTTTTCGCTATACATAATCCGCCTCTATCCGATATTGAAAAATTACATACCATATCTATATCATAGAAGTATTCAAAAATAAACAGGAGATTTTAATCATGAATAACTGGATGCGAAACACTGCCTTGGTATTGACCATAATTGGTGGCCTGAACTGGGGATTGGTAGGACTTTTCGGCTTTGATTTGGTTGCATTTTTATTTGGTCCGATGTCTATTCTAAGCCGTATTGTTTATACTCTCGTTGCTCTTTCTGCAATTACGCTTGCATTCTCACCGTCTTGCTCTTTGCGCGAATCTGTTCAACATAAAATGAACTAAATTACATCAGATAAAAGCAAAGCCCCCTTGAAAAAGAGGGCTTTGTTTTTATTCTTCAAATTCCAAAGCTCTTAAGGCCACATCATAATCAAAACCGGCCCTCATCAAAACGGCCAAATCTTTGCTTTTTCTTTCTTTTCGCAAATTTTCATCCAAACAAAAAAAGCCTAACTTTTTCTTTCTGGCCAACTTAAGAGCAGATTCAAATTCATCAAAATCTTGTTGTGCAAGCAACATCTCGCCCAAATTTTCGTCAATTCCCTTTTCTTTTAATTTTCCCAAAATATAACGTGGAGATTTTCCGGCACTCAAATACCCTCTTATTCTGATTTCAGCAAAACGTTCATCATCAACATATTTCATCTCCGACAAATCACCTACCAACTCATCAACCCATCCGTAAGCTTCATACTTATCAAAATCCTTATCAAAATAAGCATATTTATCGATTCTTTTTTTAAGAACCGTTTTCAAATTATATTCGGTTGTTTCAAATCGTTTTAAATAAAACAACGCAATATTCTTCAACCTTTGTTTAGTTATTTTTTTTGGTATTTTTTTTCTAAATTCTTTTTTATTTTCTGATAACACTTGAAAATTCTCTCTTTTTGGATTATAGCATAAAACAAATTTGTTTTTTAATTATACAAGGATTTCCCGTAATGGCTAACAAAAATTTTGATAATTGTGCATCATTCTTCATTGACAACGGAGCATATCAAGGACGTCTTATCCGCCTCAATCAGGTTTTGGATGATATTTTAACCAAACATGCTCATCCTCTTCCGGTTTCTGCCGTGATAGCTGAATGCACTGTTTTGGGAGCCATGCTTGCCAGCACCTTAAAATATGACGGATTATTCACTTTGCAAACACAAAGCAATGGTCCGATTCCTATGGTTGTTGTTGATGTCACTTCCGACGGGAAAGTCCGCGCTTGCGCACGCTTTGACGAAGAACGCTTAAATAAAGGACAAACATTGCGTAAAACAGTTGGTCAAATTGAACCGGCCCCTCACCTGATGGGCGGCGGACACTTGGCCTTCACTGTTGATCAAGGTAAAAAAGCCGATTTATATCAGGGAATTGTCGATTTGCAAGGTAAAAACTTATCCGAATGCGCATTACGCTATTTCAAACAATCCGAACAAATTGATACAGCACTCAAATTATTTCTCCATGCCCCGCAAGGTGAAAGCAAATCATGGTTTGCAGCCGGTATCATGCTCCAAAAAATGCCTGTTAAAGGTGGCAATGAAGTTGATGAACAAACCGCTGAAGAAGCATGGAACGAAGCTAAAATATTCATGGAAAGCTTAACTGAAGATGAAGTCTTTAATGCCAACCTCTCGTCTGCTGATATTTTACACCGTCTTTTCCATGCAAACAATTTAAATATCACCCAGGAAAAAGAATATTCTTTTTCTTGCCGTTGCAGCCGCGAAAAACTCTTTCAAACATTAAGTAATTTTTCACAAGATGATATTGCATCAATGGTTGAAGACGGCAAAATCAAAGCAACCTGCCACTTTTGCTCTGAAGAATATTGCTTCACGCCTCAAGAATTGCAAAAACAATAGATTAACCAGATTTTAATTAATTATAATATAAACTTGCAACTAATAATATGCAGGGATTAATCTGTTTTTAAATATGGACATAAAGCAATGATTACATCAAAAAAAATATTATCAGCCGTCGGATTAAGTTTACTTTTATGTAGCTGCGGCACACTCTACGGCACATCTGATAATGACGTCGCCCAATATAGTGAACCTCGTTTTAATGAAGAAACACCTATTGAACTTAAGGTAAATAAAATAAATATTGTTTCCGAATTCACACCTTCATTTACACGACCGAATGTGGAACACCTTTTTCCTGTATCGATTGAAAAAACAGCCAAACTTTGGGCTGAAGACCGCCTTAAAGCTTCAGATTTTTCATCCCCAAAAGTTGCTGAAATAACCATTCACGATGCTTCAGTTACTGAAGAATTGGAAGAAGGTAAACAACTTTTTGAGCAAGATAAAGTAAAATATGCTGCCAATTTAATTGTTTCAGTAAAAGTATATGACCCCAACAGTCTTGCCCAAGCCTCCACCAAAGTTGAGGCATGGCGCAGCTTAACCATACCTGCCAATACGGATATCGCCACCAAAGAAACTTATTGGAACAGTATGGTTGAAAAACTATTCAACGATTTTAATGAAAAAATGACTGCTAATATTCAACAACATTTAAATGCTTTTATCATAAGCGATAATGTTGTTCCAACATACTACTAATTCAATATTGCAGGGTTTAGCTTTCCTCGTGCCGTCATATTAAATGTCGGCACTTTTACATTTTTAGAAACTCCATCTGTTTGCACCTTACAAGAACCATAAAACACCGCATTTTTAGCCTTTAGCGGCGCATAAGAGGTATATTCAAAATATTCCCCCGGCTCAAGTTCCGGAAATTCCCCCTTAAAACCTAAAGACGAATCGTTAAAACGATTCCCTTTATCATCGGTAATATTCCAGTCCTTACCGACCAAGCGTATTTTCTTAGGACTATTATTTTCAACACATAAATAATACCCCCACATGTATCGATTCTCTATATCCTCATCAACCAAAACAGGTCCTGCCGAAACGACGATTCCATCGGTTTGTAAGGTGTTTAAGTCATCAAATACGCTCACTTCTATAAAACCCCTGTGTTAATATTAATTATTTATTAAGGATTATTCCTTGCATATAAATTCAAAGCAAGCGCTTACTGACTTATCCCCAAAGTTATACTCAAAAAAAAAGCTCCTTTTTTTTTCAAAAGGAGCCTTTTTCAATGACATTAATCCAAACAAAAATTATTTTGTTAAGATACTCAAAATTTTCTGAGTAGCATCATTAAGCGAAATATTTTCAAAAACAGCATATTCATTAGCCAGACGATTCAATGCCTGCTCATAAATTTGCCTTTCACTATAAGACTGTTCAGCCAAATTTTCGTTGCGATGCAAATCTCTTATAACTTCAGCAATGGCAACCGGACTACCGGAATTTATTTTATTTTCATATTCCTGAGCTCTGCGAGACCACATAATTTTCTTCACTTTAGCCTTACCTTTCAGAGTGGTGAAAGCATCAGCGATTGTTTCTGCCGAAGATATTCTACGCAAACCTGCTGTTTCAGCTTTAGCCATAGGAATTCTCAGTGTCATTTTGTCTTTGTCAAAATTAACAACAATCAATTCCAATTCTGTTCCGGCAATATTTTGTTTGGTAACATCAGAAACCTTACCGACACCATGTGCCGGATAAACAACATATTCGCCGGTAGCATAAGGATTGTGGACTGTAATTTTCTTATTCATTTTCCTTACCTTTATCTTCTAACCGTGATTATTTTTATAATTACGAAAGGCAATATATCATAAAAAAGGGTTTAAATCTAGAGGAAAAAACATATTTTTTTCATTTTTTTTAACTCAATATTAAATCTAATGACATAAAATTTTCTCACATTGAGGTATTTGTGTTTATTTCGGAACCATTAATGAAACATATAAGCAAAATTTTATTATTCGGATTATTTGTATTTTCAAGCGCATCCGAAGCAGCCATGCTTCCGGAATATGCTGACAATTCATATACCGAACATTCCCTATCCCGTTCCGACACAAATTGCATAAAAGCCGGCTATAAGGTAACTTATGGAGATTGCAAAGGGCAAACTGCTCCTGAAGGACGTTGTCCGCACAGCAATAACTACTATCGCGCTTGCACTCAAAGACAATGGTGCTTGAACTATAACTATACATATTCAAACAAAAATTGTCCGTCTCCGCAATTCCCTGCCAAACAATGTAGCAACGGATATGAACTTTATCGCGCATGTAACCTTAACAATGAAAAAGCATGCCGTCAACTCGGCTACAATCCCCAAAACGAATGTATGCTCACCGAAGAGCGCTGCCCTTATGACAACACTTATGGCAAGTGCTGCGATTCATGTCCTAATTTTTCTCATTCGATTGATGAAATTCCAGCCGGCTACATTGCTGATGGTCCCATATGCATAACTTGCGACAAAATCAAAAAAACCAACATCATTGAAAATCCGTGTGAAGGCTACACAAAATGCAGCTATGGACCTAAAACACTCCAAACAACATCATGCTTACGCGGTAAAGAAGTTTTATATTCCGAATGCAAAAGTTCCGAACAATTGTGCATTGAACAAGGATACACAAAGAAGTCCTGCAAATCCACAGAAAACACAATAAGCTGCCCTCAAAACACCAATTTGAAAAGCTGCACTACAAATTGCGAAAAACTCATCAGTAAACTATACCCTGAAGCACAAATCATCACACACGACATAGTAAACCCTAAAATTGATGATACAAAAAAGGAATTGCGTTCCAGTTACGGAATACTGTCCAAAGAATGTAACTCAGAATATCGTCCGGAAATCAGGCTTGATTTAAACTACAATAATTATAATGACTACGTATACTTATTTAATAAAAACATAAGCAATATAAATTTCGTGCTCAATTTTGAAGATCCGGTTGATATAATCTTTGGCGGCATATTGGAAAATGTTAAAATAAAAACAATTGGCAATACTCCGGAATGCCCGATTAAAGGAGAGCTCATAAAAATAAATGACACAGTAAGCTTTATTAATGACAAAACAATATGTGCCAATATTGAAATCAGAGATTCTTCCAAATTTATCACCACCGGCAATGTAAAAGGCGATATCAATGCCGGACAAAACTCTTCAATAGGCATAAAAGGAAATCTTAACGGCCTGCTTCAAACCAAATCCTTTTCCGAAATTTTCATAAAAGGAAATTATAGCGCCACAGACACCAACAATCTTATACATCCGAACGGCAGCATTGTTTTCGGCTGCGACAATAAGGCCAAAATACTTGGCGGAATATCTGCCGAAACTGCAAATATTATAATAAAACGAAATTCAACCGTAGACACTCCATTTATCAAAATAAAATCAACAAGCTCCAACTTAGATTTACCCAACCAAATAAGCAGCATTCATGTTCACAAATATTCTAAAATCATGACAACATACGATAAAACCGAATTCCCCATGATTTACAACAATAGCTTTGATTGCGATGACAAATATTTCATCCATCTGGGTTCAGATATTCAACTTGCCAAACAAGAAATATCCATAGAACCTTCGGCATTTTATCGTGAAAAATGGCAGTGCCAAAAAATATCTCGCCAACAGGCAAATTGCGATTAATCATTAACATTAGGCGAATATATAGTCTGAGGTTGCGCAGGATTACTCATAACCTTAATATCTTCTTCCGGATATGATTGCACATCATAAATACGTCCGTTAGCTTCGACCAAAGTATTCTGAAAATCTTTTCCTAGTTTAATTGCTTCTTGTTGCGGATTATTAATCTGCTCGTTACTAGTTGTATTTTCATTCAAATTTTCCGTTTCACCGGAACCAAAACTTTGAACCGGATTTTTCGAAATTTTATTTTCTTGAATTCCTGACGGCTGCGACACAACATCCGGCAACGGACTTCCTAACGGATTCGGAGCATCTTTCGGCTGTTCCACCACCATAACATTTTGTCCTCCGTCAGGGGTTGCCGCCGAAACTTCAATAATTGTAGGAGTTTCATTAACCTCAGCTCTGGCCACCCCTCCCAACATCACTAAAATTGCGAATACTGCATTATAATAACCCAACATTTTTCCTCCTTCAACAAAATCTAAATAACTTTATTTTTATATAATTACACTTATCCACAAAACAATGCATATGGAGAGTGTGATTTTAATATTTTTTAAACTTTTTAAGCTAAAATTTAAAATAACAAAAGGAGAAATATAATGACTGAACTTGGTGCAATAAGCACATATAAACTTGCCGTTCAACAAGTGCAAATGAGCATAATTAAAAACGAAGCCGAAGCGCAACAAGAAATTGTTGAAATACTAAACAATTCCGATGGCATCAAACACACACCGGGAGATAGAGGAAGTCTTGTTGATGTAGAACTCTAAAAAATATTTATCATTGTTGCAAACGACAATGATAAAACAAAAGAAATAAAATATTTAACAAAATTCCAAACAGCTAAACCGAATGTTGCTTTAATATCAATTTTCATTGATGCTTCTTTATATATCTTGGCAAAACCGAATGCATAAATCAAAGCACAAACAGCAATTGTCGCATACCACCAATTTTCAAAAAACAAAGCCCTTATTTCTTCAGCTTTTTTATTAGCGAAACACCAAAATCCGCTGACTATTCCCAAAAGCACTAACGGATTAAAAATAATACCCGAAGTAAATAAACTGATTAAACCTTTTAACATTTACCAAGCAATTTTTCTGGTTAAATAACGTGAAGCATCTTTTTGTGAAACACTACTCCACACACAACGCGAAGAAGGTTGATTTTGCCCGCTTAATTTTTGCGATAACATAAGTATTGCAGCCACACCCTTGGCTTGAATTTTCGGAGTTTTATCTTGTCTCCAATCAAAAAAATTTTTTTCAATATTTTTGCGCATTCAAAATCTCCTAAAAAATCTTAATAAACACCATATACCCACAATATTAGTGCCAAAAAGTAAACAAAATATTAATTATTGATTTTACTAACAAGCAAGCTCAGTAATCTTGTTCCAAAGTGTTTTACCGAGTTCATTAACCACCGCCTCGTCATCACCGCAAACCCAAACTCTTATTTTTGGTTCTGTTCCCGACGGATGAATAACCACCCTGCCATGCCCTTCAATTTTTCTACTTAATTCATCAACCAAATTTTTCAATTCTTCTGCCTGAGTAATTTCTTTCACCTGAGCATTATTTTTGGTTTTATAATTTTCAAAATACAAAAAATCGTCCTTAAACAACGGAAAAACTTGCGAAGCTTTTTTGCCTTCTGCCTTCAAACCTTGCAAAACTTTCAAAAATGTCATCATGGCATCGCCCGATTTTGCATAATCCAAAAGCACAATATGACCGGACTCTTCCCCGCCTATCATACCGCCATTTTCTTTCAAAGCCTTAATCACGGGTCTTTCACCTACTGCCGTTGAAACATATTGCAGTTTCAATTTCTGAGTTATAAATCTCTCCAAAGCAGTATTTGAAAGCTTTGTAGAAGCAAATGCTCTGCCATTATTTTCGCCGTTTTTTTCCAAAAACATTGCAATAAAAGCCATCAACTGCTCGCTTTTTATCAAATTTCCTTCATCATCGCCGATTTTTATTCTGTCTCCATCGCCATCAACCGCAATTCCCAAATCGGCTTTTTGTTTTTTTATTTCTTCCAACATTGATTTGGGATGTTGCGAACCGCAATCACGATTAATATTATACCCGTCAGGTTTATTTCCCAAAACCCAAACATCTGCACCCAATTTTTTCAAAACATCGGGCAGAATCTCCGAAAAAACACCATTTGCGCAATCAGCTACAATTTTCATACCTGCCAAATTTTGTTTTTTGTCAAACATATTCAATGCAATTTGTTTATATTTTTCGGCAATTGTATAATCCTCAAAAACTTTGCCGATATTATCTTTATTTAAGATAAATTCATTTTTTTCAATTAAGTTTTCAATTTTTGCGGTAATTTCATCAGCAAATTTATCACCACTGTTTGTAATAAGTTTAATTCCGTTATCATAATACGGATTATGTGAAGCGGTAATCATCACTGCCATATCAACTTCAAGCTCGGAAACAAATGTTGTAACAGCCGGGGTTGGCAAAACTCCGAGCTTTATCACATCCACACCTTTAGAAGTAAAACCGGCTATTAAAGCAGCCTCCAACATATCTCCGGAAATTCTGGTATCTTTTGCTATTGCCACCTTTTTTCTATCATCACATACCAATTCTGCCACAGCCATTGCCAATTTGCAGGCAAACTCTGCCGTCATCGGAAATTCATTAGCAACACCTCTAACACCATCTGTCCCGAACCATTTATTTTTAGCCATTTTACCCTCACTTATATAAAAACAACATTCTTATATAAAATCATTTTATCCTCATCATTTCAAGGCAAACTTAAAAACTATCACAAGCTACTTCACATAAAAAAAAGCGCCTTTCAAAAAAGCGCTTTTAATTATGACACAACAATTATTATCTTTGTTTTTCGACCTGTTTTAACAAAAGTTTTTTATTTTTCTGCAACATTTTTCTAAGTTCTTTTTGTTTTTGATAAATTCTGGCTCTTCCTGCCACCCAGTTATATATTTTCTGCATTGTTTTATCGCCTTTACTTGCAAAATTTTCCGGATGCCACTGCACACACAAAACCTTTTCATCCTCATTTCCCCAGGCTTCAGGAACGCCGTCTTTTCCGCATGCATAAATTTTCAAATCACTGCCACTTGTATCCGGCACCATAGCCTCGTTATGTCTTGAATTAACAACAAGTTTTTTCTCACCCAACAATTCATATAACGGCGAATCCGGAATAATTGATATTTCATGAGCTTCCGAATTTTTTGTTTTATGTTCAATACTTGTATTTACATATTCCTTCACATTTCTAAGCATTTTCATCTTATGCATACCGCCGACAATTTGCGCTCCGGCACATATCCCCAATATCGGCATATTAGCTTTTTTAGCTTGCAATATTGAAGTTACATAAGCATACGAACGATCACCGGGTTTGTTATTAGTTTTCTTTAGAGGGTCTGTATAAAATTCATCCGGCGAATCAAACGAACCTCCGGGTAAAATAAGCCCATCGGCATTTTCCATTTGCATAACATTTTCGCCATACGTTAAAAATATAATATTAACATTACTCTGAGCAATTGCTTTGGCATAATTAAAATCAATAGTATAATGCCCCTCTTCTCTTCCCAGTAAAAAAGCTATTGTCGGAGCATTTTCTTTTGGCAGATTGCAACCGAGTTTTTCATAATCTTCTTTTTTTAATGATATTAGCGGCAAACACCCTTCTTTAGTTGTTTTTTCCACAACCCTGTCAGATATTCCAAATGCATTATATTGAGGCAGGAATTCAAGATTTAGATTTTCTTTTTTCATCATGCCACCTCCTGTCAGTTATTGATAATAGCACAAAATTTAACTCATGTCAAAAAAATGCGAAGCAAATAATAAAAAATAAAATTTAACAACTTAGTAAAAATAATTATTGACATTAAAAGAACAAACCTATATAAACAACCCCAGATTACGCCGACATAGCTCAGTTGGTAGAGCTACTGATTTGTAATCAGTGGGTCGGGAGTTCGAGTCTCTCTGTCGGCACCATTAAAAAATCCCCCTTTCATGGGGGATTTTTTAATGGTTTTCGCCAGAGGCCGCGAACTCACGAAGAAAGGGAGTTTGACTAGGAGGAGCAGGCGAGACGGAAGTATCGCCGCACTTGCGACGACGAAGCGGCCGAGCATTTTATATGCGAGGTCAGTCTCTCTGACAGCCCTCAAGGGCTGTTCAGATATTCTGCACCAGTTTTCCAAGGGTTTCAGAGTTTTCTGAAATCCTTATTTTTTTGGTGCTACACAGGTGCTACATTTTTAAATCAGATCTTTGTGTTTAAATATAATTGCTAAGATTTTACAAAAATGTATGAAGCAAAATAATTGTTATTTGTTTGCATTTTTTAAATAAATTTAAATTTTATATGTTACAATTCTCTTTAGTATGAGGATAAAAGAATGTTATTACACTTATTAATTAATACTTTGATTGTCGGGTCTGGCTATGGTTTGGTTGCCATGGCTTTTCGTCTGATGTACTCTGTTTCGCCATTTTTTAATATGACGCTCGGCGCAATAGCCGCTTTGGGAGCTTATACAGCCTATTGGTTGCTAAACCTTGGCACACCATTGCCGGTAGTGGTGGTTGCTGCACTGTTGATGAGTGCTTTATTTTCGAGCTTTTTAGAAATTTGTATATATACTCCTATGCGCAATCACGGTGCTTCTTCAATGATTTTGATGGTTGCATCTTTGGGTGTTTATACGATTTTTGAATCGGTTATTCACTTGATTTTTGGTCCACAATATCAAACTTTGGGCAACATTAACTCTGCAATCAATGTAAATTTAGGTTTTGTAAACATTCCGTTGGTGCAGTTTTTAACCATTATTGCTAATATTGTAGTGTTTGTTTTCTTAAATTACTTTTTACATCATACATTTACCGGAAAACAAATCAGAGCGGTTAATGATAGCTCTACCTTGGCCAATATAATTGGTATGAAAAACAACCAAATAATCTTGTTGGTATCGGTTTTGACCGGTTTAATTCTTGGCTTAGACGGTGTTTTGGTCGGATATGATACCGGAATGGAGCCGACAATGGGCTTTAATTTGTTGTTTAAGGGAATGATAGGTGCAATTATAGGCGGACTTGCCAACTTGCGTGGAGCTTTCTTTGGAGCGCTTTTCTTAGCCTTAGCCGAAAATGTCGGAGTGTTGTTGTTTGCTTCGGAATGGCGCGATTTGATAGCCTTTGTGATATTTATTACATTTTTATCGCTTCGCCCGAAAGGAATTTTTCAAAAAAAAGGAGAATAAAAGAAATGAAAAAGGTTTTATTGAGTTTGATGATGGCGACATCTTTGGTTGCTTGTGGTGAAAAAGCCGAGGCTCCGAAAGAAAACGAAAAACCGATTATAAAAATCGGCGCGACTTTACCTTTGACAGGTGATGCAGCGGAGGCTGGACAGGCTGCAAAGGCCGGACTTGAGATGGTTTTAGATGATTTGTCGCAAAAGGGACTAAAATATGATTACAGGCTTATTTTTGAGGATAACCAGATGAATCCTCAAAAAGTGGCTACTACCATAAACAAAATGGTAAATATTGATAATGTCAAAGCGGTGCTATCATTTTGGAACCTAATGGGTAATGTTTCGTCGGCTTTGGCAGAACAAAATAATGTTTTTTCATTTACTTGCTCTATTGGCGAGGATTCGACCAAAGGAAAGTACAATTTTAACAATTATGCTTCAAATTATCAACAAGCGGAAGTATTGGTTGAAACCTTAAAAGAGTACAATGTTAAGACTGTTGCACTGTTTACGGATAATTCCGGTATGCGCCATCAGTTTGAAGTTGTAAAAGACTATATGAAGAATCATTCTGATATTGAGATTGTGTTTGAAGAGTTCTTTAACCCCGGAGAAAAAGATTATAAAGCAGCAATAATCAAAGCTTCGACAAAAAATCCGGATATGTATTTGTATTCAGGGTATAATCCTTCAACCTATATTTTTATGAAGCAACTCAAAGAAATTACCGGCAAGAATAATAACGTTACCACTATTGATATGTTTTTTGATATGGCTGTTAAGGACCGTGATATTATTGAAGGATTGTGGTATGTTGATTCTAATTTGAACGGAACAAAAGAATTTCAAGACAGGTTATTAAAGGAAAAGGGCTTAGTTTCGCAGTCTTGCACAGGTAATACAGCTGCAAATTTGGAAATTATTGTTAACGCATATGAAAATGCTCTTGTATCTGAGGGCGAAACTATCCCGAGTAATGATGCTGTCAGAGATTGGATTTTTGCTAATGTTAAAGATTTTGATACTGTTGGCGGTAGAGTTTCAGTTGTAAGAGAAGGATTGTTTGATAAAAAACCATCGATTAAAAAAATGATAAATCGTGAACCGGTTGTGGTGGAGGAATAATATTAAACCATGGAATATTTAATTAACTTAGCGATTTTATTTGGTATATATTCAATGTTGGCGTTGTCGCTCAACTTGGTGGTTGGTATGAGCGGGCTTGTGTCTTTGGCTCAAGCGGCGTTTTACGGTATTGGCGCTTATGCTACGGCTATCGGCATGACATCGTTGGGGTTGGGCTTTTTTACAACCATTTTGTTCGGAATGATTATAAATGCTCTTGTTGCCTTTGTAGTGGGTAAAATCTTGGCTCGTTTCCAAGGCGATATATATGCTATTGTTTCGGCGGGATTATCTATTATTGTCTTTTCAATTTTACTGAACTGGAAATCTGTAACCAACGGACCTTTGGGAATTTTCGGAATCGGAAAGCCTGAAATCGCCGGATATGCTTTTTATTCTAATTCGGCATTTTTGATGCTGACCTTAGTCTTTACCCTTGTGATTTTTGCAATTTATTGGTGGATTGACAAATCTTCTTTCGGACGAGTCTTAAAGGCTCTGCGCGAAGATGAAAAACTTACACAAATCATGGGATACAAAACCAAATATTATAAAAGTGTGATTTTTGTATTGTCAGCGGCTTTATCGGGAATAGCAGGTTCGTTTTTTGCCAGCTATATTGCATTTATCGACCCATCAACATTTCAGCTTAAAGAAGGTATCTTTTTGTTTACAATCATTATTGTCGGAGGATTGTCATCAGCCAGAGGAAGTGTGATTGGTGCATTGATTCTCATATCTTTGCCCGAGATTTTGCGTTTTATCGGTCTGCCCTATGAAACAGCCGCTCAAATGCAACAAATTATTTATGGTGCAATGTTGTTGCTGATGATGATATTCAAACCACAAGGCCTGTTCGGAAAGTATAGGATGTAATATAAATGAAAAAAGTAACAGATATATTAAATTTCAAAAAACTACAATCGGGAGTGGCGTGTGATGCAAAAATAGCTTCGCCGTATGGTTTGGATATTATTACTTGTAAGGATCTTAATAAGCAATTTATGGGGATTAAAGCAATTGATAACCTCTCAATTGCAATTCCTCAGGCGATGACTACCGGTCTGATTGGCCCTAACGGCTCGGGCAAAACAACCTTGATGAACATTTTAACCGGTATGCTAACTCCGGATTCCGGCGAAATAACGATTCGCGACAAAAAACGTAATAGAGTAAAATCTCACGAATTGCGAAAATATCGCATGGCACGCACATTCCAAGACGGACGCCTTATTGAACAGCTTTCGGTAGAGGACAATCTGTTGCTTCCGGTGGCAGAAAATTCATTGGTTGAGGCTTTGAAGGAGATTAAAACAGATGATTATAAAGCTCGCATGGAGAAAGTGCTAGAGATGACATCGCTGACTGCTCATCGCTTTAAGAGAGCCGAAGAATTGTCTTATGGTTTGCGCAAACTCTTAGAGGTCGGCCGAGTATTGATGCAAGATGCCGACATATATTTCTTTGACGAGCCGTTTACCGGTCTGTTCCCTGAGGTTGTGGAACAAGTTTGCGGTATCATCGGAGGCTTACAAAAACAAGGTAAAACAATAGTGATTATTGAACATAATATGGGACTGATTAAGCGCCTGAGTGATTATATAATTGTGCTTAACCATGGTGCGTTAATGGCTGAGGGCAAGCCGGATAGTGTCTTGCAAAACAAAGACGTCCGCGAGGCGTATTTGGGCGTATAGAAATAATGTCATAGCGAGGAGAATAGCGACGAAGCTATTTTGGCTAATTAAAAAGAAAGGAAGGGATATGAAAAAGGTTTTATTAAGTATAATGATGGCTTTTAGCTTAACCGCCTGTGGGGAAAAAGCCGAAACTCCGAAAGAAAACGAAAAGCCGGTGGTGAAAATCGGTGCAACCTTGCCTTTAAGCGGTGGATTTGCCGAAACCGGTGTTTTGAGCCAACAGGCAATGCAAATGGCATTGGATAAATGGAAAGCAAAAGACACTAAATATGATTATCAGTTGTTTGTAGAAGATGATGTTTCAGAGCTTAAAAAAGCTGTTTTGAATGCTCAAAATTTTATCAATACTAAAAAAGTACAAGCTATTATGACAATGTTTGGTATTGTTGATAGACCGGTTGATGAAATTGCCAACAACAACAAGGTTATCAGTTTGTCTTGTTCTTATGGCAAAACAGATGTTTTAGAATATGCGGCCAATAATTGTGTGCAAAATCATCGCGTTGCTGAAACATTACTTCCAAAATTAAAAAAAGAAAATATTAAAAAAGTAGCTTTAATTATGGCAAATACGGCTGTTAATCGTGTTGTCGGTGATTATTTTGCCGAAAGATTGCCTCAAGAAGGTTTTGAAGTTGTGGCTTATGAAAAGTATAATATGGATACTCGCGATATGAGAATGTCGATTTTAGCCATGGAAGAAAAACAACCGGATTATTATCTTACTTTTGCAACACCCCCTCTAACAGATATTTTTGTAAAACAGCTTCAAGAAACCGTCGGTAAAAGAAATGTAGCTTCTTTTGGCTCATTTCCTGAGATGGATCCGGCGTTGTTTCCGTTGGTTGAAAATTTGTGGACAATTTATTCGGTTGCCGGAACAGATGAATTTGCAAAAGAATTTGAAAATAAAACCGGCAGTGTGTTAAAAAGTTGTAATGCCAATTCTTATGATAATATGGATATGTTGATTTGGGCTTTTGAAAATACTCCGGTAAAAGAGGGAAAAGTTTTGCCTGATACGGCTGATGTCGCCGCTAAGTTGAAGAGTATAAAAAATTGGCAAGGTGCTACGGGAAATGTATCTTTTGAAAATGGCGTAATCAGTCCTAAAGCAGAATTGAGAATGTATCAAAACGGAAAATGGGTTAAGATTGAGGAATAAAAATATGAAAAAAGTTTTACTTAGTTTGTTAATGGCGACATCTTTGGTTGCTTGTGGAGAAAAAACAGAAGCTCCAAAGGATAATGGTAAACCGACAATCAAAATTGGAGCAACCTTGCCTTTGAGTGGCGATTTGGCATATATTGGTGTTGGTGCTAAAAATGCTTTGAATATGGTTATGGAGAAATGGCAACAAAAAGATACCAAGTACAATTATCAGATTGTTTATGAAGACGATATGGTTAAGCCCAAGCAAGCTGTTTTAAATACTAATAAGTTTATAAATGTTGATAAAGCAAATGTTGTTATTTCGGTGTTTGGTGTAGTTGACAGACCAGTTGATGAGATTGCTAACAAAAATAAAGTTATCAGCCTTTCTTGCTCTTATGGCAAAAATGATGTACCAGCATATGGATTCAACACCTCACCGCAAAATGAAGAGATTTATGTCGCATTACTTAAAGAACTCAAAAAGAGAAATGTTAAAACGGTGGCTTTGTTAGGAAGCAATGCTGCTGTGAGTAATGTTTTGTTGGGTTATACCGCAGAACACTTACCAAAAGAAGGAATTGAAGTTGTTTTTAATGAAAGATATAATTTAGGCGAAACAGATTTTCGCTTGTCTATTCAAAAAATGGAACAAAAAGCTCCGGATTATTATGTTTTGTTCGGAGTTGAGCCGATGAACAGTATTTTTGTACGCCAATATTATGAATTGACTGGTAAAAAGAATGTTACTTCAATGGGAACTTTTCCTAACATTAGTACAAAAGTTTTTCCGGCAATAAATGGTATATGGTCAGTATATGTGGTTGGTAACAGTGACGATTTTGAAAAGGCATATTTTGAAAAACATCAAGATCGAGTAGAAGCATGCTCTGCCAACTTATATGATGGTTTGGATATGATTATCAATGCTTTTGAGAACACATCTCCGAAAGAAAATGAAACCATAGCTAACAATGCCGATGTCTTACAAATGATTAGGTCCCCTAAGGTTTGGGACGGCGTTTCAGGAAAAATGAAGATTGAGCCTAACGGATGCGTGCGCATGGACGTTCCTGTTCGAGAATACCAAAACGGAGAATGGGTTAAGATTGAGGAGTAAAAATATGAAAAAGGTTTTGTTGAGGAGTAAAAATGCTCGAGCTTAAAAATGTTAATGCCGGATATGGCAAAAAAATGGTGTTGAGTAACGTTTCGGTTAAGCTTAATGATAACACTATTACCGTTGTTATGGGACCAAACGGTGCGGGCAAATCAACATTGTTAAAAACAGCTTATGGTTTGATAAAAACATCATCAGGCGATATTTTGCTTGATGTCAAAAAAATCACTCCAACCCCGCAAAAATTGGTTGAACTTGGAGTTTTTATGGTGCCGCAAGGAAAACGTGTTTTTCGCAATATGACCGTTATGGAAAATCTTGAGCTTGCATCTCATTTTTGGAAAGACAGATCTATATTTCCTCAGCGATTGGACGAGGTTTTAGCTCATTTTCCCGATTTGAAAGAACGATTAGATGATTTGGCAGGAAATCTCTCAGGCGGACAGCAGCAAATGGTCGCTTTGGTTCGCGGACTTATCAATAAACCCAAAATGGTGTTTATGGACGAGCCATCGATCGGTTTGTCACCTAAATTGATTAACGACACTTTCCATAAGATTAAAGAAATAAAAGACAATATGGGAACAGCTTTTGTTATTGTAGAGCACAACCTTAAAACTTTACTTCCTCTTACCGATTGGGCTTATATCTTAGATCAGGGAAAAGTGATTTATGACGGCAAATCCGAGGGTAAAACCCTAGAAAAAATGGTCTCTGCTGTGTTTAAATAGTTAATATAAATCTCTTTTCATATGAGGGTAGCGGTCGAAAAAATCTTGTATTTGCAATGCGGTAGCATATAATTCCTCAATATTCATCTCTCTAAAAGGTTCGAAGAATGCTTCAATACTCGCACCATTAAAACAAAAATGCACCCTTGTGGTGCTTTTT
This sequence comes from Alphaproteobacteria bacterium, assembly GCA_045615365.1. Taxonomy (GTDB): domain Bacteria; phylum Pseudomonadota; class Alphaproteobacteria; order RF32; family CAG-239; genus CAZU01. The sequence continues at coordinate 166,392 of JAZLEQ010000018.1, forward strand.
TTGTTTTAAATTGTTTCGCCAGAGGCCTCGAACTCACAAAGGGAGTTTGAAACTTCTCTTAACTTTGTGAGGTAAAACCGAAACAAAGTTTAGTTGTTCGCGCAAGTAGAAAGCGTCAGCTTTCGTAGCGGCGCAGTCTCTCTGTCGGCACCATTAAAACAAAAAAAGGAGAGTTTTGAATACCCTCCCCTTTTTTATCATAACCGATACGTTGCAGAATTTCCATACTCATCATAAAGATGAACTTTAGCAAACCCTTTTCCTGTTGTTATATCAATAAACGCATCCTTCGCATAAAACGAAAGCTTTTGATTTTGATATAAACTAAAATAATAATCTTTGCCCTTAAGTGAAACTTTAAGTTGCCCAAAATAGCGCTCAAAGACCATATCTCCGACACTAATACGAACAGGAGCCTCAAAATCACCCCAAAGATAATAACCGAGCATGGCATCAAAATACCTATCATCATAACGCATATGACGTATAAATCTGTTGGTATATCCCCTCCATTTAATCCAAGTCCAACTGTCAAAAACACAGTCATAATGATGGTGGCGATAACTTTCATGATGTTTATACTCCGGTTTCCAACCTTTACGCTGTGGTTGAGGTGGTGGAGTTACGGAATATGGCTTCAACACATGATTCCTCTGTTGCACCCCAGGTCTGTAAGGCATTCCAACCGGCATATCCGAACGATAATTATCCTGTTTTGGCTTTCCCTTACGAGAATAATTTGGTCTAGATTTATCTCGTCGTGTCTGACTTTGAGATGAAGAATAACTCTTTTCCGAACGTGTTTTAGTATTATATCTTTGCATTTCACGTCCTCTTGCTTCTTGCGCGTAACCTTGAACTGCAAAAAGCACAATAGCCGACATAGCTATAAATAAAAACTTTCCTTTCATATATATACAAATAATAATTTTCTATTACTTGCAACACTATATCCTATTTTGATAAAAGTCGAACACTTTTTTGCAGCTGAATTTGTTATATAAAAAAACACAATAAAAAACATTTGATTTTTGAAACAAATAGATTATCATCGCCCCAATTAATAAACTTATTAAACTTTATTATCATGGAAAAAATAAAATTTATAAGCGCCAGATTAAAAGCTAAAATTTTAAACATTATCGGACACGATGTATTATCTTCACGCCTTGTTTTATTGGTAAAAGAATTGTATTATACCGACATCAATGGAAAAACCGGACAAGTTATCTTTGACGATTTCACCCACAAAGTTGTTTTTCGAGCAGACATGACAACTGAACCATCATTTCACAGTAGCTTGTGGGACAATGGAGATATAATCAATGGAGATATCGTAGAAATTGCCATTGAAAATTACCAAGATCTTTATTTTTTCACATCTTTTAAGGTTGTAGAAAAAGAAAAGCGTTTCGAAGGTTTTAGCGGACTGGAAGAGCTGGCAATGCTTTAACAGACAAAAAAACAGAAGCCTTTTAAGACTTCTGTTTTTTGAGTTATTTTAGCATTTTCAACCATTTTTTTCTCGCCGTACAGCACAAACTTCCATGTTTAAGGAAGTATATTTCTCCAAGTTTTTTGCCGTTTTTTAATTCAAGCATTTTCACTTGGGCTTTTGCACAAAGAGTATGTTTCTTAACATATTCTCTGATAAGCTTATCGGCATCCGAAAGTTCAAATAATTTAATTTGCACTTTTTCGCAAAGCTCATATTCTTCGATATACCTCTTTAGAAACTTCGGATAGTCAAGCAATTTAAACTGACCAGACACATAAAGACTAAGCTTACCGATACATACATCCAAAAGCTCTTCTGCATTTTCAAGCTCAAACATTTTAAGTTCTGCTTCAGAACAAAAAGAGCCGAACTCAACATATGCTTTAAGAATTTCCTTTGCATTCGGCAGATCAAGCATTTTTAATTGCGCCTCTGCACAAAGAGCATACTTTTGAGAATATATTTCAAGAATTTCCTTTGCATTCGGCAGATCAAGCATTTTTAATTGGGCTGCTTTGCTCAAAGAATCATGCTCAACATACAATTTAAGAATTTCCTCAACATTCGGAAAATCAAGAAATTTCAGCTCTACTTCTTCACAACAACTCTCATATTGGACATAGATTTCTATAAATTCACTTGCTTTAGGATGCTCCATCATTTTCAATTCCGTTTCATCAAAAAGAGGATATGCACGAAGATATACTTTAAGAATTTCCTTTGCATTCGGCAAATCAAACATTTTAAGTTCTGCTTCATTGCAAAGTTCATATCTTTCAACATACTTCTTAACCAACTTTTCGGCATTCGGAAGTTCAAATAACTTCAACTGAGCTTTATCACAAAGAATATAATCCAAAACATACTCTTTCAAAATTGTCTCAGGATCTGGCAGATCAAAAATCTTCAACTCAGCTGCGTCATAAAAACCTCTCCTCTTAACATACGCTTTTACAGCCTCTTCCGGATAAGGAAGTTCAAATAACTTCAACTGAGCCTCTTCGCAAAGGACATTACCCTTTTTAATAAACGATAATACACGTTCTTGTGCATCATCAGTGGCAAACATTTCTAATTGCCAAGTTACATCTTTCATACTTTTTTTATTTTTAATTATTTTTCAACATCTTCTGCCATTTTTCTTGCAGTTCTTCACAAAGGCGTTGTTTGCTTATATAAATAGCAACTAAAGAACTTGCATCTAAATGTTCAAACAACTTAATTTGAGCACTTTTGCAAAGCAAATCTTTTTCCGCAAACACCCTAAGAAGATCTTTAACATTTACGCATTCCATCATCTTTAATTGGGCATTACGACTTAGTGAATAATGTTGAAGATATTCCTTCAACAGATCAACAGCATTTGGAAGTTCAAGCATTTTTATTTGTGCTTCCGGACACAAAAAATTTCCTTTTTGAACATATTCAAACACAAACTTTTGTGCATTTTCAGATTCAAACAAGGCCATCTGCTCGTGAATTTTTGTATTTTTCATATAATATAAATTTAAAAATTTGACAAAATTATAAAACTTCACAAAAATAATAATCTGTTTTTATTAAAAATCAAGTTTTTTTCAAAAAAATAGACAAAAAACATTTGAGTCTCTTCAACTTTAATTTGTTATTTTTCCCACAATAAATAAAACCCCTCACACATTTAACCATTGTGAGGGGATTTTTTTACCATTTTTTCAAAACTTAAATCATCCAAATTCCCTTAGCAATCAAAACTTGTGAGGTAATATAAAATATATACAACCCCAAAAACAAAATGCCCTCACCTCTGCTTATTGTATTTTGCGAAAGCATAATCGGTAATAACAAAAGCGTTGCTCCCAGCATTATCCATATATCATAAACCAAGAACTGGCGCGCTACCTCTACATCAACAAAAGCCGATGTGGCGCCCATAATAAACACAATATTCCAAATATTAGAACCTATTATATTACCTAAAGCCACGCCGCTTTGTTTTTTTATCGCAGCTACAACGGTTGTTGCCAATTCCGAAAGCGAAGTTCCGAATGCCACAATCGTAAGCCCGATAATTTCATCAGAAACACCTAACATTTTGGCTATTACAACAGCTCCTTGCACCAACAAATCAGCACCGTAAATAATTGCCCCCAATCCGATTAAGGTAATGGCAACAACCCTAAACCACCCCTTATCAGCCAAAGCCGGCTGCGCCTCATTTTCAAGATTGGAATTTTGTGAGTTTTTGTAATTAAACCATAAAAATCCCACCAAAATCAAAAGCAAAATTGCACCATGCCACCAAACAAATTTTCCAAAAGCGGCAAAAACGCAAAACAACACTGTTACAAATAACAAAAACTTGTAATCGCGCAAAAATTCTTTTCTATTACAAACAACCGGACAAATAATTGCGGTTAACCCTAAAATAAGCAAAATATTTGCGATATTCGAGCCTACTATATTTCCGGTTGCAATACCTGCATTACCGCCTAAAGCAGCCTTTAAACTAACCACAAACTCCGGAGCAGATGTCCCGAAAGCAACAATCGTAAGCCCCACAATTACTGCCGGTATCTTAAGTTTGGCAGCTATTGCCACCGCACCTTTAACCAAGCAATCTGCACCACCGATAAGCAACGCAAAACCGAGCAATATAAACAACAACGCCAATATCATTTTTTCTAAAACCTCTTATAACCATAAATCCCCCTGTTTTTCAAAAGGGGGATTTATTTTTGCTAATTTTTAATCCAAATCCAACTTAATGTGTAATTCCTTAAGTTGCTTTTCTGTCGGATGATTCGGTGCCTGCATCATCAAATCTTGTGCTTTACCGTTCAACGGGAACAAAATCACGTCTCTGATAATCGGTTCATCCAACAACAACATAACCAATCGGTCCATACCATAAGCCGAACCTGCGTGCGGAGGTGCTCCAAACTTAAACGCACTCAACATACCACCAAATTTGTTTTCAACAACATCTTTGCCATAACCGGCCAATTCAAACGCCTTATACATAATCTCCGGACTATGATTGCGCACACCGCCTGAAAGTAATTCCACACCATTACATACAAAGTCATATTGATATGCCAAAATATCCAAAGGATTTTTGGTTGTAAGAGCCTCCATTCCGCCCTGAGGCATTGAAAAAGGATTGTGTGAAAATTCAACTTCTCCGGTTTCTTCATTTTCTTCATAAAACGGAAAATCAACGATCCAACACATTCTAAATGATTTTTCATCAATCAGGCCCAATTCTTCGCCAACCTTATTACGCAAACGACCGCTGAATTTATCAAACTTAACACCCTTACCTACCATGAAGATAACAGCATCACCGTTTTCAGCACCGAACGATGAACGTAATTCATTTAACTTGTCATCACTGAGCAATTTGGCAATTCCCTTATTTCCGGCTTCTGCAAAAGCCACATAAGCAATTCCGCCCATTCCTTCAGCCTTGGCAAAAGCATCCAGCTTATCAAAGAACGAACGTGGTTTTTCGGCAATTGATTTAACAACCATAGCCTTAACGGTTTTACCTTCTTTAACCAAACTATCATACACACCAAAACCGCTATTACCGAAAAACGAAGTTGCATCTTGCAAAACAAGCGGGTTTCTCAAATCCGGTTTATCCGAACCATATTTAGCCATTGCTTCTCTGAAAGGAATATGAATAAACGGAGCTTGGTCAACTTTCTTACCATTGGCAAATTCATTAAATATTGTGCCCAATGTATGCTCAATAACCTTAAATACATCCTCTTGAGTTACAAAACTCATTTCCATATCCAACTGATAAAATTCACCGGGGCTTCTGTCGGCACGCGGATCTTCATCTCTGAAACACGGAGCAATTTGGAAATATTTATCAAACCCCGAAACCATCAGCAACTGCTTAAATTGTTGCGGAGCTTGCGGAAGCGCATAAAACTTACCGGGGTTCAAACGTGAAGGCACCAAAAAGTCTCTTGCACCTTCCGGAGACGAAGCCGTTAAAATCGGAGTTTGATATTCAGTAAACCCTTGCTCTCTCATCAATTCACGTGAGCGTTGAATAACCGCCGAACGCAACAAAATATTTTTATGAATTCTGTCTTTACGCAAATCCAAAAAACGATATTTCAAACGCAATTCTTCCGGTGCATCATCTTCAACTGCAACCTGAAACGGCAAAACATCCGCTGCTGAATGCAAAACCAAATCGGTAACCTTAATTTCAATATCACCCGTCGGCATATTTTTATTAACGCTTTCACGAGCAATAACTTCGCCGTCAATACCGATAACCGATTCCGGTCTTATTTCTTCCATTTTTGCAAACAAATCAGACGAACTATCGAATACACATTGAGTAATTCCGTAGTGATCTCGCAAATCCACAAAACACAAATTTCCCAAATTACGTTTGCGTTGCACCCAACCGGCCAATTTCACTTTATGGCCGATATGCTCATTTCTTAATTCACCGCAAGTATGCGTCCGATATGTATGCATTTTTATATAACCTCTATCATAAATTAAAATTCGAAATACATTTTTACTTCCAAAAAAGCCAAAAATCAAGCACCTTATTCAATAAAATTCACACCTTAGCCGACATTTTTTCGTTGCAATTATCCCCAAACCTGATATATGAATGACACACAACAATAAAGTGAACGGATTTATCAAATGCAATTAATTGAAAAAACTGAAGATTTAGAACAATTATGCCAACGCCTTGAAGCAAATGAATTTGTTTGCGTTGACTTGGAGTTCATTCGCGAACACAGCTATTTTGCAAAACTGTGCCTTATCCAAATTGCATCCGTTAACGAAGCTGCAATTATAGATCCTTTAGCAGACAATATTGACCTTACCTCATTTTTTTCATTGATGCAAAATCAAAAAATTATGAAGGTTTTCCACTCCGGACGACAAGATATTGAAATAATCTACAACTTAAGTTCACACACCCCAAAACCTATATTTGACACTCAAATTGCCGCACAAGTTGCCGGTTTTGGCGAAGCAGTAAGTTATGAAAATCTGGTATCGTCCATCCAACATAAAAACATCGACAAATCGTCTCGTTTATCAGACTGGAGCAAACGCCCGCTTTCTACAAATCAACTAAATTATGCACTATCGGATGTAACCCACTTAGTGCATATATACCAACACTTAAAAAAATGGTTGGAAGAAAAAAATCGCACCTCGTGGATTAAAGAAGAACTCAACATTTTAGGTTGCGAAAAAACATATGCCATAAATCCGGACGATGCTTGGCAAAAAATACGCCACCGTTCGCACAACCCCCGTTTTCTGACACTACTTAAAGCTTTGGCATCATGGCGAGAAAAAAGAGCCATAAATAAAAACGTTCCCCGTCATTCTTTCATTAAAGATGATTTGTTGTTAAACATCTGCGCCGAATTTCCTCAAACAAAAGAAGACTTAACAAACATTCGCGGCATGCGCTCTGATATAGTTGAGGGAAAATTAGGAAACGAAATATTGGAAGTTACTCAAAATATTAAACAAATTGATGAGAAAAACTATGTATGTGTTTGTGAAAACAGAGAAAGTGTCGTGTCCTGTCCGGCTCTTTTCAACTTATTAAGAATGCTGCTTCACACAATTTCACAAGAGCAAAAAGTCATTCCTCGCATCATCGCCACAGAAAACGACCTTAAAATTTTTGCAAACGGCGATCACGAAAGCCCGCAATTTATGCACGATTGGCGCTTTGATATCTTCGGACAATACGCACTGAAAATATCTCAAGGACAAACGTCCGTTCGCTTCAATCCCGAAACGAAACGAATGGAATTTTCAGATTTTTCGAAATAAATCGTCCAATATATCTAAGAGTTCTTTTGTTTTTTCATCTTTCAACGAGTAATAAATAGTCTGAGATTCTCGCCGTGTTTTGACAATATGTTTTTCACGCAAAATTGCCAAATGCTGCGACAAAGCAGATTGACTTAAATTAACCTTTTTTTCAATATCGCTGACCTTCAATTCACTTTCTTTAATATAATACAAAACACTCAATCTTTTTTCATTAGCCACAACTTTCAACAACTTAGCTGCTTTTTCAATTTGTTGCTTATTCATCTTTTTCATTTCCTCTATATCACAATTTATATTAAATTATTTAATCATAAATAAGTTTTTTAACATCTATACTTAGGTATTGCTAAAAACAATTAAATGTTATAACATCAGCCGGAACAAAACAAATTATCGGAGCGTTAACCATGGGAAATAAAGAATTAAAAGATTTAAATTTTGAAGAAGCACTAATGCAATTGGAAAACATTGTCCGTGAACTCGAAAGCGGACAAATTAAACTTGATGATGCGGTTAATGCTTATGAAAAAGCCGTTGCCCTAAAAAAGCTTTGTTCTGAAAAGCTGCAATCAGCCCGCTTAAAAATTGAAAAACTTGAAATCACCCCGAATGAAGAGATTAAAACATCAGAATTTGTCGTTCCTGAGGAATAAGATATGTCAAACTTTGAACTTATACTCAAAAATTTCAATTACGATTTCAACCAAACCCTACCCGATTTTTTTAATTTTCCCAAGGGCAATGAACGCCGTGTTTCCGAAGCCATGTTCTATTCCTTAAGCATTGGCGGTAAACGACTGCGCCCTTTCTTAGTTTGCGAAACCGCAAAACTTTTCGGGATTGACACCAAAATATCTTATCAGGTTGCAGCATCCGTAGAAATGCTCCACACCTATTCCCTGATTCACGACGACCTTCCGGCTATGGATAATGACGACTTAAGGCGCGGTAAACCGACTTGCCACAAACAATTTGATGAAGCCACTGCTATTCTTGCCGGCGACGGTCTGCTCACATACTCATTTGAAACATTGGCTAAAATCAAAGAAATTCCTGCAGATACAAAAATCAAACTTTGTTCACTTCTTGCCGAAAGAGCCGGAGCTTTCAAAGGAATGATTGCCGGACAAATGCTCGATGTTCAAATAGAAAAAACACCAAATTTAAGCAACGAAGAAATAATTAAGCATATTGAAGAAATGAAAACCGGATGCCTGATTTCATATTCCTGCCAAGCCGGAGCCATTTTGGGAAATGCCTCAGAAACCGAATATCAAATAATAACAGACTATTCGCGCAACATAGGCATTGCTTTTCAAATATCCGACGACATATTAGACGTAATCGGCGATTCCGCTATTGTAGGTAAAACTTTGGGCAAAGACAAAAAACAAGAAAAGCTTACCTTCGTTTCACTATATGGGATTGATAAAGCTCGCAAAATTGCTGAAGATCACATCAATAATGCCAAACAATCCATTTCAACGTTTGGCAATAAAAGCTCAAATCTTCAAGATTTAGCCGATTTCATAATCAGCCGAAACTACTGATCATCATCAATAAACGTTATATGTATATATTTTGAAATCGGAGCCGGATTAACAATTTCAATATCCAATGCTGTTTTTGTATCTGCCGCCAAAACATAATTTTCTGTTTTCTGCTTTTGCGTTTGCAAAAGTGCCGCTTGAGAATCCAAAATTTCCACATGAATCGACGGTATAACAATATCATTTTCGGTTCCGTTATAAATAAACCCTTTAATTTGCAACTTGAGCTCATTTTCATCTTTAATCAAATCCCAATTTATGTTCTGAAACTCTAAACCTTCACCGGGGATTTTGGCCTTTACACCAAACGCCTTATAAAAACCGTTCATAAACGGAACCTTGCGCACAACATCATAACGATGACTGTATAATGATGAAAAAGCAAATAACGCTATTCCAATATACACATACAACCACTTAATTTTAAAGTGAAAACCCAAAATATTTTTTATTTGGAACCAAATTTTTTCCCAAATCGGAAGTGCTTTTTCTTTTTTTATCAAATCAGAGGTTTGTTCCGACAATCTTTCAAAAATTTCTTCAAAACTGAAAGCTTCGTCTTCTAAAAGTTTTTCATCCGATGCTTTTTCTTCTCCATCGTCGTTGTCAACCGAAGTTTCATTTTCGGAAACATCCGAATTATCATTTTCAAGCGTTTTTTCTACAGATTCAGCAACAATATTTTCTTTATCCTGATTTTCAGAAACTGTATCAGCAACAATTTTATCACCCATATTATCCGTTATATGTATACCTTGTTCGGATAAATTTGCTGTTTCGTTTTCTGTTATTGCATCATCTTTTTCATTATCAATCACAATCGGACCGACTTCAAACACCTCTCCGCAATAGCTACACTTCAGCCGCCTTGTTTTATCTTTAACAAGACTATCTGCAATCTCGTAGCCGACACTACATTTTGGACAATATATCTGCACCATAAACTTCAACCTCTTAAAGAGAATATAAAATGAAAAATATATTAATCAAAGAAAAAAAACACTTTATTAAATAAATAATTCCCTATATATATTAATAATGCATTCAAAGGAGAACTTTAAGTGATAAAAGCAAACAACAACATCATAGAAATGGAAAACATAGGTATTCGCTATGACCAAGGTCCTGAAATATTGAGCGATATCAAATTATCGCTACCGAAAGGATCATTTCATTTTTTAACGGGACAAAGCGGAGCCGGTAAAACATCTCTTTTAAGTCTCATGTATTTATCACAAAAACCGAGCCGCGGCAAAATTCGTGTTTTCAATCAGGATATTTCCCTTGCCGACAGAGATATATTAGCATCTTTAAGGCGCCGTATAGGTGTTGTTTTTCAAGATTTCCGCCTTATTGAACATCTGTCGGCTTTTGACAATGTTGCCCTTCCGTTGCGAGTCTGCGGTATGAACGAAAATGAAATTCAAAAACGAGTAAGCGAACTTCTCACTTGGGTTGAGCTTGCATCACATATGCATGAAAAAACCTCGACTCTTTCCGGCGGAGAAAAACAACGTGTTGCAATCGCTCGCGCTGTCATAAACCGTCCCGACATACTTTTGGCAGACGAACCGACAGGAAATGTTGACAATATAATTGCAGGAAAACTCATGAAATTATTTGTAGAACTCAACAAACTCGGAACAACCGTAGTAATAGCTACTCACTCGGACAAAATAATCAACGATTTTTCATATCCGCGCCTTCACCTGCAAAATCGCGGTCTCCATATTTATTATCCGTCTGACACATCTTCTTTGCGAGGCAACTATGTATAGCACCATAAACATTTCCCGCAAAAACGAACTTCCGCTAAAGAACGAACACACCACTTTGTTTTTGGAAGTAATCATATCCATTGCCATTTTTCTGTTTGCCATCACCCTCGCAGGTGTTTTATCGATCGATTCCATGCTGACAAGCTGGAACAAAAGCATACTCGGTTCATTAACCGTTCAAATAATGCCCATTCACAATATCAACCAAGAAAAAGTATATAACGAAACCTTGGCTTATCAAGAAAAAGCCGTAAATTTTCTAAAATCGGTAAACGGCGTCTTGAAAGTAACTCCTCTTACCGATGACCAACTCAATGAACTTATTCACCCTTGGTTAGGGGACGGGATTAATATAGCAGACCTTCCGGCACCACGTATTATTGATGTCAAAATATCTCCCGATACAGAGATTGATTTTCTGCAACTTTCAGCTGATCTTGCCCAAGTTTGCCCCCAAGCCACTCTTGATAACCATCAAATATGGCTTAATAAACTCATATCATTTGCCGACGGCATAAACATTATTGCAACATCAGTTCTGTTTTTGGTCATCACCATAACCTCGGGAGCCATTTTTTATACAACTCAAATGAGTTTAGGGCTCCATCGCAATATAATTGAAATACTCCACATAGTAGGTGCCAAAGACACCTACATTGCCCAACAATATGCTCGCCGAATGGCCTTTTTAGGCTTTCTTGGAGGAATTATAGGAGTTGTTTTTGCAATTCCGACCATTTTCTTTATAGGTAATCTGGCTCAAGCCATTGAAGGAGGAATTATTAGCGATGCAACCTTAAATATTGTTGATTGGCTTCTTATTTTATCTCTTCCGTTGTTTTCAATGGTTATATCAATGCTCACAGCTTACTACACAGTTAAACATACATTAAAGAAAATGCTATGATAAAAAAATATATCATCCCGTTTTTAATATTGATTTTAATTTTTTGGGTCGGCGGTTTTTGCTTTTTTGCTTGGAAAATAAATAATTTTCCGATTAATACAAAGCAAAAAACCGATGCTGTAATCGCGTTGACCGGAGGAAAAAATCGTATAAGCGAAGCTGTAAAAATCCTAAACTCCGGTTTTGCAGATAGCATGTTTATCTCCGGTGTTGGAAAAAATATATCATTAAGCGACATCAAAAAAACACAACACATATCCCTTCCTCCGCATGCCAACATCGAAATAGGCCACTTGGCATCAAATACTATCGGTAATGCAAAAGAAACACAAATTTGGATATCCGACAACAACATAGATTCTATCCGCCTTGTTACATCAAACTACCATATTTTTCGTTCTGTAATAGAATTTAAGGAACAATGTCCAAACCTCAAAATTATTCCTCATCCTGTTTTTTCGGAAAATGTTGAAAAAAAATGGTGGACTAGTTGGCAAACATGCTCGCTTATTTTTAAAGAATACAATAAACTTATATACGCATTCATACGAACAAAAATAAACAAGTGAGGTTTCATGTTATACATTCGCTCTTTACTTTTTAATATTGTCGGCTACACCATAATTGCAGCAGGTTGTGTCACCAACTCAATAATAGGAATATTTTACCGTCCGCTCACAATAAAATCATGGAACAACATTTTCCTCCCCGGAGTTAAATTGGCATTAAAATACATAGCCGGCATCAAAATTGAAGTCAGAGGGACACAATACATAAACCAAAACGAAGGCATTTATGCGGGCAAACATGAATCGGCAATGGAGACCTATGTTTTAACAACTTTTGTAAAAAAAGCCACCTTGATAATGAAAAAAGAGCTCACCTATATTCCCATTTTCGGATGGGCACAAGCTTTCTACGGCATAATTCCGGTTGATCGTTCGGCAGGCTCGGCAGCAATGAAAGGCATGCTCCGCAGTGCAAAAGAAAAAGTTGCGCAAAATCGCCCTATCATCATTTTCCCCGAAGGAACGCGTCGTAAACCGGAACAAGAACCGGCCTACAAACCCGGAGTTGCCCTTTTATATCAACACCTGAATCTCCCTGTGATTCCCATAGCCACCAACACTGGAATGTTTTGGGGAAAGAATTCTTTTCTTCGCTACCCCGGAACCGTTGTTTTTGAATTTCTTCCCCCTATTGCACCAGGGCTTGATAAAAAAGAATTTATGGAAAAGCTGCAAAATATTATTGAAGAAAAATGTCATGAACTTAATATGGAAACCATAAAAGAAAATCCGTATTTACAAAAAATGCTTTATAAAGGATAAGTTTCTTGAAAAAAATCATTAATAAAATATTTAGCTGCTTTTCGGATAACGCCAAAAAATTAACGTTTTTTTTAGGGCGTTCCAAAGCATTAATACTTGCTTGCGGTTTTTCATTTATATTGATTTTCAGTGGAATATATATCACATCGATTCGTAACATAGCAATCAAAAACTTTCGTTGGAATCTGTCTCAAACAATATCCAAACTTCATGAAATAGGAATTGATATAGCCTACGACAACATAGATTTCAACACACTGTTTTTCTTTCCCTTAGCAGAAATTGACAACTTGCAAATATACAATATTAAAGGCAACAACCGTGTATCCCTGCAACTCAATAAAATCAAAATATCCTCAGATCTGATATTTCCTTCTTCATTGCGATTTAATTCAGTAAAAGGCGGAAAATTCTCTTTTGATAAAGAAGAATACATCTTGTCATCCGACAAGACTTTTCTTGAAATAACTTCCGAAAACAAACAATTTGAAGAACTGATGCTTCATGCCGAAAATATAGTCCTGCAAGATTTTGCTAACATCAAAAAAATTGCATTTTTAGTCGAAACAACTTCTCACGAAAACACTAACAGTAATGTAACCCTCCCTCATTACGAAAGTTTTTTCGAATTAAAAGACATGAAAATAAACGGATTAGTTAATTACCCTCTTACATCGGAATTAAAATTACTATACATGAAATCCGAGATTATAGGCAAATTCACTCCGGAACAATACTTAATGACAAGTTTGGAAACATGGTTAAAAAATGGCGGATACCTCGAGGTTCCCAACCTTGTAGTTCAATGGGCTCCATTGACTTTAGTCGCTCGCGGCAACATTCACTTCAACGAAAAATTTTCTCCTCGCATAAAATTCAACACAACCTCAAAAGGAATTCTTCGTTTGATTGACGACCTACGTAAAAATGAATTTTTAGACAGTAAAAACGTTTTTGTTGCCAATATTCTGCTATCTAACAAAGCGGAAAAGATAAAACCCGAAGATACTGAATTTACAATTTCCACACCAATTCAATATTCGGACAAAAAACTGTCCGTTGAAAATCTTCTCATAAAAGATTTCAGCAAATAAATTCGGCAATCAGTAGTTTTGCAATTCCGTATTTGCGCTCTTCAATAATTCGAAATTGTTGCGGTAAATTAATGTTTTCATTTTTTTCAACTTCAATAAAGCATAATGCTTCATTGTTAAGATAAGGAATTAGCGCATTTAATGCTATTTCGCTTAACCCTTTATTATAAGGGGCGTCAGAAAATAACACGTCAAACTTGTCCTTAAACATAATTTTCTTGTTTATATCAGCCTTAACAACCGATATATTATTCTTCTCTAAAGGAAACAATCCGACATTTTTCATTAAATCATTTGTATCAATATCAACCAAACAAACTTTCCCAAAGCCTTGAGATATAGCTTCCAGTCCGAAAGCGCCGCTTCCTGAAAATACATCAATTAATTTTAATCTACGAAAATCATTTCCCAATTTACTGCGTAAAATATTAAAAACAGCTTCTCTTGCTTTATCCGATGTAGGTCTGATATTTTGCGAAATCGGCGAAAACAACTTTTTACCGCGATATTTTCCCCCAACTATTCTCATAAGTCAAACTTTGCTCCAAGTTGTTCTCTCAAAACCTTTTGATGAATCTCGCGCACTTCTCCTTTTTTGAGGTTACCTAATTGGAATGGGCCATATGAAAGACGAATAAGGCGCGAAACCTCCAAACCTATAGCTTTCATTACGCGACGAATTTCTCTGTTTTTTCCTTCGCTTAAAGTAACCTTAAGCCAAGTATTTGCGCCCTGTTTGCTTTCAACCTCAGCCTTTATTGCACCATATTCAATTCCATCAACAACAATTCCTTTTTGCAATAACAACAACTTATCAGGCTTAACATCCCCAAAAACTCTAACCTTATAGCGGCGCGCCCAACCATTTGACGGAAGCTCTAGCTTTCGCGAAAGTTCTCCATTATTAGTTAAAAGCAACAAACCTTCAGAATTCAAATCCAAGCGCCCGACCGAAATAACTCTGGGCAGATTTTCCGGCAAATTATCAAAAACCGTTGCTCTGTTTTTTTCATCTTTATGAGAAGTAACCAACCCGGCCGGCTTGTGATAAAGCCAAACGCGCGTGTTTTGAATTTGTGGCAACTTTTCGCCATCCAGTAATATTTTTTCGTTTCCTTCAACATCTGTTGCCGGAGTTTTAACAATCTCACCATTAATTGTAACACGTCCTTGAGCAATAAGCTCCTCAGCCTTACGACGAGAACAAACTCCTGAACGAGCAATATATTTTGCAATTCGCATTGTCATTTTTTTCTTTCCTTTTTTATTTTCTTCTATCATAATCTTTTAAAAATACAATAAAAAAAGGTGTTTGAAAAAATGCAAGAAAAATTCATGCAACAAGCTCTCGCTTTAGCAAAACAAGCTTTTGATGCCGATGAAGTTCCCGTCGGTTGCCTAATTGTGAACCCTGAAAATAACGAAATTATTGCAGCCGCCCACAATCAAAGCCAATTTGGCGCCGATTCTACCGCCCATGCCGAAATCTTGGCTATTCGCCAAGCTTGCCAAAAGCTTTCATCGTCTCGTCTTTGGGATTTGGACATGTATGTAACTCTAGAACCATGCACCATGTGCGCCGCCGCAATATCCTTTGCCCGCATTAAAAACTTATATTTTGGAGCCTACGACGAAAAAGGGGGAGCCGTTGAAAACGGAATAAAATTTTATCAGCAACCGACCTGTCATTTTTGTCCCAATGTAACAGGCGGAATTTTGGCCGATGAATCTTCAAAACTTCTTAAAGATTTTTTCAAAAACAAACGTTAATTAAATACTTTTTTTCAAGTCATCATAATAAGCTTGTGAAACATTTGTTTCGTATCCTGCGATAACATCAAATATAATATCCGGCACTTTCAAATCACCTTTACCGATTCCGAGTCTTACTTCGGGATGAGCCTCTCCATGAAAATCCGAACCTCCTGAAGAAATAAGCTTTAATTCTTCCGTCATTTTCAAATATTCGGTTTTCAATGCTCTTGTATGATCTGAATGAAAAACTTCCACTCCTTGCAAACCGAAAAATTTTAATTCCTTAAGCAATTCAAACAACCTCTTCCCTTCACACTTTGTATGTATAGGATGTGCCAACACCGGTATTGCTCCATTATCGGAAATAAATGAAATCACATTTTTAAAAAGCGGTTCTTTTTTAGCCACATGCGCCGGACATCCTTTATTCAAATATTTATCAAACCCTTCGTCCCAATCTTTGATATATCCTGCCTTCAACATTGCAGCCACAATATGAGGTTTTCCTATTTGCCTGCGCAAATTTCCATTATCATAATATGCCACATCATTCCAACTCAAATCAATTCCCAATTTTCTCAAAAGTTCCAATCTTTGTTCGGCAACTCTGAATCTTTCATTAATCATATGTTTCTGATATTCCTGAAAAGCAGGAATACTTTTATCGGGAATATTCATTGCCAAAATTTCCATTGGCACTCTGGAATAATCGGCTGAAAGTTCTGCTCCATTCAGCACACTTAAATTATATTTTGACGCAGCCTGCTTAAATTCCGAACATCCGTCCACCATGTCATGATCAGTTAAGGCTGCAGCCCTTAGCCCTAAAGCAAAAATTTGTTCCACCAACTCTGCCGGCGAATAATAACCGTCGGAAAAATTCGAATGCATATGTAAATCTATCATCTTTCACCTATATTTTTGCTTTTCTCTAAATTATAATAAAAATAGCATAGCAATTCTAAGCTGTAAATATTGATTTTATCAATATCTTAAAATTTATAGACATTTTAATCTTTATCATCTAAAATTAGCAACATAAACACGAGGAAACCCAAGCATGAAAATATATCCGGTAGGCGGCTATGTCCGCGATAAATTGATGGATGTTGCATCAAACGACATTGATTATGTTGTTGTCGCGTCCGATATCGAAGAAATGCAAGCTCTCGGGTTTAAACAAGTCGGCAAAAATTTTCCCGTTTTTATCAACCCCGAAAACAAATACGAATATGCCCTCGCCCGCAAAGAAATAAAAACCGGCCCCAAACACACAGACTTTAAATTTCTCTTTGATAAATCAATCAGCCTGAAAGAAGACTTAACACGCCGCGATTTCACATGCAACGCCTTGGCATATGATGAGGAAAACGACCGAATAATAGATTACCACAACGGAATTGACGATATCAAAAACAAAATTATCCGCCATATTAACGCATCTCATTTTGTTGAAGATCCTCTAAGGGTTTTACGCATGTGTCGCTTTGCCGCACAACTAAACTTTGAAATTGCGCCTCAAACAATGCAACTTGCTCGTGAAATGGTGGCACAAAAAATGCTGTCCCATCTTTCAGCCGAACGTATTTGGCAAGAAATTTTCAAAGCCCTAAAAACAAACAATTTTCACAAATTTATTTTATCTGCTCGCCAATGCGGAGCTCTAAACGAAATTTTACCTGAAATTGAACTCATGTTTTCAACTCCCGAAAACCTAAAAACCCACCCTGAGGGTAATGTTGGCGAACATACGATTATGGCAATAAAATATGTTGCAAAATGTTCTGCACAAGTTAAATTTGCAGCCCTAATGCACGATGTCGGCAAAATACTCACCCCAAAAGAACAACTTTCCTCTCACTTAGGACATGACAAAACCGGCCCCAAACTTATAAGCCAAATATGTTCGCGCTTAAAAGTTCCAAACAGTTTCAAAGAATTTGCCATGGCCTCTTGCAGATATCATGGATATTTCTATCACATCCTTAAACTGACACCTGAAGATTTATACCAAACACTTTCTGCTCTTCAAAAATTTGACACCGATGAACTAATCGATGTTTTCCGTTCCGACTATTTCGGCCGAGCACTTCAAAAACCGGCCCCAAAACAACAAGAAAAAGAAGAGTTTTTCAAAAAAGCTTTTCATATATTTAAAAACATAAAAGCCGACGCAATGCCAAATTTTTCAGAACTCAAACACGATAAAAATTTCCCTGAAAAATTAAAAGAATATAAAATTCAAACATTAATCAATGAATTAACGGTTTCATAATCCTATAAATATCTGATTCCCGCTATAAATTTAAGCCGGCGGAAATATCTCATTCAATCTCATATTGTTATGGCTGCCCCATTAATTAAGACATCTTCAAAATCTATTTATTTCCGCCTGCACTTAACAAACGATTTACATAACGACCTTGATACAAATTAATTCCCAAACTATTCCCAAGCTCAATCGCTTTTTCATCATCAATTCTGCAAAGAATTATCTTAGCTCGCTCGGCTTTATTCATATAGCTCATAAAATCCTTGTCATTGGTTAAAACCTGCTCCAATTGCGGATGCCATGCAATTTTCATCAAATCGCAATCTAAATTTTGCCTTTTCAAAAATTTCAGTTGTTCAACAGTTATACCATCAATACAAATTTTATATCCTTTTGCCCTTGCAAATGTTCGTGCCAAAATAAACGATCTGATATCACTAAAAATATCAACAAGCTGCATTTCCAAAACAATACTTTGGCGCATTCCGACATTAATACTTTCATCAAAACGCAAAAACTCATCTGACAAAATCGTTGAAACATTAATATTCACACTAAACTTGCTGCTTAACGAACCGTCATCATGCCTTGAAATAACTTCCAAAACACGTTTATCAAGCATTTCGGTCAAAGCCAAAAACAACCAAGTATTCGCAGTAATATCAATATTTGGCATCAATGCATCCCGCATATCGGGAATGGCCACATAAACTTCTTCAAACACTCTTTGTGGAGGTGATTTACCTATAATTGCGCAAATTGATTGTCTTCTTATAAAACTTGAAAAATCCGCAACCGAAATAATTTTTTGAACCTTTGCCAATAATTCAGCATCCATCTTTTCTTTATAAGATTTATCATCAGTTTTAAAAAATGATTTTTTTATATCCTGTTCTGCTTTTAGCTCATTATTCTTGGTATAATAAACGTCAACTATCTTTTTTGAGAAATCCGCCCAATCCGCAATTAAATCATAAAAAACCACAATACCGGCTTCTTCCAAACTTGTAGTATTTTTAATTTTTTCATCATTATTAAGCAAAAATTTAATATTCACCAGTTTTGAAGCCAATTCATCGTTAAATTTAACAGCATAAATCAGAATTAAATCTTCATTAGGTAAAGTAAAAATTTTTCCGCCGCTTGTTTTAAGTAAAGAAACAAATATGTCATTAACCAATTTTTTATTTTGTGAAGTTGCAACATCTTGCGACAAACTATGTATATTCATCAACATAATTTTGTATTCACTTTTATTTGAACAATATTTTTCAATATATTCAATTATTTCGTTTTCTTTTTTAATATTATCGCTCATATTTCTTATTCCGGCAATTTTTCCAAAAATTCTTTATGCACACATTCATCTCTGAAACTCCCGACAACCAAGCGTCTTCGCCTTAAACAATCTCTGGAAGAACAAACTTTTGCTTTTGGACACAAAGGTTTAACCAAGGCTACCTCCACTGCATCAATATATGGCCCTTGAAAAGCTCTGATTCCGTGTCTGATTCCCCAACGCAATGCTTTATCATCTAAGCATTTTGCCAAAATAATTTTATCCGCCCCGATTTTTTTCACCAACTCTTTAACCTCTGCATCATCCTCTTCTCTTTCGGCCATCAATCCGTGCCAAAAAATCTTCACATAATCTGGAGCCAAAGTTTCAACATTCAAAATTTGTAACATTTCAATGGTTGTCTCATCCAACAGAATCTTTAATCCGTGTCGATGTAAAATTTCTTTTGCATCAAAATAAAACACCAAATTGCTGATAACATCCATTCCTTTAATTTCAACCGTTACAGAACCGCCAAAACTCTTAATTATATTAGCAAATTTCTCAAATTCCGGCGTAAAAATCGTTGAAAGATTCAAATTAATGCTGATATTCCCTGTCTTTCTGATACTATCAAGATCAACAATGGAAAGCATTGTTTTCTTATCCAAAAACTCCGTAAAATACGAAAACAACCACTTATTAGCAGTCAAATCCAAACTTCTGTCAAAGCGTTTACTCAAATCTTTAACGGCAACAAAATACTCTTCAAACAAATGCTTAAATTTATTTGGCCCGTCCAAACGCAAAATACCCTGATGTTTTATCAGCTCCGTCACACCGACATCTTCCAAATGATTAGTTATGGCGCTTAACTCACCGGCATCGACCGAACGGGAATAAGGAACTTTCTCAATATTTTCAGGATGTTCAATTATCTCTTTTATTTTCAAGATTAAATCTGCAAAATTTTCCGGACCATATAAATGAGAAAATTCATTAGACGAATATGACGTCCAAATCGGATCTGTAATTAACCCCTTGCGTAATTTATCAACTGCTTCCGCGATTATCTTATCTGTCAGTTTTTTTCCCAATATTGCAAAATCACCGTTCTCCAATATAAAAATACTGCTATCCGCCACCATTATCAAATCATCGAACAAACGCGTAATTATCTTCACAAACTTAGGATGTCTGTTTTTTAGTTTTAATTTTGAAATATTCACATACAACACCATATACTCAGAGCGGGTTTTCATAATACGCTCCAAAGTTTCAATTAAATATTTCTCTTTTTCAAACCTAGACAAACTGTTCATTTACTACCTTACCTCTATTCCTCTCATTTTAGCTTCATATCAGATACAAAATCAAGAAAATATATTTTGTTTTCCAAACTAGTCTTTCCCGATATTTATATGACGATTAGTATTTATCGCCAAAAGTATTCCAAAGCCCATCATCACCGAAACCAAAACAGTTCCGCCATAAGAAATTAACGGCAACGGCACACCAACCACCGGCAACAACCCTAAAACCATAGCAATATTTATTATAACATAAAGAAAATAACTTGTTGCCAATCCCACCGCCATCAATTTACCGAAATAACTCGCGCTTCTTAAAGCAAACACAAAGCTATATGCTATAATCAAAAAATTAACCAATACAACAAAAACAGCTCCGATCATTCCAAATTCTTCAGATAACATTGTAAAAATAAAGTCTGTATGCTTTTCCGGTAAAAAATTCAAATGGCTCTGTGTCCCGTTTAAAAAGCCTTTACCGAAAACACCTCCTGATCCTAAAGCAATCTTTGATTGAATAATATGATATCCTGCCCCCAACGGATCTCTCTCGGGATCCAAAAATGTAAGCACTCTGTTTTTTTGGTAATTATGCAAAAAATGCCAAATTATCGGAAGAGAACATAATCCTCCTAAAATAATCACCCCGAATTTCCATAATTGCACCCCAACCGCAAAAAACATTGCCCCTGCTGTAAACAAAAGCATTAACGCAGTTCCCAAATCAGGCTGGATTAAAACCAATCCCACAGGCACAACAACCATAAATATCGGAACAATCAAGCCTTTCATAGTTTCAATACTTTGTAATGTCCGCGAATTAAAATATCTTGCCAATGCCATCACCAAAGCAATTTTCATCAATTCCGAAGGTTGCAACTTCATAAAACCTAAATTAATCCAGCGTTGCGCGCCCATACCGACATGACCGCCGATTTCGACCAAAATCAATAAAAACAATATTCCGAAATAAAATAAATACGCACCTCGCAAAAATACTCGCAAATCGACAAATGCCAAACAAATCATTATCCCGAAACCGAAACCAAAACGCATTATCTGCCTTAAAGCCCATGGGTTCCAATTTCCGTTAGCTGCAGAATATAACATAATAACCCCCATTGCAGCCAAAATAAAAATCAACAAAACAAAAGAAAAACTTATTCCCCAAAACTTTTCCTTAAAATTCAGGCTCTGATTTTTAAAACTTGTTTCATACGCTTTATACATCATAATTTAATCCACCGGTTCTTCTGTTTCATCTAATTCCAAAGCTTTTTGTAGCATTTTGCCGCCTATTTGCGCAGCCACACTTCCCGATTTTCCATGTTCAACCAACACCGAAATACCATATTTAGGATTATCATACGGCGCAAAACCGACAAACAATGCATGATTTCTATATTTCCAAGGCAAATCCTCTTGTTTAATAACACCACTCTGCCTTTCTTTCATGCTAATTCTGCGAACCTGAGTTGTTCCTGTTTTACCGGCCATTTTCTTACCGTTAAAAACGAACCTTGAACTCAAAGCTGTTCCTCCGACGGTGTTAACCACATCAAACATACCTTGTTTTATCAACTCCAAATTCTGAGCCGAAACATCAATTTTTTTCAATTCCGGCATTTTTTGCTTATCAACCTTTTGTAATGTCGGATTTATAACATATCCGCCATTGGCAATTCTTGAAACCATCGTAGCCAGTTGTATCGGGGTTGTCAAAATATACCCTTGCCCTATTCCTGAAATAATACTCTCACCTTGTTGCCAACTTTCGCCAAAACGTCTTTTTTTCCATTCCGTGTCAGGAATTAATCCTGATTTTTCATTTTCTGTCTCCACATTGGTTTTTTCACCCAAACCGAAATTTCTTGCCATTGCGGCAATTTTATCGATCCCCAATTTTTGAGCTGTTTCATAAAAGAAAATATCACAAGAATGTTGCAAAGCCTGAACAACATTAACATGTCCGTGTCCTGTATCCTTCCAACAGTGAAAAGTATGATTTCCCACACTCATCTTGCCTGAACAAAACGAACGAGTAACTTTACTGTTAACCCCGCTTTCCAATGCAGCCAAGGCCACTATCATCTTAAATGTTGATCCTGGAGAATATAAACCGGCTACTCCCTTGTTCAATAACGGATTCTTTTCATCAGAATTCAGCCCTTTCCATTCACGGTCACTCAAACCTCTTACGAACCAATTAGGATTAAATGCCGGAGCCGATGCAAATGCAAGAACTTCTCCCGTATCAACTTTCATAACAATAATGGCGCCTGATTCACCTTCCAACAATTCGTGAGCTTTTTTTTGTAAACGCAAATCCAAACTTAGTTCAATTTTATCTCCCGTAACTCCGTCAACTCTTTCGATTTCTTTCATAATACGACCGACAGCATTAACTTCCAACTTCAAATTTCCTGATTTACCACGCAAATATTTTTCTTTTAACTTCTCAATTCCTGATTTACCGATCTTAAACTCAGGAACTTCTAATAACGGATCATCCTTAACATCATTTTCCCCAACCGATGCCACATAACCTATTGTATGCGCAAACAAATCCTTATAAGGATAATAACGAGACAAACCTTTATCAATAACAATCCCCGGCAAATCAGGTGCATTAAGCAAAATTTGCGTAACCTCTTCCCATGTTAAATTTTCTTTTATTTTAACCGGAACAAAACTCTTGTTTCTTTTTAATTCTTTTCTGATTTTTTTCTCTTCATCATCAGTCAAAGTCATTATTTTTTTAAACAATTTCAAAGTCTTACCAACATCTGTAGTTTGCTCCGAAACCATTAATGCCTGAAAATTTTGCTCATTTCCTGCCAAAACCTTTTGATGTCTGTCATATATAACCCCTCTCGGAGGAACCAACAATCTGGTAGAAATCCTGTTTTCATCAGCCATTGTCTTATATTTATCAGCCTGATAAACTTGCAAATAATACAGACGAAAAATAAGCAAAAACAATAAAAATAACTGCACTCCTCCCAAAATAAGAGAGCGCCCGATTAACAATTTTCCTTTATCGTTATCACGATTCATCTTCCGTCATCCCCGATAAATTTATTTTGCACAAAAGCCAAAAGCATGGCCACCAACGGGTATAATGCAACGGTAATTAAATATTCAAAAACCAAAATCGAAATCGGCAAAAATCTACTGTAATAAAAAGAAACAATCAACCACTTCAACAACAATGCGA
This sequence comes from Alphaproteobacteria bacterium, assembly GCA_045615365.1. Lineage (GTDB taxonomy): Bacteria > Pseudomonadota > Alphaproteobacteria > RF32 > CAG-239 > CAZU01. Next base: position 190,212 of record JAZLEQ010000018.1, read on the forward strand.
CCAGACTGAAGGCCATAAAACCGCTCCAAATAACCACAAACGGCTTAGAATTAAAATATTTACCGATATTATAGATTAATGTATATAAAACCAAATAAGCAAAAAAACCGGAACCTACCAAACTTGAACTTATTGCTGTTTCCATAAAACTTATAATAAATATTGATAACAACCCGAACAAATCAGGCCTGTGTAATCCCCAAAAATAAATACAAATCAATCCCATTTCAGGCCTTATATTCCCCCAAAACACTAAGTTTAACGGCATATATCCCAACAATATCAATATTACAGATGTTAATAAAGGTAACGATTTTTGAAAAAGCGAATATATTTTTTCATCAAATTCCTCACTCATCACTCACCTCATCATCAGTCAAAATTCCATCCAATCCGTAATTAATAATTTTGACATATTCCAATTTTTCCAATGAAGCAAATGGTTTAACCTTAATCTCGCTTTTACCCACACTCACAACCTCACCTACCGGAAGACCTGCAGGGAACACTCCGGAAACACCGGAGGTTACTATCTTATCTCTGACATTAACAACCGCATCTAAAGGCAAAAAATCCAATTTCGGTATGGATGTATTATCTCCCGATAAAGCCCCTCTTATTCTGCTACTCTCAATTATTACCGGAATCTTAGAATTGATATCTGTAATCAAAATAATTTTAACATATTTTCCGGAAACCTTATCAACTCGCCCGACCAATCCTGTTTCTGACAAAACAACATCACCTTTTGCTACTTTTTTGTCTCCCACATAGGCCACAACAGATTGCGAGAAGGCATCATTTTCCCCCGTAACAATACGTGCTGAAACATAGCTTACTTTCGGCAACGGAACATAATTCAACAAATCTGCAAGTAAATTGTTTTCAACTTTCATCATCTCATATTTATCTTTATAAATACGAAGCTCTTTATTTTCTTCAAGCAATAACCTGTTATTTTTTTTAATTGCACTTAGCTCTTTCAAATAATCATATGCCGACGAAACAAACTTTGCAGGCAACACCAAAACATCAACAGTTGTTGCCACAACTCCTGTTGCAACACCCGATGTCTTATCAATGAAAGAAGATTTTTCTCTACTAAACAACATAAGAAGCAACGCGGCCAAAAACAACAACAACAAAATTATTTTTTTGACTAAAATTTTAAGCTGATTCAAGTGTAAAAACAAATTTCTGCGATGCTTCATAAAACACACCTTTAATTGATTTTATTTACAACGAAGAGTCTGAATGACAAGGCAAACAGACTCTCGCCTAAAAATTATTTTTCGCCTAATACATTGACGACAATATTGTGCGCAGTCTGCCTATTTCTTCCAAAGCCTTACCGGTTCCTTTAACAACACACGCTAACGGAGTTTCTGCCACGGAAACCGGCAACCCCGTTGCATTACGCAACACCTGATCCAAATTGGCAAGCAAAGCACCGCCTCCTGTTAAAACTATTCCTTTATCAACAATATCTGCAGCCAACTCGGGGGCAGTATGTTCCAAAGCAACTTTAACAGCTTCAACAATTTGCTGCACCGGTTCTGACAAAGCTTCAGCAACTTGACGTTCTGAAATAACAATTTCCTTTGGAACTCCGTTCATCAAATCGCGACCTTTAATTTCATATGTTCTTCCGTCACCTTTTTCAGGAGCACAAGCCGAACCTATCTCTTTTTTAATTTTTTCGGCGCTTCCTTCACCAACCAACAAATTATGATTTCTGCGAATGTGTGAAATAATAGCTTCATCCATCTTGTCACCACCCACGCGAACAGAACGGGCATATACAATACCCCCCAAAGATAAAACCGCCACTTCGGTAGTTCCTCCGCCGATATCAACCACCATTGAACCGGTAGGCTCTGTAACCGGAAGCTCGGCACCTATAGCAGCTGCCATAGGTTCATCAATCAACCACACCTTACGTGCACCGGCTGCCTCTGCCGATTCCTGAATAGCCCTGCGTTCTACCGCAGTTGAACCCGAAGGCACGCAAACAATAATCAAAGGCATTGCAAAACGACGATGATTATGAACTTTGCGAATAAAATACTTTAACATTTCTTCTGCAATTTCAAAGTCTGCAATAACACCATCACGCAACGGACGAATTGCATGAATATTACCGGGGGTTCGTCCCAACATTTGCTTAGCTTCATTACCCACTGCCAAAACCTGCTTCTTTCCGCGATATTCCTCAATCGCAACCACTGAAGGCTCATTTAAGACAATACCTTTTCCTTTAACATACACAAGCGTATTGGCTGTTCCTAAATCAATTGCCATATCGGCAGACAACCACCCCATCAATTTTGAAAGCATAAACTTATTCTCCGAAAAAAAATTAAATACTTTTATTTTTTTATAACCATCTTAGCATATGTGCAAGAATTAATTATTTTGTTCACAACCCAAAACAATTGTTTTATCAAACACTTTAATCAAACGATTTCTAAACCACGTCAACTGCCTTTTGGCATATTGCCTCGTATGAAGTTTACTCAACGAAACAGCCTCCTCAAGCGTTATTTTTCCATGAATGTAATCCGCCAATTCCGAAACACCGATAGCTTTCATAACCGGTAAATTTGCAGGCAATTTTTTCTCCAACAAATTTTCAACCTCATCCAATGCGCCTTTTTTCATCATATCATCAAAACGTTGATTACATTTTTTTTCCAAATCAGATAATTCAGGCATTATCGCAAAAACCTTAAATTTTGCTTCAGGTAATTTTTGAATTAAAGGTTTTTCAAACCATTGTGCAATCGATTCACCTGTATCGCAAAAAATCTCTAAGGCTCGTCTGACTCTGGTAACATCACACGCATTAACCATTTCAGCACCGCGCGGATCAATTTTTTTCAAATAAACATAGGCTTTTTCCACTCCTTCACTTTGCAATTTATCCGCCACTTGTTTCTTTATTTCCGGCTTAGTTTCGGGAATGGGAGAAACACCTTTAATCAGACTCTCAATATAAAAACCTGTTCCTCCTACAACTATCGGCAATTTATTCTGCTCCCAAACGTCTCTTATTGCATCAACCGCCATTTTAAGCCATTCACTCACAGAACCTCCTGTTTCAGGCTCTGAAACCTCATATAGCATATGTGGAACTGTTTTTTTCTCATCATAACTCGGAGCTGCGGAAAGTATGGGGATTCCCTTATAAATTTGAGAAGCATCTGCATTTATAATTACCCCGTTGTATCTTTTTGCCACATCAATTGCCAAGCTTGTTTTTCCCGATGCGGTCGGTCCGGCAATCACAACGACCGTATTTTTTTCAATGTCATCAAACTCAATCATTCACATCAACTTTCTGCACTTTGCATTTTCAACCAATATTTCACACAAATCTTCATAACTGACTCCGACATACTTAGCTTGTTCCGGCACCAAAGATAATGAGGTCATTCCCGGATTTGTATTAATTTCCAACAACACTACTCCGTCTTCTTCATTCCACCTGAAGTCAGTACGCGAAACCGTCTCACATTTCAAAGCCTTATGCAGCTGTTCCGCATATCTCAAACAGATTATATTTACATCATCCGTAATCTCTGCCGGCAAAACATGTTTGGTTAATCCGTCCGTATATTTTGCTTCATAATCATAAAATTCATTATCGGCCTTTAATTCTGTAACCACATAAGCCTTGTCTTGCAAACACATCACAGTAAGTTCTTTTCCTGCGACATATTTTTCAATCATCAGTTCTTTATCGGCATCATCATATTTAATTTTTTCTTTATCTTCTTCACTCATCACTATAAATACCCCCACCGATGAACCGTCCGAAACAGGTTTAACCACGTAAGGCATTGCAATTTTTGTTCCGTGTTCAAAATATTCACGCACGGTCATCTCCTGACTTTCCGCAACCTTAATCCCACAATTTTTTGCCACACATTTCGTCAAATACTTATTCATTCCCAATGCCGAAGTCATCATTCCCGAATGAGTATATGGTATCTGCAACAAATCCAACATTCCCTGAACTGCACCATCTTCACCGAAATTTCCGTATAGCCCGTTAAAAACCACATCAGGTTTTTCTTTTTTCAACACATCCAAAAAATTCCATGTATTTTGCAAATCATGAACTATTGTTTCATATCCCTTTGCTTTCAGCGCTTTTTCCACATCTTTTGCCGACGACAAACTCACATTTCGCTCTGCGGAAAATCCGCCAACCAATACTAAAATTTTTTTAGTCATTTTTTAATTCCTTTGGGTTATAAATTATTCTGATATGGTATGATAAAATATTAAAGAAAGAATAAACTTCATGAAAAAAATTATACTTATTTTATTAATTTCTCTAATTCCGTTGAGCGCAGAAGCGTTTACGGTAAAACACGATTTTTTCGTTACTGTAGGCTTGTTTGACGCAAGCATAGCAACGTTTTCCTACACCCTAAACAAAAAATCATACCGAATTTCATCCAACGTGCAAACAAACGGAATCTTCAACACCATTTATCCTTTTCAAGCAATTTACAATACATCCGGTACCATAACCGATTCGCAAATGCAAACAACTGACTACAACTATACGGCAAAATCAAAATTTAACATTCGCCGCAAAAAAGTTTTTTATCAAAAAGGCATTCCTCAATATCAAATTTCCGGTAAAAACGGCAAAGAAAAAAAACGCGAGTTTGCTCCGTCTCCGTCTCCGGCCGACACATTTGATTTGCAAACGGTAATGGCTAAAATTGCCAAACAATACAACGAAGTCGGTTTTTGCGATTCTTTTTTAAGGATTTACGATGGTAAAAGACGTTTCAATGTTGCCTTTAAAGATGAAGGGACCGAAAAACTTGAAGCAAACGAACATTCCTTTTACACCGGAGAAACTGCAAAATGCTCCATGCATATTGTAAAAGAACTTTCTTCGGAAGATGATGATGAGCTTTGGGAATTTTCATCAAACAAACCTGTATATTTTTGGATTGCAAAAACTGCAAAAAAAGGTTATCCGTTTATAGCAAAAGTTCAAATCAAACAAACTCCGTTAGGCGAACTCAATGCCTACACAACCAATATAATCGTTGAGGAATAAAATGTTAGAAAAAGCAGAATTATTACTACCGGCAGGCTCGCTGACAAAACTAAAAACCGCAATCTTATACGGAGCCGATGCCGTATACGCAGGAACCCCCGATATGTGCTTACGCGCACAATCAAAGTTTTCATTGGAAGAACTGAAAGAAGGTATCGACTTTGTTCATTCACATAACAAAAAGATATATCTTACACTGAATTTATTCATGCACAATCAAGATATAGCCAAATTACCCACATTCGTCGACACTCTGCGTCAACTGAAACCTGATGGTGTTCTGATTGCCGATCCGGGAGTTTTCGCCTATGTAAAAGAACATGCACCCGAATTAAATTTATTTGTTTCCACTCAGGCAAACATTTGTTCTTGGGCTTCCGTTAAATTTTGGCAATCATTAGGTGCCAAACTGTGTGTCTTAGGACGTGAAGTAACTTTTGAAGAAGCTAAAGAAATAAGAGAAAAATGCCCCGATATTCTGCTTGAAACATTCATGCACGGAGCCATGTGTATGTCTTATTCCGGTCGCTGTCTGATATCCAACTACCTTGCCGATCGTTCAGCCAACCAAGGTAAATGCGCACATTGCTGCCGTTGGCACTACAAACTTCACCTTCGCTTAAAAGACGGAACCATTAAAGAAATAGTCATAGACGAAAATAACAAAGATTCTTTTGAATTTTTGCTTGAAGAAGAATTTCGTCCGGGAGAATATTTCGAAGTTGTAGAAGACGAACACGGAGGATATATGTTAAACTCCAAAGATATGTGTCTTCTTCCCAAATTGCCCGACCTTTTATCTGTCGGCATAGATTCGCTGAAAGTTGAAGGACGCAATAAAACCGAATACTATGCAGGTATCGTTGCCCGCACATATCGCCAAGCTATTGATGACTGGTATTCATCTCCGCAAACATGGGATTCCAATAAATATATGCCCGAACTTTATACTCTGCAAAACAGAGGTTACTGTCTGGGTTTTCACAACGGTAAACTAACCAACATCAGCCAAAATTATGAATATACCCGCACACTCGGAGATTGGCTTTTTGCCGGCTCAATAACCGAATGGCAAGGTGATGATGCAATATTCGAAATCCGCAATTACATTAATTCCGACGAAGAGTTTGAATTTCTTATCCCAAACAGCTTAAAAAATATAAAATTGAAACTTTCCGAATTTGAAGATGCCCAAACAGGAGAAATAACAAACAAAATTTCCGCCGGTCAGGGCAAGGCAATTCGTTTACGCCCGAATGTCTGGAATACCCCCATCAACGAAATAAAAAAATTACTTCCGCAATACACAATTGCTCGCAAATTTTCCCCCTTAAAAGGTGACAATCGCAAAATGCAAGACAACAAAACCGAAGAATTCAATATTCTTTGCCGCGACTAATGCTTTAATCGCGAATTCATAAGTAATTTTTCTGCTATTTCCTGCAACTTATATTGTTTTGCGGCATTTTCTATGTCGCCTCTTTTTTCATAAGCATCTCGCAAAAAATATGAAACCTCAATCAATTGTTCTGCCTTGTAATCAATATTCCCTTTCATCAACGTAATAATTTCCAACATTTTGTTTCCCAGTTTTATTTTATCGGCATCAAAAACAACGAACTTCTTTGCTTTTTGCAAAACATCAAGCGCCTCTTCGTATTTTCCTTTTTTTTGTTTAGCTTTTGCGAGTTTACAAAAAGACCAAAACAACAATAAATTTCTCTTTACATTATTTTCGGTTAAACAAACTTCATCATTAAGACAAAACGTTATAACCTTTTCAAACTCGCTGATATCAGCTTCTCCGTTTTCGTCAACCGATTTCGAAACTGAAGAATATACATCAACAATATTTTTAAAAATTTCTTTTGGCATTTTAAGTATATTTTTTTGAAACAAAATTTAAGCCGCAAGACGGTTCTTTTTTTCCACCGTCACTCATACAATATTCTTCACGCGATAATTTATTTTCCGCAAAAACCTTACATTTTCCACACAAACATCCTTTATCTTCATGAATGCAATTGCTTTTTCCGAATGCACAAAACATTTTTTCAAAATGTTCAACACTGTCTATACCGCCGGCAATTTTTGCCAAATTAATCGGATAATTTTTAACTTTGCAGCCCATCGTATAAGACGGACAATCCATACACTTACATCTTTTCAAATTTTCAACAGTTTTGGCAACTTTCATATAAATATCCTCCTTTTCAAGTGTTATAATCACACAAAATATGCTCTGATTTTCATAAAACAATAAATCTTTATGTTAAAAATTTTCAAACTTTTTCCTCTTGCCAAACATTGTTTTATTACATAATATACATTCCGTAATTTTAAACGCAAAGGACCTTATGTTATGACATATCTTTTCACCAGCGAAGCTGTATCGGAAGGACATCCTGATAAAGTATGCGATGCCATATCCGACTCAATTGTCGATCTTTATCTTAATTACGACAATAAAGCACGAACCGCCATTGAAACTTTGGCCACCACAAATCAAGTAATAATCTCCGGAGAAACATCTTCAACTGTTGCTGTTTCTCACGAACAAATCGAAAATGCCGTTCGCCAAACCATTAAAAATATCGGCTACGACCAAAAAGGATTTTCTTGGCAGGATATAAACATTCTTTCCTACCTTCACAAACAATCAGAAGATATCGCTTTAGGCGTTGATAAAATGGGAGCCGGAGATCAGGGAATTATGTTCGGCTATGCCAAAAAAGAAAAATCTATCGAAACCGAATATATGCCTCTGGCAATTTATCTGGCCAACAAAATTCTGTATTCCCTCAGTCAATCGCGTCATCAGGGAATTGTTAAAGGTATTCTCCCTGATGCCAAAAGCCAAGTAACCGTCATTTACGACAATAAAGGCATTCCTGTCGGAGTAAGCAAAATTGTTTTATCCACTCAACATGAAGCTTGGCTGTCTCAATCAGATGTCCGTGAAATTGCAAAAAAACATATTCTTTCCTCGCTTCCTTCCGGTTGGAATATAGATGATTCAAACATCTTCATAAATCCGACCGGCCGTTTTGTTATCGGAGGACCGGACGGCGACACAGGCCTCACCGGCAGAAAAATCATTGTCGATACTTATGGCGGATATGCACCTCACGGTGGCGGTGCATTTTCCGGCAAAGACCCCACAAAAGTTGACCGCAGTGCAGCTTATATAGCGAGATATATCGCAAAGAATATCGTTGCAGCCAAACTCGCAGAGCGCTGCGAAATAGAACTGGCATATGCCATTGGTGTTGCAAATCCGGTTTCAGTATTCGTCGACACTTTCGGAACAGGTGCTGTAGAAGATGATAAGCTTGCAAAAATTGTTCTCGAAAACTTCGATATGCGCCCGGTTAAAATCATTGAACAATTTGACTTACGCCGTCCGATTTATAAAGCAACCGCTTCGTACGGACATTTCGGAAGAATGGACATTTCCCTTCCGTGGGAAAAAACAGATATGGCAGATAAGCTTTCTGCGTACATTAAATGATTAAACAATTTCAATAATAATCCACACGCACACCGCCGGTAGTTTTCGTTATCTAACAAAAAACAGAACGATTTAGAGGCTCTATAATAAAAGTTGGGGTAACCAAATAGAGCCTGAATTTCTTTCAATTAAGTCTATGAGAGTAAAAAGAATCGACTTCAGCTTACATCCCATACACAATCCACAGATAAATAT
>JAZLEQ010000019.1:0-4972 GCA_045615365.1 Alphaproteobacteria bacterium
TCCGCGACTTATTGTCCAGCTTTTTTGCGAAATAAAGCTAAAGAATGATGAACCATGCAACGCAATAGGCATGGTAGGCACATATTGAGCAAAAAAGCGAGAAAGGACAATATCGGAGCGGCGACTTTTGGTTACTTTTGTTCGCACAAAAGTAACAATATTAATTACATCGAAGATCGCTGATTTCGCTCGGGCTATACCCTCGCTCAAGCGATGACAGTTTGGGTGAGTTTGTGAAATGCTACGTGCTTTGTGCAAATGAAAAACTAATTCGAAGATGCCTAATCTCGTTCGTTGGACCTGTTTAAAAAACATGATATTTTTCTAAAAAAACCGCATTAACAAAGCATTAAACAATATGAATTTTTTGTTACAGCAATTTTTTTTCGGAATAAACAATATGTTAACCATTATATGCTATAAAATATTTCGCTGGCAAAATTTGCCATTTTACGATATTCTATAAGAGTATAGAAATTTTTGCAAAAATTTAGTAAGGAGAACGATAATGCGTTTTATTAAGAACAATATTTTTACAATTTTAACAATTGCTTTTGTAAGCGTTTTGTTTATGAGTGGCGATGCTTTTGCTACATCTATTATGGATACGGCTCAACAAAAAGCAGTTAGCGTGTTCGGTGCTGTTAAGAAGATCATCTTCGTTGTCGGCGGTTTCGGTTTGGTTGGTTTGGCATTTGCAGCAATCTTCGGCAAAATCAACTTCAAATGGTTTGCCGCTCTTGCTGTTGGTTTGGCTATTTTGGCCGCAGCCGGTTCAATTGTTGACTACGCAACAGGTGATACATCTGATTTGGGCGACACATTCACAACAGCCGGTGCTCAATAAATAAAAACAAACAAAAAAGGCTTCGGGGCTGTTTTCGGCCCCGAAGCCGCAAAACAAAAAAATTAAGCTTATTTTTAAGTCAGTTGACAAGGGGCTTAAAAACAAACTCAAAAGAAGCGTATTAAGGAGGACGTCCATGAAAAACCTCAAACACATATTAGCCATGGTTTTGGTTTTTTTACTGGTTGTCGTTTTATGTGACGAAGCTTTTGCAGCATCGTCGTTCTGCAATAAAAATCTCGGGGTTTTCAGCGGACTTGTAAAAAGCGGACAAGATATCTTCAACCGTTTAAGAGATTTAATCTACGTTGTTGCCGGATTCGGTATTATTGCCGTTGCGGTTGGCGGTTTTTTCGGAAATCTAAACTGGAAGTGGCTTGGAGCTATTGTTATTTCGTTGGTGGTTATTGCTTCTGCCGGCGAAATTATTGTGCTGATTACAGGTTGTGAGCAATTTAGCCAAACTTTGGTTACAAGCACACTTAAAGCTTCAAGCGGAGAAAGGCCGGTCAGTCCGGCGGAATAAAAAGGTTTGATCCCAAACCATAGGAGGATGACATGAAAAAAATAAAATATTTCAAACAAATGTTCCTAACATTGGGATTAGCGGCAATATTTTCGTTTGGGCTTATCCAAACCCCTTCGGCATATGCCGCCAAATCAAAAGAGTGTCGCGAAGCGGAACAGGAACTGAATAGAACTCGAAACGCAGCAAACGAACAATATAAAACAGCTGTAAACGCGGCTCAGACAAAACTCGATGGTGTCAAAACAAAAACAGATGCAGCAATACAAGCAGCTCAAGGAAAGGCAACAAATGCTTTGAAAGAGTGTGGAGGCAAAGCAGAATCTTGCGCCGGATATATTAGTGCCAATTTGGAAATAGAAGGAGCTAGAGAAGAATACAGAAAAGCGGAAGAAGCTTTTGAAAAAGAGAAAGGAGAAGCAGAAAATACAAAAAACGCGGCAATTAGGGCTAAGCAACAAGACGAAGTATCTGCTTGTGGAGAAAATGTTCGTAACGCCTCCGCCTCCTCAGAGCAAGAAACAAACACCGGAGCCACGGAAGAAGACATTGCTTCACAAAATAACGCAACTAATAAAGCCGAGGATGCCAACGATAAGAAAAATAAGGCAAATGATGCCCAATATGAAGAAGATAAGGCTAAAGTAGAGGTTTATGAGGCAGAAGGAATAGCCGATATAGCCCAAAAAGAGATGGTTGAAGCTTGTAAAGAAGATAAAAATTCCTCAGATTGCGTGAACAAAACAAATGATTATAACGATGCACTAGACGATTTAAACAAAAAGCAACAGGCCTACGACACTGCTAAATCCGAAAATGAAAAAGCGCAAGGAGCATATAGAAAGGCTTCAAGAGAAGCAGAAAATGCCCGAAATGAAGATGAACAACGTGCTCAAGAAAAAGTAGATGATGCTCAGGCGGATGTTGACAAATTTTGTGACTGGGGCAGTAAAAGATATAATCCAAAAAAATGTAACGAAGCAGAGCAAAAGCTTGCTGAAGCAAAATCTGACAAAACATACCAGACAATGCAAAAAAGAGAAAAGGATGAGGCAAATGACAGAAAAAATCAAGAGAGATCGCAAGAGGAAGAAGAGATAAAAGATGATCCGCTTAGAGCAGCTGAAGTGCTTGCTGAAAACAGTAATTCTGCCATATCCGATGCCGAAAATAACGCAAATGATTTAAGAAATAAAGCAAATGAAACTCAAAAGGCTTATGAAGAGGCAGCCTCAGCTGCCGATGCAGCTTGCATTAATCGTAACAGCAGAGCCTGCAAACAAGCTAGAGAGGCAGCTGATGAAGCAAAACTTGAAAACGATCGAGCCCAAGCAGCTGCAAGCAACGCAGAAGAGAATCTTGACTTGATGAGACAGCGACGTGACATTGCAGAGGAAGCTTTGAATAATTGTGATGCAAGCAAAGATTCCAAATGCGCCGCAGCCTTAATTAACAAAGCCAAAAACGAGAGAGACGAAGCCCAAAGAAACGCTACCAATGCGCAAATAGAATACAATAATGCTTTAAGAGCACAAACAGCGGCCGATGAAGCTCTTAATGAAGCGATTACACAAGAAGCCATTGCTTGCCGAGATGCTACCAGTGAAGCTTGTAGGGTGGCAACAGAAAGGGTTGCAGCTGCACGAGACGCCAAGAACGAAGCTGATAGAATAGTTAACGAGAAAAACACAGCGCTACAAACTGCACAGCAGGATTTAGCAAACGCAGAACAAAAAAATAAAGATGTTTTTTCTCAAAATAAAGATGCTGCAATTGTAGCAAAAACGGAAGAAGCTTGTAAAAAAGATCCTAACAGCGAAATGTGTAAAACAGGAAAAGCGCTTGTGGAAGAAGCAAATTTAAGGAATAACGCCGAAGCCGAATGTCAAAAAGATCCTAGCAGTGAAGCTTGTATAAAAGGACTGGAGGCGCTAAAAAAATATGCAGATGCAAAATGCGTGGAAGATCCGGATTCTGATGAGTGTATCGCTGCTCAAGATGCTCTTTTTATTGCAGAAAGTGCTGCCGAGGCAGTTGTTAATGATGATTCTGGAGTTGAAATAGCAAATGGTGCCGGCGAGGCCGTAACCGTATATTCTGACGGTTCAAAAAGTGTGCGTTTTGATGGTTTTAACTACGACGGTGGTGACGATGTCTTAGATACCATAACTCGTCGTGCCGCAAAGGTAATTATAGAAATTAAACCCATAGTTTATACCTTTGCCGGATTCGGATTAATCGCCTTTGCCTGGATGGCAATTTTCAATAAACTCAGCTGGAAATGGTTTGCCAATATTGCTATGGGCTTGTTCTTGGTTGCCAATATGGGACGTTTGGTTGAATATTTTGTAACCAACGATGAATCATATTCAATCGGAAGTGAGTGGAAAAGCGGAAATACCTCGGTTGCCGACGATGCAAGCAGACTGGCAGGGGCTTTTCAAGACACATATTATATCAGTGGCGATGAAGGAGATGAAAGTCATGATAAAGCCAGCGGACAAGATGGCAGCGGTCCGGATATTAACACTCCGAGCAATTCGGAAAACAGTGAAACATCAGAAAGTGGAGAATCTGATCAGAAAATGGAGGATGAAGAAACAAAAGATAAAAAAGAAACTCGTAAATTCTGTCAAGGAACATCCGGTTCAGCGTGGGGAAATTTCAAAAATTGTGTCGGCGATCTGAAAGCATCGGCTCAAAATGTTAAACAAGGTATCCAAACAGTAAAAGGTGTTAGAGATTTTGTTAAATATAATGCACAAAACATAAAGTCTTCAGCACAAAATATTAAAGAAAATATCCAAGGTATGAAAGGGGCTGATTTATCAACAATTGTCAACAACCTCAGTAATATTGCAAATTCAACCGGATCTATAATCAATTCTGGAACCGGAATTGTCGGAGGCGTTGCTTCGGGTGCAGGTGCTTTGGCTAATACTACTCAAGAAATAGGTATGTCAACTGATCAGATTAATGAATTGGAATATCGTCGCGCCGGCGGAGAAAGCACAAATGCCATAAATGCTCTTCTCAAAGGGCAGGAATGGAATGCCGGAACAGGAGAAGTTGTTCGCGATGAAAAAGGCAACATTAAAACAAACGACAATTTAGTAAGAAATATTAATGAACTTGCCGATCAAATCGGTTATGAGGCCGAGCTGGTAAGCAGAGATGTTAGTGGCGGTTTGAGAGCTGCAGGTTATGCAATCGAAACCGGCGAAGAGCTTCTTGGTGTAGGAAACAACAAAAAAGACAATAATTCCGGAACAAACAGCAGTTCTCCTAAAAATAGTAATAGCAGAAGCGGCAACGACGGCAATAAAGGCGGCAGCGACAGCGACGGCAATAGAGGCGGAAGCGGAAGCGACGGCAATAAAGGCGGAAGTGGCAGCGACGGTAATAAAGGCGGAAGCGACAGCGACGGCAACAAAGGCGGAAGTGGCAGCGACGGCAATAAAGGAGGAAGCGGCAGCGACGGCAATAAAGGCGGAAGCGACAACGACGGTAATAAAGGCGGAAGCGACAACGACGGTAATAAAGGCGGAAGCGACGGCAATAAAGGCGGAAGCGGAAGCGACGGCAATAAAGGCGGAAGC
>JAZLEQ010000020.1:0-36490 GCA_045615365.1 Alphaproteobacteria bacterium
TCTTTTTCCTTCTCCGTGATAAACTCGGTTAATTCCTTTGAGCCATAATAATTCTTCAAAAAATCCTTCACAATGCGCCATGCTTCGGCATCGGCAACCCCAAGGCTCTTTAATCGGTTTACACTGTTTTTTACTATATCCATAAATAAATTATATTTTTCAAATAGCCCATTTTGAAGGAACCGCATGGCAACAATTTGGGTACTTTTCAAAAGAAAAATTTTTGATATAATAAATGCAAGGTTTATGGAATCCCCCTCCATAATTATCGAAAACAGTTTTTTTCATTCTTACACCCATAAGAAAATGATTTAAAAAGAGCAATGAGGAAATCCCCATTGCTCTTTAACTTTCCAGGTGCTTAAATATCACACCTTCATTGCCATATATGATTTTCTTTATGGATGTATCGGATAAATCAAATTCCCTTGCCAATCCATCAATCGTAACTCCATCAACATACCGCCTCAAAAGAATCCGCCGGTTGCGCTCGTTGTGGATGTATTCATTGATTACCCTTGTTATCTCGGAATTGCTATATTCAATCATTTTTTGTTCTTATGCCAATTCTTGATTCTTCCGGTTCCGCTACACATGTTGCATTTCATATATCCGGAATTGCCGCCGGTTTTCTTTTGCCTGGTTTTAGTTGTTTGTTTCACCTTCGCTTTCGCCGCCATAATAATCGCCTCCAACAGTGTTCAAATGCAAATCACTATCACCATCCGCCATTGCTTCAACCTCTTGGGTAACCACAACATCTTCATATTGGCTTTCCCGGTAAATGTATAATGAAAACATGATGATAATTGTGGCAATCAATATCAAATTGGTTATCCAAAGCCGCTTGATGGTTCGCTCTTGCCTCGATGTTACGCTTTCAAATGCAATATAATCAATTTTTACATTTTCATCCATGCAATTACCCTCCTTTGTACCTTGAATAATAGCACAAATTTAATGTAATATCAATTATTTCTTTAAAAGAGCATTAACCCTTGATTGAATAATGGTTGGGTTATATCCGGCACTAATTAGCCGCCTTCTTCGCTCCGCTCCATTTCCCCACTTGCCGGCAATCACTTCCCTTGCAATCTCATCAATTTCCTCATCCTGGGGCTTTTCTTCCCTGGCATCATATACCGCCAATCCATAAGTTTCGATGATTTTGATGATGGTTTTGCTATATTTGCAATTATCTTGTTCCGCCGTTGCATAAGATGGGGCAATGGCTCTAATACATGCCTTGTAATCGGATGCATTGAGTGCCTTTTTGTATCGGCTTGCGGTGCATAGCATATCAAAATAATCTTCGGTTGCATCCTCTAATGATGCATAAGCCCTAAAATCATCCCGGATTTCTTCATATTTGCCCTTTACAACCTCTTTTGTTTTGGTGTTGTATGATAAATCATTCCATGCTTTTCCAAAGTGATATGCGGCTTTTCCAACCTTGATTCCAAAGGGTGCATTGGCTCTTATCATCCTTTGTGTGGTGCCATACGCCGATTCCGCACATGCTTGAGCAATGCACACCGATGGAAATATTTTATTATCATGCTTCTTCGCTTGCCTTATGGCAATCGGTGCCATTCTCGCAATGAATGCATTGATTTGCGCTTTGCTTGCCATCCTCTTCCTCCCGGCTTGATGCCAAATCATCCAACAATCTTATGATTGAATCCATGTTGCTTGCATTAACCGCCTTGGAATCAACCCATGCTTCACAAAATGCATATATTGCCGCCGATGCAATGCCGCTTATTGTTCCAATCGCAACAATGATTTCATTATCCGATTTCAAGCCGCCAATTGATGTGGCAATGGATGCAAGCATTGCCGCCACACAAATCCAAAATTTTCGGCTCCTTAACTTCTCCATCTTTGCCCTCCTTAATGGGTTGAAAAATACCCGATTGCAAGCCCAATGATGCCGGATATGATTGCACCAATCACGGCATCCCATCGCTTTCCTGGCTTCATTTCCAATTCTTTGAGGCAATCCCCTTGTCTTGAAAGTTCCTTTGCCATCGTTTCCATATTGCTTGCAAGCCTCTCAACCGAAATATATAAGTTATTGATTAACTCAAAATTCTTCTCAAGGTGTGCAATACGCTCATTTTGGCGGCGGTTCTCATCATCAATACGCTTTGTTGCCTCATTAAAAACGCTTTCGGTTACATAACTTGGTTCCATTTTACCCCTCCCAATGCCTTGTGATAACATCTTAAATGGTTCCGCCTACTAAATTTGTAAGTCTTATTGTGCCGGAATCATTTGTGATATGATTGCCCCCGATATTCAATAACTCCCTCATATTTGCGGTTGTTCCTATGGTTCTATTATCAATATATCCCTTTGTGCCATTACCATAAGAGCCGGCTTGAGTGCCCGTCCATCCGGTATAATCATCCGAACTCATATTTTGCCTATGAGTTAATCTTACACATCCGTTGTTAATTGGATTTTGAATAAATTTGTTGTCATCATACAAATAAGCATCAAATAAATTAGATGTTCCGCCATCGGTGTATCTAAAATTCGTTAAAGTAATTTCTGCCGTTTCATTCATTATACCAAATGTCCAAAGAATAATACCTACATCGCATATAGTTCCACCTAAATTTACGCCTATTCCACCCATGCCAACCAAAATCAAATTATTATAATTTGCAATCTCGGGAATGGTATTTTTCCACCACTTCCCATTTCTCACAAAATCTTCAAGATATAGTAGTTTTGATTGGTCGGATGAATACTTTGTTTGAAGGTATAAGAAAAGTTGTTCATCAAAATCCTCAAGAAAATCGCTTGTGCTGATTCTTTGGCTAACCTTTGCATGATTGATTCCCGGCACAACTACTTTACCATGAGGATATTGAACATTAACAGTAATCTTTGAATATCCATCGGCATCATCATCCCTTGCAACATATTCTCCATTTTGAGTTATTTGCTTTTCAATAAGCGTTGTGGGCACTGAACCTTCAACGTTTACATCAACCGATGAAAAACCATCATATCCATCATCGCTTGCATTATATGTTCCATTCTCGGTAATTGTTTTGGAAGTTAAGCGGCTTGGCGTATCAACTTCAACTTTGGAAAATCCAACATATCCATCATCACTTGCATAATATGTTCCGTTCTCGGAAACGCTTAATTCGCCGGTTGTTACGTAATTTGCGGCTTCATCTTCGGGCACCCAATTTTGAGTGCCCCCACCAACCACATTAGTTACTATCTTTTCAACTCCCGATAAAGTACGTGCAACGCCACCTTCTTGAATCGTGATATTTTTACCCATAATGTTCTCCTATCAAGTATCTGTTCCAAAAGTAAAACTTCCACTTCCACTATTACGGAAATAATTTCCACTTACTGTATCTTGCAAACAAACTTCATTATTTCCATCAATAGCCGGTAATAATTCCATAATAAGTGTATTTCCCTCATAAATTCTAAATAAATGGAGTTTCATTGTGGTATGTGTCGCACTGCCAAAATCACCACCACTACTAGAGCCAAGTGTAAATAATTTTAATGTATGACTTGAAGTTGTGCTTCCTCCGGTAAATGAATTTTCGGTACTTGATTGGTCGGTGGTAACTTGTTTTACTTTAGTTTTACTCTGTTCAACATAATACTTTGTTCCAATGGATTTATGACTACCCATGGAAACTTGCCCCGATGAAAACGCACAATAAAGATTACCGCTCGTGTAAGAGAAAGAGTATTCCACATTGCTCCTCACGCCCCAAGCATTAGGAAATGCTGTTGGATTTGCTGTCACATTTATGATAGCTTCAAATTTAGTGTTTTCATTAGGGTAATAACCCGTATCTATATATTGGTTTCCATCGCTTTGTATATAATCAAGATAATCCTCAAAATGGATATCCTCTGAAGGAGCGGGGCTACCTTTGTAAACATAAAAATCAACTGATTCAGTATATCTCCACGTTTTTACTAAATCTCCATTAGAAAATGTACTTGTTCCATCTGTAACAGAATCCGTTGCATAAACATACCACTTTGAAGGATAGCCAAGTGTGCAAAGCCCATAACAATCAAAGGTATTACTTGATTGCACACTAGTGTAAATAACACTTACTGTTTCACCCGTTGCAACAAACGTGTCGTTATCAACGTCCCAATAACCCTTTTGAACATACATTGCGGCATCATTGCCACCCATTGATTTAGTCCAAATATGAACTCCTTTAGTAGGTGGTTCGGGTTCCGTGTATGCAGTCCATGAACCGCTAACCTTTCTAAATGTGTTAGTTATTTTGTAAGTATGGTCAAATTGAGCTGATTCCACCTCATATTGTACATATAAATCCTCATCATTTCCTAATGAAGATGATGGCGCGCTAGTTCCACTATAAATAGGCGCACCGCCACCGCCACCACTTACACTTACAACAACTTCATTATTTGTTGTTGTATCATAAGTGCCATTATCGGTAATATTTCGGCTTGTTTGTGATACCAATGCCCCATTATCCACAACCTTGCCTTCATCGCTTGCGGAATAGGAATTTGCCACACTAACCTCAACGCTTGAATATCCATCGGCATTATCTCCGCTTGCGGCATAAGTGCCATTTGCGGATATTTGCTTTGTGATTAACACCGGTGCGCTTGATGCACTTGGCAACCTTCGCACACCATCCCCCATTTGGGATGGCTTGAAGGTTTCATTTGTGCCAAGTTTGCTTCTTAATGCTTGTGCAATATCGCTTAATGATGCCTCATTTATAACAACTTGTGCCATCAGCTTATCTCCACTTCATCATCATCTTGTTCAAGTTCATCAACAGAATACACATATAATTTCCGGCTTTCCAATCTCAATGCAACCTCATAATCTTCCTCATCGGTTACACCTCCGGCAACGATGGTTCCCGTTGCATATTCATCCAGGGGATAAAATATAAACCTTGCCCCACTTATCATTATATCAATAAATGGATTTTCGATACTATAATTATACCCGGTTGGAAGATTATATGTTTGCCGGTGTATCTCTCTATCTCCATAAAGCCCAATGATGGTTAATTTGCCGCCTTCAACCTCATCGGTTTGCACAAGTTTGATTTGGCTTTTTGCCTGGTTGCCAAAAGTAAAACTTGCTTCATAGATATATCCGGAAATCAATGTATCTTCATCCGCATTGATTATCACCTTGGCACCCGGCTCATATTCCGCATTATTGATAATTTCGCCTTCCAATTGGATTCTCTTGAAATAATATGTTGATATTCTTGTTAGAATATCCGATACATTACTTGAATTGATAAGCGTTAAGCCCTCAATCTTCACAACATTTTCTTGGGCATCAATTGGGGCATCCGGATTTGCTAAGTTAAATTCTTGTTTGGTTTGGATATAATAGGTGTTTCCGACTTGTACCCATTCATCGGTTGCCTGGGGTGTTCCTTGCGTATATGAGTATGCAACCGCCCTCACCTCGGTTACATAATCATTATATGTTATCTTCGGTTTCCAAAACGTTTTTGAAATCGGGATAACCTCATAGCTTGAATCAATGGGCAAAATATCAACAACATCGGTAAAAGTGGTTCTTACATAAGCACCAACCACAAAACATGCCCACAATAGCCTCTCCCTTGCACTTTGAACCGGTGCAAATCCGGTTATTGTTTCGGATGCAATGCTTGAATCCACTTGGTAAATATTGCCGGATATTCTTGTTGTAATGCTTGCAAAAATATCATCAACAATATTTCCAAAGGATTCCGCATTGTAATATTCCGCCGCCATTTCACTTCTATCAAGCAACTCGATGAATGAAACTGCCTCAACATATAATGTTTCTTTATCCTTGCGCTCCACCTTTGTGAGCCAATATTTTGCCCAAAGTGTATTGTTATCATCCACCAATTGAGCCATTCCACCGGTTGAAATATTATCATCGGTCATAATATCGGCATAAAAGTTATTGATTGGAATTTGGCTCCCAACAACATCGGTTTGGGGCGCAAAGGATAATTCTTTGATTTTCGTGTAAGTTGTACCGCCAATAATAATCTTCATCAGTATGCCACCCCATCCGCATCCTGGAAATCGGTTAATTGCCATCCATCTTGGGTGAGTTCATAAATATCACCAACAACCGCCCCTTGAACATCGGGAACCGGTGAAATGCCATGTGAAATGGCTTGTGATAAACTCATTTCCTTGCTCGGATGATTGGCAATGATAGAAAATTTGGTGCCTCTCCAAATTTGTGTGCCATTCTCGGTTCCATAATAGCTATCACTTATTGTTTGTACCCTTCCGGTGATTGAGATTGTAGATTGGTTATATGGCAAAACAAAAGCATGAGCATCCACCGGCTCCGTTAATACTTCATATAAATCGGCATAATCATCCTCCATTCCCACCGGAATGGCTATTGATATATCATACTTCATGTATGTACCAATTATATCATTGAAATATTGCTTATTTAACAACATTCCGGAAATCTCGCTTGCCGTTACTTCCGCCACTCTCTCAATCGTACAAGGAATATCCCAACTCAATCCATCAACATACCACATCATGCAATACCTCCGGCAAGCTGTACGCCAACTCTTTGCATTTCTGAATTATTCAATTGATATACCGCCCTTCCAAGTTGCATCTTATCCAATTCCAGGATAACAGTGAGATTTTTATTATCATTTCCGGATTCCGCAACCTTGGATAATACGGAAACACCGCTTGTTGCCGGCTTTGGTACATCAACCACATTTCCATTAAAATCCATCAATGTATTCATGGCATCATCAACAGTTCCAATGTTATCGGTGATTCCCTCGGCAAAGCCTTCATCAACCATTTTTCCAATCCACATCATCTTTTTGGATGGTGAAGAAATCTTGAAGAAATCTTTTATGCTATTCCAAATTGCGGTTGCCGCCTCTTTTGCCGCCGATACAACCGCCGAAACTGCCCCAAGAATACCATTCTTGATGCCATCTAATATATCCTTACCAATCTTCTTCCAATCAAACTTTGAAAATGCCTTCACAATGGATTGAATGATTTTAGGGATAGCCGCAACAAGTTTTGGAATTGCTTGAATCAAGCCCACAATGAGTTTGGTGATTATCTCAATACCTTGTGCAATAATGGTTGGCAAATTCTCGGCAATATTTGCCACAAATTCCGCTATAAACTCCGCCACCATACTCACAATTTCCGGCAAGTTCTCAATGAATCCATCAATGAGATTCATTATCATATCAACGCCCTGGCTCAAAAAGTCGGTGTCGCTATTTGATAGATAATCAATGGCACCCTTTACCAAATCGCCAAGGGATGTTAAAAGCAATGGAATATTCTCAATAATGCCATTGCCGATTGCCACAACAATGGAAATTGCCGCCTCAATAAGTTGTATTAAGGTATCGGGATTTGTGAGCATCTTTGCAATCTCGGTGATTACATTTATGATTGCCGGTATTATTTCCGGGATGGCTTCAACAATGCCTTGGGCAAGTGTAAGAATGAGTTGCAACCCAATCTCTATAATCTTCGGTAAATTCTCGATGATTGCCATGCCAAGTTGCAATATTAGATTCATGCCGGCTTCAAAAATAGTTGGCAAGTTATCAATGATGGCGGTTGCCAATGTTTGAATGATGGTTGAACCTAATTCGATGATTTGCGGCAACTTCTCGGAAATGCCATTCACAAGGCTTTTGATGCCCTCGGAAATCTTGCCCAATCCGCTCTCATAATCTCCGGCAAATATATCCGTTAAGCCATCCATAACACCGGTGATTGATGGCAAAAATTCAGATAAAAGATTCCTTTTAAGGCTATCAAATCCGGTTTGCATATCTTGCAAAGAATCTTGATAAGCCGCCGCCGCTTTCACCGCCTCATCACTCATAACGCCGCCAAGTTCATGCACCCTTTGGCGCATCTTCTCGGTATCTTCGGCGGATGTGTTAAGAAGTGCGCCAAGTTCTGTTGCGCCCTTACCTAACAATTGTGATGTTAAATAAGTTCTTTCCGTTCCTTCTTCCATGCCTTGTAATCCGGAAATAACTCTTGCAAACAAATCCTCTTGGCTTAATTCCTTCACTTCCTTTTCACTAATTCCAAGTTTTTGGAATGCCTCATTGCCTTTTTCGGCTTGGGTTGCAAGTGTTTTCATTGAAGGTTTTAGGGCTTCAATTGATGTGCCACTATGTTGCATTATGGCATCCCATTCCTGGTATGCTTGGGCGGAAATTCCCATTTTTTGACTCATTTTATCAATGTTATCGCCATAAGCCGCAACATCCCCGGCACCTTTAACAAGGGCGGTACCGGCGGCAACTGTTGCGCCGGCAACCGCCGCTCCAATCGCCACCCCGGCTTTTCCAACTGTTTTCAAGCCTCCGGCAATTGTTCCGCCAATAGATGATGCTTTATCTTTTGCATCATTCAAGCCCTCTTCATATTCACTTGAATCAAGCCCCAACTTGGCAAATAATTCAAATACAACATTACTCATAATCGCCTCAACTTTTCTTTGATGTTTTCAATTACTTCTTCCGCACTTCTTGTTTCCTCTTTGGTTGGCTCAAATAACTCCGCATACCTTAATTGTAAATATTTGCCACCATTTGCCTTTGCCGTGTTCTCGGTCAATATCTTTAATGCATCGGTTACATAATTTCGGTATGCCTTTTCATGTTGCTCTTTTTTAAAAAAGGCTATGTAATGCTCGATTACATAGCCTATTCCAACTATTTCCACCAATTCAAGGTTTAATGTATTTAAACATCTTGAATAGGTTTCGCAACTGTTTGCACTTGAGCCAAGAATGAGAAAAAATCAATTACACCCTTGCATTGCATCATTTCCATAATGCATTCAAGATAATCACTCATGGTGTAATCATCAACATGCTCCGGCTCTACAAAACAACATAATGCAAGCACACTCAAAGTTTCCTCCGGGTGTATCACAAGCATATTATCAAGAATCTTGCTAAGATTCTCCATTGCTTGCTTTTGGCGGATTTCCGCATTTTTGCTTCTAATTGCCGCCTTTTGCTCCACTGTTGCTTCAAGCGGATATGGAATGTATTGGGGTTGAATGGCTCTAAGATTAACAATATCAATCACATCCATCCAATTTTTAACCGCTCCTTTGATTTTCGCCGTTTGTGCCACAAATTCCGTGGGCTTGCATGTTGCCAAATTCTTCATTCAAAACTCTCCTTTAAACCACTGTTGCCGTTGCAACAATTTGTATATCGCCATCAACATTATCAATGGCAACCTTGCTTGTGGAATCATCCCAAGCCGTTGTTGTTACATCTTCGCCGCCAACAAGTACAGTAACATTAGCGATTTCATAACCGCTTTCCGCCGTTAATGTTGCCTCAAAATCCGCCTCGGCTTCAATCACACCACCATCAAATGATGATGTAACGTGGCTCAAAAGTTGTTTAACAACGTATGTTACACCCTCGGTTGGGTCGGCGGAATAGAACACCATTGGAACCTCTTTTTGAGCATTGATTGAAACATGCCCGGTGATTGTAATTGCAATGGTTCCTTTGCCATTCTTTGTTGTTTGAAGGCTAAAACCTTCGGTGGAAAGTGCATTTTTGAGTTGGATTGCAACAAATCCGCCATCCGCTCTATCACCAACCCACCAAATATCACTAAAATCGGTTTGCTTCAAATCAGCCCTTGGAATAATCTTGGATGTATCTTGCCCATCAATATCGGCGCATCCAAGTGCCATTCTAATAAGTTCCGGTGTTGTGCCAAGAGAAGATGTTGCAATTGAGCAATCCCATCCATCCAGGTGCTTAAACTCCATCATGTTATTTGGCACATTATCAACATCCTCACCGAAATCGGAATAATTTGCCTTACATACCGGGTTAATTCCGCCGGTTGTTGCACAAATAATATCCGCATCAAGTACATTTGGATTTGCCGGGTTAAATCTCTTGAGAAGTACACCGGCATCCAATTGCAATCCATTAAATGCACTTTCGGGAATAATCGTAAACCTACCCATTTTCATACCTCCTTAATATTCCGTTAAGAATTCATAATTGATATTCAATAGCATCCGCCTTATGGCATCATCATTGGAATCGCCCATCCTTTGAGCAAATGGCATTCCCTTGGTAATATAAAGCCTTCCACCATCTATTTTAACACTTGCCGGATGCATTTTGGCAATTCCTCTTGAAATTTCCTCGGTTTTCTCGGAAATCTCCTTCCATGAATATCCTCTATACCATAACGATGTTGTACGCATCACGATGCCGCCAATGGAATCGGTGGCAACAGAATATGTTATATAAGGGAATGGCGCATCATCCGGCACCGCCGTTTCATCGTATGCGGTAAGCCCAAATGATTCCCAAAATTTTTGTATTGCTTGCCCCTTTGTCATGGTGTGGCTCCTTCTTCCGGCTCCGGCTCCGGTTCAATTAAATTCCCTGGCAATTTCCATTCCTCGGCACTCACTTGGCGCATGTTAAGGCTTGCGCTTATTGGTGTTGCCTTATCATCGCCATCGCTTGTAACCCGGAAAATCTTGCCATCCGATAGCCTTTTAAATACATCATGGTATTGTAGATTGATATTTTTCTTGGTGGTAATCGTATAAAGAGCGGTTACCCCTTGTTGCTCCGCCACTCTTGCTTGCATTGAATTATCCAATGTAATCGCCGCATTAAAATTGGCACCAACTACCCATGCCGGCACAAAACCGCCATAGCCATCCGGTACACTCTTTTTATCAATCATGGCGCATTCACTTGTAAAATCATCAATCAAACTCATATTCTGATTCTCCGATATAGATTCAATTTTGAAGCAAAGGCATCTTGCCATGTTACGGCACCACCGCCATTGTTTCCGCTTGCTTTAGAATATGAATAGCCACCAAATGATTCCGATGTATATGGGCTATTTAACGCCTCCCCATATTTTGCAATCCAATCATCAATCTCCTTGGCAAGTGCTAAGAAATCTTTAGGAATTGCCATCAACCAAATGGCTCCATCAAAGGTTTCATCTTCTAATGCAAGCCCCTCTTTATAACAATAGACTCCATCATTGAAGATAGAGCCTATTATTCTAAAGTATTGATTGGGTTTTACCGCATCCAGGAAATCCGCATTGGTAATGGCTCCATCCTGGATGGTGATGGATTCAATGAATTTCGGTTGTGCCTTGTCAAAATAATTTCTTATCTCTTGGCAAAGTTCATTGAGCATCATTTCTTGGTCTACCCCTTTTCTTCTTGGGCTTTGGGGCTTCTTCCTTTGGTTCCTCCGGCTTTTCTTCCGGTTCCTCCGGTGGATTCATAAAGCCTTCAACCGGCTCTTCTTCCTGGGCAACTTCCGCCCTATTTTCAACCGGCTCTTCTTCTGCCTCAATTGGCTCGATTTGTACCGGTTCAATTTCCACCTTCGCAATAAGAGGCACATGCCGCCTATTTGCATCGGTTGACAACTCCAAAAGCCTCTTTTCGGAAACTTCCATGATACCATCGTGGGGGTATTTATCCCCCACATGGTAAACATGGTTATTATCTTTTAAATCTCGGAACATCCGCAAAACTTTATACATTCATCATGCTCCTACGTTTTCAAGTGTTACGCCGCTAAGGTCAAGAAGTTGAATATTCTTGTGCCCCTGGGAATCACTTTGAACAATCTTGATTTTCTGATTGTCTTTGTTTGTAACCTTGAATACGGCATTTTTGTCATTATCCAGGGTTTGAAGTGGCATTCCGGTTGATGAAGGAACAATGCCAACCTTAACATCATTGTATGTTAAGCCGGATGCAAAGTTGCTAAACTTCAATGCAATGAAATATCCATCACCGGATAATGTGCCGGGTGCAATTCCGCCTTCAATAAACTTTAATTCGCCGGTAACCTTACCATCGTTAATGGCAATATCACTTTGAATATCTGCGGCACCATAGCCGGAATCAAAGTAATTTACGCCATCATCGGGCGATATGGTAAGGTCAGTTAAAAAGAATCATCTACCTCAACAACGGCAATGCCATCCAGGTATTCAGCCCAAAGAGCCATGCCCATTAGTGCAAAGGATTCTCCAACCGCATGGCTATAATCGCCATTTGCATGGAATCCGATAAGATTTGTTTCGCCATCGGTTCTATAATCAAGTCCAAGTTGCTTGAAATCGGAATTATCCGGATTTACATAGTACAAATCTATGTTGTCAACCGGTGTTGAAATAACCTTGCCTCTCTCAATATCGGATGTGAGAATGAGGGTTTGGGCACCCATGAAGTTCTCAACATAATCAATACCAAAAGATGTTTGAACAGTAAGGTTAGCGGCTCCAAGATATGCATACGCATCAAGGGTATTAACCCATGTAACCACTCCGGTTACGCTCTTATGCATCTTCTTAAACTTATCCTTTACAAGTCCAATTGACATTGCAACGGCGGCTTGGAATGTGGGTTGTGCATCCGTTAATGTACCGGTTGCAAGGAAATCATAAAATCTTCCCATAACCTCATTTTGAAGTTCATTAAGGAATGCATCATCGGTTTTCTGAACCGCAACGGCGGCACCAAACTTTGTAACCGCCTCAATTGAAACTGCCTTTGCATACTTCTCAAGTGTTACATCAGAATATGCAACCGGCTCAACCTTAAATTCTGTATATGGGATTTCTTCACCCTCTCCAACGCTTGCACCGCCTTGAAGTGCAACACTTTTCATTGTTGCCTTGTATGATGTAAGCTTTGTTCCTGGTGCCTTCTCGATTGGGCGCATGATTCCAAGAATCTCTCTTAGTGCCTCCCAATTTTGTGCAAATCGTGTAACAAAATCAACTTCTCTTGCCGCAATGGTTATATCACTTGCGGTTGTAAGTCCACTTTTAGCCATTTTTCTCCTCCTAGCTAATCTTTAGATGTTGAACAACTCGTGATTCTCTTGGATGGCTTTTTGACGTTCTCCGGCATCTTTGATTTTATAGATTTCCTCTTTTGTCATTTTGCCGCCGCCGTTGTTTCCTGGTGGTGTGGAAGTTCTTGCCCCTTGAGTTTCGGTTGTTCCGATAAAATCAGCCCATTCCTTCTTGATTTCTTCAATCAATTTGTTTGAATCCTTGAATTTGCCATCTTCGCCAATCTCAAGGGCATCAATATCCGATACCTTTAAGATGGTATCAAGCCTCTTTTCCGAAACTCCGGCTTCTTTGAGAAGTTCTTTATATAGATTACTTCTTTGCGCCTTTGTTTCCTTTGTGGTAATCTCCTTTTTGTATGCATCAAAATCCTCTTTGAGCGCATCATACTTGGTTTTCCACTTCTCGGCACTTGTTGCCTTATCCTCGGCATCGTGCTTTTCGGCTTTCAATGAATCAATCTCGGTTAGCTTCTCATTGTATCGCTTTTTCTCAACAAATTCCTTGCCAACCGCATTGTTAATGGCTTTTGCCACCTCTTCAAATCTTGAAGGGCTAATATTACCGCTTTCGTCAACGTTACTTTTTAAAACATTTAAAATATCCATACAATCCTTTCGCTTTTTACGGGTGCTACCCTAGATTGTGTACTACCTATTTTTAGTATAACAAGATTTGGTATGTTGTCAAATTTTAGTTTATATTCAATTCTGTTTCCAGGATATATTTATACTCATCCAAATGCTCTTCAATAGCCGGTGCCAAAAAAGGTTTTGCCGGTACAAATTCCCTCACAAGCCTCTTGCCAATCTTCGGCACATATCGCCCAACTTGTTGATGATGCCCAAATTCAACATACGGCGCATATTCCACATTTGTGCCAACATACACCGCATGTTCATCAATTGCCACCTCGGATGTTATTGAATTTCTAAGGTTTCCGGTATCAACCGGGCACAATCCGGCGGCATAATCAGCCGCTTTATTGCCTATAATCTCCAAAGCCCTCTCAATGGCTTCATCCGTTGCGGCTAATATCTCATTAACATTATCATCCGTTAATTTAACCTCAAAAGATGCCATCTTAACACCTCCTTATTCATCATCCGATGCCCCATGCTTTTCCTTCCATTCCTCATAACTCATATCGCCAAGTTTTTCATCATTTCGCAAATCCATGTTGCTCCAATCGGTTTTATACTTGTCGTATTGATGCACCATGCGGCACCGGCAATTATAAACCTCGCTTGGCTCCCCTTCGGCATCCCCTGGATATAATAAGCCATTTGAAAATTCCTCATCCAATTCCCTCTCTTCACCATCAAGGATTGCATGGGAATCTCTAACCCTATCATCAAGCGTTGCCATCCATACTTTCTTTAAGCCAACACCTTCCTCCTTGGCTCTCTCCATCGCATCAAATCGCCCTCCATTTTGGGCACCGGTAACCGCCGTTCTTGCATTTCTTATGGCACCCCTCTCATCCATTCCGGAAACTCTTTGGAACCTTTGGGCAATCTTATCAATGGATTCACCTTGCAAAATGCCTTGGGTAAGAGCGGATTGAAGATGTTGTTTGTTCCACTTATAATCTTCCATCTTGTTGGGCTTTGGGATGGGAAGAATAGCCGGATTTGTTTTTATAAGCCGCTCAACCGCCGCATGATTATACAAGGTAAATGATGTATCTATCTTGGAATCATGCTCGATTGAATAAGTGCCATAATTCATATTCAAGGCATACACATCAACCATCTTATTGCCAACCATCTTCATGGCGATTTCATCGGTTTTGGTTAAATCCGCCGCCAAGGTATCACGCATTTGCGTGTATCTTTTGCCGGTCAACATTTTTCTTTGCCGCCACTCGGTATATTCCTTTTTGCTTATCTTGCCATCCTTCCACAAGGCTTTTTGCTTCTCATCCTCATCCTTGAATTTGGCAAAGTAAGCATCAACCTTTTCGCTCATTTCTTTAGTGGCTTGGGCATATTCCTTGTGTATATCGCTTTCAAGTTGGTTTAATATCTTCTCGGTTTCCTTGAATGCTTCATCTTGCTTCATTCATTCCCCTCATCTTCTCCACCGCTCAAGCGGCTCATGGAATCATCCGCAATTTGTGCCAATACTTCCTCAACCCTATCAATATCACCAAAGAATGTTAATAGCTTCTCGGTAATATATTCCTGGCTCAAATACTCGGCACCGGATAACAAGGCATTAACTTCCTCGCTCTTGTTGCTTAACATGCTCCTTGTAAATGAAACACTATCTTCAAGCCCAAGAACATCCAGGATGCCGGCAACGAATTCATCAATGCAATACTCAAAATTATCACACTTTTCATTCAAAGGCTCATAAGCCGCCTTGATTTGGGTTGCGGTTACTTGTCCGGCGGCAATCTCGGATGTATCAAGTGCCATTGCATCCTTATACATATCCTTCTCAAGCCTTGATAAATATGATTCTCTTGATTGGTATGGAACCTCTAATGTATGCGCCTCCGCCTTGGCGTTACCACTTGCATCATCACCAACAACCGCCGCTTTCACAACCTTCATTCTCTCAAGGAATTGCGCCAAATCAACATCATCCATGCCGCCGGCGTTTGTGATAGTCCAATAAATCATGCTTGCATCATCCAAATCATTTGCAAAGCCGGATTTAATCAAATCATAAGCATCAATTTGGCTTCTAATGGTTACAAGTTCACTTTGATGCTCCGGATTGCCCCAAAGAGGCACAATTGGAAATGTTGGATAATTCTTGCCATCAAGAATCTCCATTCCATCAACCTCGGATGTTTTCACGATTTGTTGATATGGTCTTTTCTCCGCCAAAATGGTTAAATCTTCGCCCTTGCGCCTAATATACTCGGTATATCCATCAAGTTCATATAATGTTGCCCTAAGTGGCTTATCATCGGCAACTTGCCAATACCTAATGCCGGCTTTCAAGGCTCCATCTTCTTCATCCCAAAGCGGCTTAAATTCTGTATAATCAAACACCTCGATATGGTCTAAGTTGACAAAACCAAAGGAAACGCCGCAAACAAGGGCACTTCTTCCGGCTTTTTGCAATTGGGTATCAAACTTATACCTATTATTGCCAAGTTTTTCTTTGGTGGATTCATCGCCAAATGTGGCTCCATTTCCAAGCAAAAATTGATTCTCTTGAATTACAAATCTTTTGAAGAATGATGAAGCACATTTATGGTTTGCGCTAAAGTTATCCGGCACCGCCTCCCCGGTAATGGTATAAAGTAATTTTTTATATTCCATTATCGTAGGATTTAATGTTTTCATATACATTTCAGCATCTTTGGCAATCTTATATTCCGGTGTTGCCTTATGATCCGCAATGGCTGAAATAATAAAATTCTTCCTTAGTTCTTCATTTTCGCCAAGTGCAACCAAATCATTATAACTCTTCATCTTCTACCCCCTTGTAAAATTGATTGATAATTGTTTTCGCTTTTATTTAGCATCAGCCTGGCAAGGCTTGATGCACTATCCGGCGCATCATCGTGTTCGGCATCCTCATTGTAATCGCATATTTGATCTATGTATTCCTTATCAGTACCATCAACAAATATTACATCATCCCAAATCTTCAGCAAATATGTGGTGATTTTAATATGCTTGTTCATGCTTTCATGGTAAGTATAAGCCCTTATGCCTTGCTTCTTCAAATCTCTTGCCGTAAATCCCTTATCGCCGTTATCCTCTATGGGCATTTTCCCACACATGAATGCATTATAATATCTTTTTATATCATCATAACAATTTTCCACATGTTTGTGCCACAATTTACCGAAAATATAATATTTGCCATCCCTTTTATTCATAATTGTAAAGGCTGTTCCATCGGATCCACCAAAAGCCGCATCAATGTGTGCCATGCCTTGTTCACACATTGCCGGATTGCCGCCCTCATGTGGTGTTGTAAATATCACATCCTCACTTGCTACAATCCTTAATTCATAATTGCATGCAAACAATGAAGGCAACATGCTTTTCTTTATCTTGGCAAGTGCTTCATCACTAATCAAGCCGGTAACCTTGTAATCAAAAATGTGTATGTTCTCCATAAGAGTAAACACATCATCTTTGTGCCATTTAGTTCCAAGGTTTATAATCCTTCCGCCTCTGTTCTTGATGTTCTGCAATTCCTGGTATTGCATCTTGGTAAGATCTCTTTCGGCTTTGCTTATTCGGTCTTTAAGATTGCAAATATCATCAGTAATCACAATATCGGCATGCTTACCGGTTAAGGATGATTTAATACCGATTCCAAGAAGTTGTGATGCTCCGGATGAATTAACATATAAGTTTGTTGTGATGGAATATGCATTATCTTCAACAAGAATTAGTTGCCTTTTATATAAACATTCACACAACAATTGTATAAATTTACTCTCTAAAGCCTTCTTAACCATCCTTATCATTTCAGTAACATCGCTATCCGTTTTTCTAAGGAAGATTATGTTGAGCCATGGCATCATAACCATAATCAAGGCTATACAAACACTAAGGCATGATGATTTGTAAGAGCCTCTATGGCTCATTAGCGTATAATCATCATGCCCATAAATGATTTCATTCATCCATTCATTGTGCGGAAATGGCTTTACATCTTTGAATCCAACAGCATTTGCAACTTTACTTGGATCCTTTTTTATCTTATCAAGTAATTGTCTACTTTCCTTATCCATCAAAATATGCCTTTAATTCATTTACTTTATCCAGGTATTCACCATCAATGTTTACTTGCTCCACCTTCTCAACCGGCTTTTGTCCGGAAGTATCTCTTACAAGTTCAAATGCTTTGGCATCGCCTTTTAATGCCTTCTTATATTGCGCCATTGCTATTGCCTCGGCTCCGCTCATTGTTTCGCCGGTCTTTTTATCCGTAACATCAGCTTCAAGAAGGGCTTGCATAGCTAATTTCAAATCCCTTTTCTTCCTTTTGGCTTCGCCGGATGCAATGCCACCCTTTCTGCCGTTTGCCTTGGCTTTTTCTCGGCTTTGTTCGGATGTGAATTTCTTTAAATTATCCTCTCTATTTGCCATTGCTTTACTCCCATATATGTATAACTGTTGGCAAGTTCTTCCCATTCTGCCTATATGCTTCATTTATGCATCCAAATATACTATCTGCATCAACAAATAAATCTGAATCGCTACGAACATCATCGGCAATCTCTTCCATTTTCTTTATTGCCTTTTCAAGCAATTCTTTTTCATCCGGTGTTAATGTAATTGTTGTTTCTGAATCAACACTTGCCATCTTCTTGCCTCGCTTTCCTATGGCTCAACCATCTTTGCACCGCAATTAGGGCAATATTTATGTTTCATGGTTGTAAAATGTTCACACTCTGAACATAGCCAAGCAATATTTTCATATTTTGGTATATCATTCCAATGCCCTATCTTTGGTTCTTGCTTTAATGCTTTGATTGCCATATCAAGGGCTTCTTTTAATTTGCCCTTAAACATCAATCCGCTTAATAATCTAATTGCTTCATCAATCGTCATCCACATCCTTCAACCCCTCCATAAATCCATCATAAAATGCTTGGGCTTCCTCTGCTGTCCATGTGTAAAAGAATGTTGGAGATTTAATAATACCAAACAGAACTAATATTTTATGTACAATACCATTCTTATTATGTTTTCTCCACACATTCCACCGCTTGATATGTTCAATCGTCATTCCCATCTTCTTGCCCTTTTGATTCAATATATTGCTTGCATGCCTTTTGGCTTGCCTGGTGATAACGCTTACGATTCTTGCAAATACAATAACCGGTTTTTTGCAACTTGCCTTTTAGTACCCAATATTCAAAATTCATACAAGATCCGCATTTATTTTTATAATCACTCATTGGTAACATTTTTCCATAACTCAACCTTTTGTGGGTTTGGATAATCCCTACCAACCGGAATGCCAAATAATTGCATTGGCATATCCGGCGCATTCATAAATACAACCTCATTCGTAATATCATTTATAACCTCAACTCCAAGGCTCCATCTATAATTAGATTCATCAAAATGTTTATCATTTTTCATGGCATTATGAAGTATTGCCCTTAATAGCTTTGTGGTTGCTTGCTCCTGGTTCTCCGGATCATATACATTGTTCATATATATACCTCTTATGCCTCAATTTCTGCGGCTTCAAGTGCTATATCTGAATAAGCACAATAAGCATCATAATAACCGCTATAATCACTATCTTTTTCCAATTTATCCTTATCAATTATCATGTGATTATCACTTAGGATTGTGCCGTTTTGTATTGCTTGCCCTATACATAACCGATAATCATAATAAAGCCCCTCAATACCAACATTATCCTTACTTGCATTATCAAAGGCTTCTTTTACATCATCCGGTATCTCAACTAGCAACTTCATATTCCTTAACCTCGAATCCCTGGCTTATTGCTTGCGCCAACGATTGCACTAATACTTCATCGCTTGCCAAATCGTTATGCCCTAAATGCACAAATATTCCATGTAACATTTCATGCACCAAGGTTTCTTTTTCTAATGCCTTGGGCATTCCGGAACTAAGATAAATCTTACACTCCTTATATCTAATTTCTCCCATGTGCATTTCATTTGATGTAAAAGTATCCTCCATAATTTCAACATCATGTGGAATACCACAAATATTAACCTTCATTCTTATGCCCCCTTGCCAACCTCAAAAATGTTTGTGTATCTTCCGGAAATTTCGCAATCTCTTTTTCAAATGCATCATCCGGCAATGTTTGAATCCTTTTCACGGCTATTGGATCCGCAACATATGTATTAACATTCTCATGCTCTATAATCTCAATGCCGCCTTCATCCTTAATCACTTCATTCATCACCATGCTCCTTTGGAATAAACCTAAAAGTGAAATCCACTTCAAGAACTTTTTTATAAATCCCCCATTGATCCAAAATCTTTATAAGCCGGCGCAAATTTACGCTTGAATTGCTTTACCATGCATAATCCTTTTACTGTTTCCGTATCATGTTGAAATGGGCACTCATTACATCTAAATACCAAATCATCCTTTACATTTGCATCTATGCAAAATTCTTTGGTAAATCTATCAAGAATTTCAACGGCTTTGTGTTCATCATTTGTTATACGATTTGAATAATATTCGCCCATGTTTTTTTGAAATTCATTTGCCATGTTTACCCCTTCTTGATCTCATATTGTTCATCCGGCTTTGCCCAATCAAGCCCATACCGCTCAATCAATAGCCTAAAATCTTCAATATCATGTGGCACCACATAATAAACTTCATTGCCTTCACTATCAAGCCGGATTCCCACATGCAAAAGTTCATGTAATATCACAAGCCTTATTTGTTCTTCGGTTAATCCTTCCAAATTTGGCTCAAATAGGGTAATTGTAAAATCTCCAGGAATCGCCCATTTATATTTATCCTGGATTTTCTCACATTGCCCCAATACCATTTTGCCATCAGCCATTTTGGGATGTTCACTTGATAAATAAATAATTGTGGCTTCGCTGTTCCTTATCTCTTCTAATGCCGGCTCCGATTCAATAAGATCTCTTCCAATTTCGGCATAATGTTCATCTTGGTGCCTTAAATCCATGTTACTCCTTTGTGGCTTCTATCGCTTGCATAACAAGTTTCATAAGTTCCTTTATGCCGTTTTCATTGATATACTTTGCCATCATATCAACCAACAATGTTGCTTCAATCATCATGCCTCCAAAACTGCCCATGTTGGAATCGAACCAACGTAATACAACAGTCAAAGTGTTGTGCCTTACCGCTTGGCGAATGGGCATTTTACTTTATAATTATATCATATTTTCTTTGTATAATCTATCATTCAATCCTTTTCATCCATAGCCATTTCCTAAAGCTTTCGGCGCACCTGGGGCATAAATTAAAATCATCCATCCGGATATTGAAAACAGAATTAAGCATACCCACACTTCTTGTATATCTTATAATCAAAGGATTTTTAATATTTTTTCCGCATCTGTCACATTTCATCTTCCATGCTCCTTATCCCAAAAATGGAAAGAATAAATAGCACATTACAATCAACCATGTTAATACCATGAAGATCCCAAGTGCCGCCAATATCTTATCCTTCATCTTCATCCTCTAACTCCATTTTAAACTTATCCAATTCACCCTGGAGATAATCAAAGCAATTATGGAATCCAACAACATATCCGATGCCATAACAAACAAATAATGCTCCAAGCGTTAAAATCAATAATTCAATCTTCATCCTTAACCACCAATCTATCCAACAATTCATGTACATCCGGCAATTCAACCATCTTAGGATTATCATGCCCAATCTTATAAGTTTGCAACTTATCTATTTTCTCAATAGCCGCTTTTAACTCTTTATTTTGCATTTTTCTTATGGCTCTTTCAGCATGATAAGCATATAAAATAGTGCTTATTACATCACTCAAATAACAAGTTGCACCATTTTCTTTTAGATTGGTTAAATAGCTTGATAAGAAAATTTCTGCCTTTTCTATTGGCATCTTTAATTCATACTCAACCGGTGCTTTTGCTTCACTCATAAGAACACCTCCAATATTGCATCAAAATACTCCTCCTTGCTCTTGTTATCAGTAATATCAATGTTCCATTCATGGATAACCTCTTTAATTTGCTTCAGCTTATCCAAGTAATCAACAGCCTCTTCAATGGTTGCTTGATGATCTATCGGATATTCCCATTCTATTTCCGCCGCCATCAATTTAAGATTGGTTTCAATCTGTTCAATCGTCATTCTTCTGCCTCATTTTTTTCATACTCTTTAAGCATCCGTTTTACAAACTCTCTATCACTTTGCTTTAATGATTTTATAAATTCAGCATATGCATTATCCTGGTTAATTTGATTATGCTTAATATGCCTTAATTGAATGCTATTTTGTAACATTCTTATTACTTCACATATTGCAATAATCCATACCGCTATTTTCATTAGTCATTCTCCCTATCCTGGCTATTCAAAAGAGCCAATATAACAAATGCTCCGGATCCGCCAACCATCAATCCAACTATCAACCCCACAACAAAACACAACACTTTTCTATTCCTCCTTTTTACTCATTTTCCCTCACCGCTGTTATCCGCTTTTAATGTTTCATCATCCACAAAAAAATCCAATTTCTTTTTCTTCCGGAATCCATCTGCAATCATTTCCACCAATGTATGCTCAATATCTATTTTCTTAACACCCAAAGAAACAGAAAAAGCAATAAATGTGGTTATAATATCAAGCATATCTTTGAATAACTCTTCCGGTGATTCCACCTTAACTTCAGTTCTTCCATGTTCTGTTGTAATCATGCTTTGTTCTCCTTAACACTGTTCAAAACTATCAAACATATCGCATACCAATTGCAATGCATCTTCTTGTGCATCATCATCTTGTATAATATATTCACTACCACATTCCGCCGCCAATGGGTGACGTTCTATATATCCGGCTATAAGTGCTTTTACTTCTTCCATATCAATT
This sequence comes from Alphaproteobacteria bacterium, assembly GCA_045615365.1. Lineage (GTDB taxonomy): Bacteria > Pseudomonadota > Alphaproteobacteria > RF32 > CAG-239 > CAZU01. The sequence goes on from JAZLEQ010000020.1 coordinate 22,479, forward strand.
ACCAATGCCATTCTTATTCTCCTTCCTGGTTGTATAACCAAATCAAAAGTACCAAAAATATCAAGTAAATCAACTTCATGTTATATTATTGTAGATAACAAGCATTGATGGGAATGGTGCCGCATTCTTTCTATTTCCAAATTTTAATCTTCCTTGTATGAATCTAATTTCAGCTTTTCCATAAATGTATTGATGAAAATATTTTGTATCTGTTCTTGCCGGAATGAGCATACATATAAGCGTATTTGCTTTTTTACTTTCCTGGTATGCTTTTTCAACCCATTTGCAAATTTCTCTTCCGTATGGCGGATTACAAAACACTCTGTACCCCCCCCAATTCTGAATCAAGCCATTTTCTTTAATGGTAAAATATTTGCCGCATTTATGGTTTTCATCATCGGCGCATGGATCTAAATTAAATCCAAATTCCTTATTTAGTTCATCAAAAAATGATTGTGGTGTTGCCCAATTATCCGTTTTACTTGAAAACATTAAATCTGTATTCATTTTTACCTCGATAATTTTATTTTATTTATCATTACCATATAGTAATTCTTTTAATTTCCAAATTGGCATATTATCGTAATTGTTGTAACGAGGTATTGCTTCTTCCAATGCTTCAAAATCCACTTTTTTAAGAGGACAATTTGCCATTTTGTTTTGATATATTTCGCAATAACCAAATTGCACTTCTCTATCTAATACCATGCATATGGGATTTTCGGATGTACCCCTAACGTTACACATAGGGCATTCACCGCAACTATCCGGCATATCCATATCATTTATAATTATCGCCATTTTATTTCTCCTTTAATCAAACAAACTTGTTTGCCCTGGTATCTGTTCTTTTATAATAAAATCAAATATATTCATTTGCGCAATTTCTGATTTTAACCTTTCCCTGGCTTTTTCATAATATATTTCATCCAATTCAAACCCAACATATTTATGATTAGTATTATGACAAGCGATAAGGCTGCTTGCGCTCCCAACATGAGTATCTAAAATTATATCTCCTTCTTTCGCATATCGGTTTAAAATCCATTCATATAATGCTACCGGTTTTTGCGTTGGATGGATCCTTTGTTTACTTTCATTTTGGCTATTATATCTAAAGATTTTTGCCGGTACTCTACAATTAGTCCATGCCATTTCGCATTGAGCAAAACTAAAATCCGGTGGGTTTACTTTATCCCAAACAATAAAATATTCACTCTCCGGCAAGGTAAAGTTATTTCCACCCCATATTATTTGATGCTTGCTTACCCTAAATAACTCTAAAAAATATTCATTCGAGGGTTTTGTATTATTCCATTTTCATCACCGTATTTATTTATTACACTTCCACCATGCTTAAATCTTTGTAATCCGTATGGTGGATCGACAATTGCCAAGTCGAAATATTTATCCGGAAATTCTTTCATCCCTTCCATGCAATCCATGTTATAAAATCCAAAATCAATCATCAATTTCAATTTCCTTATATGTTTTATATCCCTTTGATATGCTTGATTCCACTAAATTTAACCTTTTGCCAAGGATCCTTGCCAACTCTTCCTTGGAATCCGCAACCGCCTCCGGCAAATATGGAAACTTCTTGGAATACTTAACAAATACTTTCATCCTCTTACCTAATCAATCAAATATTGCCTTATAAACCTATTGGCATAATCCGGATGTATCATGCTCCTTGCCGCCTTACATGTTTTGGCTCCGGTTTTCTCCCAATCTTCTCTTCGGTTAATAGATTCTATTGCATCCGGCACATCAATATTGTTATAGGTTATTGGCTCAAATAATAGATTATTCTTAGGCTTGCAATTCAAAAACCAATATTGTGTTGGCTTTTTGAAAAAATCGCCATTATCTCTTCTATCCTTATCAATAATTGATGGCAAATAGCACCAATACCGGCGCAAGAAATGTTCTTCAGAATATGGGTTTTCCATCACAAGCCTTAAATTTTTTCTAATGCAAATGATGAATAGATAATTAACATATTTGTACATGGTATTTACTTCATCCATTAAATCCATATCATACATCATTTTCTTTTCCAGGCTCCAAGCTTGCTGTTGCTTTGCTTGCCCCCTAAAATGCAACATGATTTGATTTTCAAATCTTATGCATGGAAAAAATGCCAACAATAAATCATCTTTCGCAAAGCTATCAAAAATACTTGGCTTGTTTTCCACCCCCCCACAATTTCCGCAAACAAATCAACCTGGAAATCCGTTTCGCCAAAATCATTCAACAAATCATAATCATAAGCTTCATAGCCCAATTTCTTAAATTCGTTTTTGAATGTTCCGGATTGTTCAAATAAACAATGTACCTTCATTTTCTCACAATCTCCTTAATATTGTGATAAATCAAATTTGCGGCATCATTTAGCGTTTCTATATCGCTCCTTGATAATTTATCCCTATTTCTATCTTTAAGGGAAATAAGCCGCTCCACAACATCATTTGCATATACTCTTACATCATTGATGATTCTATCCATTTCAAATCTCCTTTATTTTGCAGTTCTCACAATAAAGATCTTCCAAGTTTTCTTTTCCGGTTGTAATTCTATCCGGATATGCCGTGGATCCAATTTCAAATGCTTCACGATATTTGCATAACGTATCACAACAATATTCCTTGATGGATTCAAGCTGTTCGGTTATGCTCATATTCATTTTGTTATTGCGCCGGTTGTTTTTCATGCATACACCTCCAATACAATTATTATATATCCGCTTTACTATTATATCAATTACAATTTAATAGATTTATACATTAACAATTTGCATCCGCTTTTCATTTTCATCCCATAGCCGGCACATCATGCAATTAAATCCGCAATAAATATATTTGCCAAGTCGGTATGCTTCACCATGTATTTCATTACCGCAAAAGTTACATTTCACAATCTTCTTTTGCTCCATTTTGCGCCTTTTATAATATTCGTGATAATATTCTTTTCGATTTGCTTTTGGATTCTCTCTTTGCTTATCCAGGATGCACACCGGAAGTTTGCAATTTAAACAATCATCTTCACACTTCATAAAATCACCTTATCTTTTTACGCATCACATTCTTCACTTAACCATCTAGCAAATCCATTATTTCTACTACTACATTTATCCGTACATGGGCAAACATCGCAACAATTTACATCATCACCATGCTTATGCAAAATGTTATCTTCCCATCTTCTACACAACCATTTTCCAAGATCTTCTTCATTCTGCATTTCTTTTATCTTTTCAAAATTTGTCATGTTTTAGCCTCCTTAATTCTTATAAAACCTATGGTGCCCAACTGTATAAAGGTATTCACAATTATTTGCTTGCCAACTTGAATCAGCATTTTCAAAATAAAGAGCATCTATGTGGTTGTATGTTCCTTTTTCAATTTCAGCCAATGCCAAGTTGCACTCAACATCCGGCACCGCATCATAATATCTTCCATCGCTGATTGGTGAAAATTGATGTTCCTGGAGTATAACTTCTTCAATGGTATTTGGGAATCTTGGATCTTTAACCCTATTCAAAATAACCGCCATCACCATTGCTTTACCTTCGATTCCATCGGCTTCAGCTTCAGCCATTGCAATTTTCATAAGCATTTTGGCTTCATCGTATGTAATACCGGAATCATCATTCCTTTTTGATTCTGATTGCCTAACAAGAATATCCATTATTATTTGCGCATCTAATGGCTCAAATTTGACTTTTTTTACATCTTCCGGATAAATCATCAATGGATTGCCATAAACCAAAAATAAAGCCGTTAAAACGCAAATAATCCCCCTAACAAAAACTCTTTTCATTTCTCCCACCTCAAATGTGAATCCTCCTTAAACAACCATATAATTATCCAAATCATCTGTTCCAATGAATCTTTCCTTGCCATAAACAATATCGCCTCTTCTATTCTTCAGAACATCACGGATCTTAATATATCTATCTTCCATATCCACAATGATGTAAGTGCCTCTTTTATCAGCTATCCAAACACCCTTCTTAAACATGTTATGCTTCATCTTGTTGCTCCTTTTCATACATAACAAGAATGTTAAAATGCTCATCACATGAAAACTTAAGCACTTCCGCATTCGTATTTTTTAACATTACATCGGAATCTATTTTTTCGCCGGTTTCCATATCCACAAGCGGCAACATGCTCTTTTCCCAAAGATCTTCAAGCCTCATGCTCATAATCCAATCCCCTCCATGAAATCTGTGAAATCTGCATTTTCAGATCCTTGATGGAATTTTCATGTATAACATGGCAATGTTCATCCATTCCATCGGCATTCCATCCATCATTTAAGTAAATCCAATAACCATCTTCATCAACATCAGCCGATTCAATAGCCTCTTCAAATTTCTTTGGAATGTACTTCCATAAATCCTGGCTCAACATATCAAATCACCTCCGCTCTAAAATTGAATGTATCATGTGGATCCTTTAATGCATTTACACGATTCAAGAAAATATCCGCATATCTCTTGTTCTTGAATGTTGCAATAAGCATTTCTTCTTCAACATCCGGAAATCCAATATAAACATTTACACTTCCAAGTTCTGTTGATTTTTTCATGGCTTGCCTCCTTGAATATGGGGCAAGTTGCCTTGCCCCAACCTCTTTATCTTGAATGAACTAAAACTCTTACATGTAATCTTTGAATGTTGTAACCGCCGGCAAGTATGCTTTCAACTTCGGCTCTGCCTTCCTTGCCAATTATATATCCGTTAAGGGCTGTTCCAACCGCATGCACTCCGCTCCAATCTGTTACTTCACCGGTAATGGCTTTTACTCTGTTGTAAAGGTCAATGATGAAATACTTGGCATCCTTCATGTTGGCTTCATGTATCTCTTCATCACTCATATTTATAAGTTGTGTGGATTCATAACCATTGTATTTTCTGAAAAACTCTTTGTAATTCATTTCGCTCCGGTCTTTTCGTATAACATTCCTTTTAGAAATATCCCATTCATCCCACTTTGCAACAAGTTCATCTTGCATACACTTCATGGATTCCGGGATTTCTCTTACAAAAATGCTCTCTTTTTCGATTTCGCCGGCTAATTGCTTTTCGTACTTCTCAATTGTTTTCTTGGTTTCCTCAATCTCTCTTGCCAATCTCTTCACATCCTGGCTCAACCAATATGCTTCACTACAACGTCCTTCCGGATTTCCCAACTTCTCAACCTGGGCTTGTTTCTTTTCCATGGTCTTTTGCTTTTTCTCTATCTTGATATTGGCTTTTTGGATCCTCTCTCTTAATGTTTCAATTGTCATAATGGGCACCTCCGATATATTGTTTTTTGTACTTATAATATATCATTGGTTTATATAATTGTCAACTATTGTTTTATATGTTGCTCTAATAATTTTCTATCATCCATTTTTTCAACAGCCGATTCCACCAATTGAGCAATGGTTAAATCACCACGTTTAACCGCTTCAATCTTCAAAGCATAATCATTTTTCTTGCGCTCCATCAAAGTGTTGTATGCCTTAAGAAAATTGCTTTGAGCAACCCCAATATTAAAATCATAATCCAGGGCATAGGATCTTAGATTGTCGGCACTTCCAACAGCCTTTTGCGCCATTTCCGGCAACTTCTCAAATTCCGTAATGGAATTATATGCGCTGTTGCATATTGCCTTATAAACAAGGCTCCACGCTTCTTGTGCGCTCATTTCTTCCGGCTGTTGCGGTACATTGTTACTTACAATCAAATCAATAATATCCGCCGGCTTGGGCTTATAATGTCCGGTGCGAACATATTGCCAAGTTGCCTTTTGAACATCCTTAATATCAAAATCTTTCAAGGAATTAAACCATACTTCCATGGATAATTCTGTAAATTGCACATCATAAGTTTCACTTATCACTTTTAAAACACTTACAATCTCTTCTCTTTTCACAATCAATCTCCTTTTCCTAAGAATCCTTGCATTGCATCATCAAATGATGATTGCCTTTGCCCTGGATTATTAAACCTTGCTCTTTTCTGTTCTTGCTCCTTAACGGCATCAAACACCCACCGGCGTATGGCTTGGTTATTATCGGATGATTTATATTTTTTATCCGCTATATATCCATCCAGGTATTCAATGGCTTTTTCGGTAAGTTCATATCCATAATCAACAACCAATTTTTCATATTGCTTAATAGTTAATTTTACATTGCCAAGTTTTCCATATGATTCCTTTGGCTCTGTTTGCTTTTTGGGTTTTTTCTCTTTTTCAGAATCAGAAACAGTATCAGATACAGTAACAGTATCAGTAACAGATACAGAAACAGTTGTATCACTACCATATTGATACGGTATAGATACCGTATCAATACCATTATACAAATCCCATAAATAAGCCTTAAATCCTTCATTTTTAACATTATCAATTTCTTTTGCTAATGGTTTTCTAAATTTCTCTGAAGAAGTCCAATTGTATTTATGATGATTCAATAACAAAACTTCTTTTGTATCTTTAGAAAAAAGAATTACTTTGTGTGCATCTTGTAACCTGGCAATAAGTTCCGGTAGTTCTTTTTTATCTATTGATGTTTCCAATGCCATTTGGCTAATGCTTATTTCATAGCATCCGCATAAATTTGAATGTGGATTGGTTAGCAAATACAAATACAAATATTTTTCCTTTGCCGTAAAATCATCCGCAATCTTTGTATCGCTCCAAAAAGCCATTTGAACATTCCTATAAATTGCCATTTCCCCATTTCCCCCATTCATTCTTCTTGGCTTGGCTTTAAGTATTGTATTAAATATTCAATTACTTTTTTTGCACATTTCTCCGGCTCATTGTAAATTTCAGAACCGGAAAAATGTATTACATCATAACCATTCATTTTCAAATTAAAATCACGCTCATTGCGCCTCTTAACTTGCGCCTTTGTTTTCTCATGGAAATCATGCCCATCACATTCAACAATCACCTTGCTATAATATTCATCCAATGAATCATCATAATGCCAACATTCAATCAAGAAATCAGCCCTATAATTATTTTTTGCAACAATATCTTCTTGTGGCATTACAACAAAATCAAAATCTCTATAATTCCCATGTGCAACATTTTTAAAAAAATAATAGAATATAACCTCAATAGGGCTTTCACAATATTTGTAATTCTCAAAATCATAGATAGCATGCAACAAATTTCCATCAATAATTCCATTTCTTAAATCTCTCCATATATGTTCTTGAATCATATATGGTAATCGCAAAAAAATATCTAATTCTTCCATTTCTTCCACCTGGTAATAAAAAACCACCTTGCACACTAAATAGCCCTTAGTATGCTTGGTGGTTTTCGCTTATGCCTTGTTCAGTTTTAGCCCTTGTTCGATAAGGGCTATTTACCAAACAAGGCATATTATGTTTACAAGAAACATCATAAGAAATTATAAACCATTTATTAACAAATTACAATACTTCTATTTCAATTTCTGTTCTCGGATTCTCTTTATCATATAGCACCTTACTTCCATCCATTGATGCCACAATATTGCTGTTATCATCAAACAGAATGCCATATTTAACAAGAACATCCAATGTGGCTTCTTCCAGGTTTACAAGATCCACTTTCCTATGTGTGGGCATGTAGTACAAACAACATACATTGACCGGCACATCAAACATATTAAAAGGCATCTGCGGTATAAATTCAGCACATGCCTTTTCGTATGCCAAGTATTGCTTGGATGGAATCAATCTTCTTTTCCCTTTTACATAAATGATTTGCCCATGATTCTTTTTTGTTACCGGTGCAATCCCCAATGTAATATGCATCTTATTACCTTCCATTTGCTTTTATATCCCAACTTAAGTTAGCCTTTTACAATCTAAAATATATTTTATGATAATTTATCCGTTTGTTGTTTTGCAAATCCGCCAATGCCTTTTCTAGTTGGGTTATGCCCAAATCTATATTTAAACAATGGGCATTTCTCAATAGTGCATTTCTTTACTTCATCATAACTTCCATTGCAACAATCCAGGCACTTCAATCTTATTGCCTTTAATGGTGTTATTGGCTCCATGCTTCTCCTTCCTACCGGATGGATCTAAGTTGCAAAGCTAAGTTATATTTAATTGCATGTTTGCGTTTCTGCCCTTAAATAAGCCGGTTTTTAACTTGCTTGTAACTTGCACCATCCGGATTTATACTAAGCTTTCCACTTTGTCTGATTTTTTGTGTGATAAATTCCTTACCAATGTGGAGTAGTTACATTTTATCGCCACTTGTTATATACAAGTTTTGATTTATCCCATTCCGGATATTTTGATTTCAAATATTCTTCAGCCTTCATCCGGTAAAGCTTGGATGCCATGCCATTATCCATCTGATTATGGCAAGCACGGCAAACAGTTAATAGATTTTCCGGAACACCCAAGCCGCCTTGTGCCCTTCCAATAAAGTGTGCTTCGCCTCTTCCTGGGGCACCGCAAAAGATGCAACAATATCCATCACGCTTTTCAACTTGGGCTTTTACTTCCGGAAGGATCCCACATGCCTTTGTTCTTTTGCTTATCATTTGATTTGAATATTGTTTTTCTCAACAAGCGCACAACCTTCAATAATTGCGCCATTCTGCAAAGCCTCTTTAATAGCTGTTTTATTGGCGGTAATAGTAACCTTCTTGCAATCATCCGGCAATGTATTCAAATCCAAATCATCCGCAATTTCGGTGGAAACGCTCTTGCGGTATGAAATAGCAACCCTTGAATCAGAATACTTTGCACCGGCAAGATAACGGCTTAAGAAATCCTTAAGCTGTTCGCCTTTGTTTTCAGCCGCCTTTTGCCTCTTATCAAGTGCCATTTTTTCAGCCTTAATGGCTTCAGCCTCCGCTTTAAGATCCTTAATCCAACAAGCAATGTTGGAAATCTTCTTATCACGTTCTATTTCAAGAGCCTCCAACCGCTCCAAATCAACAATATCTCCGGTTTCGGTATCAACACATTCCAAAATAGCTTCATCAATATCATATAATGTCATGTTTTTATTCTCCTTCTCTTATATATTCCCATGCATAGCCTTTATGTTGTTTTACACCTTTTTTGTGTTTACAACAAACGCAAACACATGATGGCTCAAAGCCTTTTTCTTTTACACTATTCAAATTTTTAAAATACAAAACTTCTCCGGTCTTTATGTTAGTACCTTTTACCGGAACATAAGTTTTTTCTTGCGCCTTATGAAGTTTATTTAACCATTCTTCATTTCGTTTAAATCGCCCTTGCTTAATCATCCAGGCTGTGTTTTCTTTCATTGTAACCCATTCCAAATTAGCAACATTATTATTTGATGGGTCATTGTCAATATGATTAACACATGGTTTATTTTCCGGATTTGGAATAAAACATAATGCAACAAGTCTATGAATTTTAAGATGCTTACATTTTCCATCTTGCTTAAATTGAAATACTCTATATCCATATTTATCAAATCCAGGATTAAGAATTTTCCCTCTTTTTAGATATTCATTACCATTTCTAATTATAAGCCGGTCTTTACTTCTCAAATTGCCCTTGTTGCTTATTTCGTATTTATCCCATTCCGGTATTGTTACCCATTTTTCTCTCATGCATTAACTCCAATTGCCTTATATGTTCCAATTCATCCGGTGTTAAAACCTCTATTCCAAGTGCCTTTGCATCTTGCACCGCAAAATCTACTAATGCGCTCATTTCTTGCACATTCATTTCACTAGAGCCTCTTAACATCACATACCACCTATATGTTTTACCATCGGTGCCAATTTTTGTTTCTTTCCTGGGCGATAGATGATAAGTAATCGCATTTAATGTTTGTTTTTCGGCTTGTTCTGAATCCGGCAACAAAATATATACCGGTTTATCTTCTATCCGCAAAACAAGCCCCAAATGCCTTAAATTGGTATTATGAATTTCAGCTTTGGAAACATGACTTTTCACCGCTATTTGCTCCAATAATTTCCAATAATAGGCATTTTGGCTCAATGTTCGTTTCTTTTTTTCTTGATGCAAAGATAAATCAAACAATGCCTTTTTATCTATGTTTTCACCCATCAAAAATGTAACAATATCAAGTGCTTTTCCGGTAAACTTTTCTAAATCCATTATTTATGCACCTTGTTATATGCCGCCATTATTTGTTCATCGGTTGCCTTATCAAGTGAATCAACCTGGAATGCTTCAAGAAGTGCCACCAAATTCTTACTTCCTTCCGGATAACTCTTGGAAACTTCCTTCATCATTTCATCCCTGGATGGATATACATTTTGTTCCACTTCCGGAAGATCTTCGCCGGCATAAATGTAAAGCCCAAGCCCAAACATTGCAAGATTCTTTGTAAGGCACCGCATAATGGTTTTGTTAATATCAAACATTGTTGCCGCCGCAACTTCTTTTTCCTTGCCGTACCGGTCTTTATATTTATATGGCTTTGCCTTCATCGCCTTATTGGATCCATCCATTACCGGCAACCACATTTCATGTGTTAATCCTTCAACTGTAACTGTTGTATAACACATATAACCAAGGTTTTCATCATACACATATGGCTTACCATCAAACTTAACCACTTCATAGGTTGCCGCCGGATAAGCCTTTTTAAATTCAGCCCAAGCCCAACTCCAGGAAAGATATGTTAAGCCGTTTTTGCCTTCGGTATGCTCATTCACATTGATTGCATTAAGCTTTTCAAAAATATCGTTCATAAAATCCCCTCATTATTACCCAAAAAATGAATCAAACTCTTCTTCCGTTAGCCTTAACAAATGCTTTATCTTAACAGCTTGCTTGGTTGAAAAGTTGCCCTTACCTTTAAGCTTCACATATAAAGCCTGGTAAGAAATATCAAGTTGCCTTGCTAACCATTGCTGATTAACTCCATGATCCTCTAAATATTCCTTAAATGCCATGTTGTGTGCCTCCTTTCCAACTCAATTATAATTTTAATTTATTACATTGTCAACTATTCATTTATATATATCTAAAACAAAAAGGAAGGCATTAAGCCTTCCTAAATGTTTTTTATCTTTTCGATAATGGAATCATATTCTTTTGGATAGAGTAATTTGATTGCCTCCATATGTTCATCAAGCACCTCTAAAACCGATGATATATCTTTGTCTATACAAGCATTCACAAATTTACTATCGGTCTTAATATAGGGCACATATTCATCATATGAAGGCATTGTTGAATAACCAACATCAACCGGATCTTGCTTCTGTTCCGGATAAAGAGTATTCAAGATGGTATAATATGCCGCCAATTTTATGCATGTACTAGCATTTGGATTTCTTGCACCCTGGCATTCGGCAATTGCCGCTCTTAAATCTTTTTCGGTTATCATATTACATGTTCTCTACCTTCTGAATAAGCCTTTGCATTTCCATCTTGATTCTTTCATCCGGCGCATCTTCCATAAGTTCTCTTAACTCTTGCGCCATCATCTTGCCATCGCTTGAATATCTGCCCATGGAATCCCTTCTTGCATTTCTGCCTCTGCCTCTTCCATCGCCTCTTGCCATAGCATAAGAACCTCTTCGGCTTCTTCCATCACGTTCTCTTGCATAAGAGCCTCTTCGATAAAAGCCGCCGCCCATGTTACCGGTGCCCATGCCATCAATGTTGCCTTCATAAGAACCTTCATAGGCTCCGGAATACTCTTCATCTTCATAAGATTCAATTATTTTATCAAGGTTCTTGATGGTGTGGGCAAGTTTATCAACGATTTCCAAGCCGCCAACATCCAATTTATCTTTTTTGCCATACTCTTCAAGTTCTTCGCATAGCATATCTTTTAATTCATAAATTGCATCCATGTATTTTTGCCCTCCTTTCTCTAAGCAATCCTATCAACTGTTACATTTGCATTTTGTACCAATATTGCCGGTGCCGGATCTGCGGCTGTTGCACCCTCGGAAACATTCTCAACCGCAACAGTTAAGCAACATCCCCTTGGAACTGTGATTATTGCTGTTGATGTTACATTGAAAAAGTTTTCTGTTGTTGGTGGGTCTGTTGCCACCGCCGCCGGTGTAACAATTGCTCTTGAAGTCTGTATTGGTTCCCCATTAATACTAAGGGCAATTGCAATTGGTGCCGGTGCTGTTCCATCTGAAGGAATAGCAATATTGCCATTAAATGTAACCTGGTATCTTGCAAAACAAGATGAAGGATTATTAACTATGCCTCTTAGAGTAAGAATGCCGCTCATATCCCTATGGTAAACATAGCCTTTGTTACAAGGGATGTTGCCTTGCAATAATACATTTTGGTTAGGTTGAACACGCTGAACCGGATTATATACATACTCTGCCATAGTCAACACCTCCTATCAGCCCATTCCGCAACCGCAATTGCATCCGCACTGATTCTGATTGCATGTGAAAATAGGTGTTCTACCATAAACCGGTGTTGTAGGAACCGGACAATTTGAAAGCCTATTGTAAAGGGCATCTACCTCATTGCTAAATCCCTGGGAAATAAAGGCATTCTGTGCGGTCTGTGAGGCTCTAAGATCTGCCATATTAAGTTGCTGTCTAAGCTGTGCAATTTCATCATTCTTAGCATCAATCTTATCCTGGCAAAGTTGGTCTAATATGCGCTGTGTTCCGGCGGTCTGACTTGCAATAATATCTCTTACACCATCGGAAAGTGCCGCCCTATCTGCGCAATTCTCTGTTGCAACTGTGTACTTAAGATCCGCAATTCCGGCTCTATTTTCGCAACAGCAATTCTGAAGGCTCATGCCAATGGCATTCATGCCGGATGTTGTTGCGGTCTGCGCATCAAAACTTCTATTAAGGTCGGCAATCTGATTTGTGTAAAGCTGTTGCGCAATGGCATTTTGTGCATTGTTTACGCTCATGTTTACACCATTAAAGCCATTGCAAAGGCTTGTTTGAATATCTCCGCAACATCCGCAAAGCTGTGTGGAAAGTGCTGAAATACCATCTCTAACGGATGTTACTGAATCATGCAACTGTGCATCACGGAATCCATCGGAAACATTGTTGTTAATGCCTTGCTGTCCGTTCATAAGCCAAGGGAAATCATAGCCAAGGGCATTGCCACCAAAGCCGCCGCCAAAGCCGCCTCCCCATCCGTTTCCTCCGGCAAGAAGAAGAAGCAATATAATCCATCCCCAATCTCCGCCAAAGCTGTTTCCAAATCCACCGCCCATGTTTCCGCCATAGTAAGGCACTCCGCCGGTGGGGCTAACAAGCATTGTTGCTCCAAGTCCGTTGTTATCATCTGTTAATGCCATAATTTTTCCTCCTATAATTTTTGTAGGTTAGCGGCTATCCTCTCGCCGGATAGTCGGTATATATCAAGGCTATGCGCACTTGCCTCAATATCCCATCAATGGTATAATCTATGTAATTTCATATATGTGGTTACGCAAAGGGCATCGCTTCGGCGGTGCTTTTTGCATTTTTAATTTGCTTTTTTGAAGATTTTTTGCAAATATCTCTTAAATAATCGCATAAATACGCATTATTTTAATTTGCCGGCAACTTGCTAAAAACCAAAATTAGGCTTTTTTGGTTTTTATGCCTTCATTCCCCTTTTATGCACCTTCAAAAATGCATACGCAAAAGTTGTTGAACAATGGGGTTTTTCTCCATGCCCATTACTTGATTCACTTGGGCTTGGTTGATTTGCCCGGTGTTCAATAAATGTTGTATTATATCGCCGGGGTTGCTCATGTTCATCCCCTGGGGAAAATTGTATCTTTTGGCAAGCATTTGCATGGGGTTAGCCCTAAATTGTTGGTACATTTGCATTATCTGATTCACATTGTTCATGCTCCAACATCCTCCACCTTCTCTAACCGCTTCAAAATATCCTCTATTTGCTCATTTATGCCCTTAATTTGCCCTTTTACATCTTCCAATGCTTCATTGTTCATTGGTGATTCTTTTGGGGTGTTTTGAGGCAAATTTTGCTCATTTGGGGCATCTTCTTCACGCACTAATCTATATCTATCAA
>JAZLEQ010000021.1:0-41621 GCA_045615365.1 Alphaproteobacteria bacterium
AGTCTTTATTTGCCGGCTCGATTCGCATAGCATAGAACGAACGCCATACAAATATCAAACCGATAACAAAGAACGCAATTCCCAATCCTAAAGATACACACTTCGGAGCAGCCACAGCCATTTCAACGGCAAGCAAACCAAACAAAGTAGTAAACTTAATAATCGGGTTCAATGCAACAGATGATGTATCTTTGTAAGGATCACCGACAGTATCCCCCACAACCGATGCATCATGCAAAGCGGTTCCTTTTTCGTTTAAGTCAACTTCCACCACCTTCTTAGCATTATCCCATGCACCTCCGGCATTAGCCATATACAATGCTTGGAACAAACCGAATACAGCAATAGAAATCAAATAACTTGCGAACAAACTTGCATCAAAACAAGCAAACGCAATAGTAAACGAGAATATTACCACAAAGATATTAAACATACCTTTTTGCGCATACAAAGTGCAAATTTGAACCACTTTCTTTGAATCTTCCAAAGAAGCTGCTTTTGCAGTATCAAGCTTGATGTGCTTTTTAATATAATTCACCGCTCTATAAGCACCGGTAGAAACCGCTTGCATAGAAGCACCTGAGAACCAAAAAATAACAGCACCCCCAAGAATAATACCGAACAAAACTTCCGGATCAAGAAGGTTGAGTTGCAAATTAAGCAATAAGATAATTGAAAAGATCATAGTTGTAGCGCCGATAACCGCAGTTCCGATTAACACCGGCTTTGCAGTAGCCTTAAAGGTATTACCGGCAGAATCATTTTCTTCCAAGAAATGTTTACCACCTTCGAAATCGGGCTTAAATCCATAAGTTTTTTCAATTTCTTTATCAATGCCTTTCAGGTTTTCAATCTGCGACAATTCAAAAACTGATTGAGCATTATCGGTAACCGGACCATAAGAGTCAACCGCAATGGTAACAGGCCCCATACCAAGCATACCAAATGCCACCAAACCAAATGCAAACACAGTAGGATATACCATAAAAGCATCCAATCCGTTACGAGCCGTAAAGTATGCAATAGCCATCAAAGCAACCATCACCAAACCTTGCCAAAAGGCAGAGAAATTGCCGGCAACAATACCTGAAATAATGTTCAATGAAGCACCGGCTTCTCTTGAGGCATTAACAACTTCTTCCACATGTTTTGACTTTGCCGATGTGAATATTTTGGTAAATTCCGGAATCAAAGCAGCAGCCATTGTTCCGCAAGAAATAATAACAGAAAGTTTCCACCAAAGGTTAGCATCAATATCCTTAATCATCACATAAGAAACACCGAAAGTAACCAAAATAGAAACAACTGCAGTCAACCAAATCAAGCTTGTCAAAGGAGTTTCAAAATTAAACGCCTTCTTATTGCCGAAAATAGCCTTTGCCGCACCGTTATTAATCCAATATGAAACAATTGATGTCAAAACCATCAACAAGCGCATCGCAAAAATCCAAACAATCAATCTTGCTTGAATGTCAACACCGTTAGCCATCAAAACCAAATCGCCATTGTTTGCATACATCATGCCTGCACCCAAAACAATAAAGCTTATTAAAGCCACACCTGTAACACCATAGGTTTCAAAACCGTCTGCAGTAGGGCCAACACTGTCGCCGGCATTATCACCGGTACAATCAGCAATAACACCTGGGTTTCTTGCATCATCTTCATCAATCTTAAAGATAATCTTCATCAAATCTGCACCGATATCAGCAATCTTAGTAAAGATACCGCCACAAATTCTCAAAGCCGAAGCTCCTAAAGATTCGCCTATTGCAAAACCAATGAAGCATGCTCCGGCATTTTCTTTGTCAACAAACAGCAAAATGGCAATCATCATTACCAATTCAACACAAATCAACAAAACACCGATAGACATACCCGAACGGAGTGGCAAATTCATCACCGGAAAAGGCTTACCCTTCAATGACAAAAATGCAGTGCGAGAGTTTGCATAAGTATTAATTCTCATACCAAACCAAGCCACCATATACGAACCCAAAATACCCAAAACAGACCAAGCCAAAACAGTCATAACTTTGGGCAACGGAGTAGCATTAAGGTAATAGAAATAATAGAAAATACAAACAGCAATAAACACTTCCAAAACAACCAACAATTTTGCCTGTTGTTTCATATATGTTTTGCAAGTTTCATAAATTGTATGAGACACATCAAGCATTGCCTTATGAGCCGGCAATTTTTTAATGCGAACAAATTCACACAATCCGAACAAAAGTCCCAAACCGCAAACAACCAAACCATACATCAAAATTTGTGATCCGGTTATCACATGACCAAACAAATTATAGGTCACATCAAGCGACGGAATTTTCAAATCAATTTCCGAAGCAAATGCTGCCTGAACCATTGCCACAACAGCCAACGCCGCAAGCAAAAAAATGCTTCTCAGTTTTTTAAAGTTTATCATATCCGTTTCCTAAAAAACAGGTTAATCCAAAAAAATAAAATACAACTCAACATCAAAAAAACATGATATCGATTCGTCATATTATGGCTCAAATAATAAGCCTAGAGTCTAAATAATAGGTTAATCTTATCTTTTCTTTGTAAGATTCTTTTTTTCATATCATCAAAAACAAAAATACTGCCAACCCGACATACAAAACTACTCCTGTAAAATACATCTTTGCCACTTTAAAATCCGTAGCTGACGGCATAGCGTTTTCAATAATAATTGTTTGCAACAAAACATATAACACATAGTTTATAAAGTTTGGTTGAATTAACGGCAACAGATACCTGTTGACATAAAAGCCTACTAGCAACAGCAACACCGGAGCCATTGCCGCCGGTATCGCATTATAAAATTTAATATTAGCAAAACACACACTTCCCATCACATATCCGCCGTTTCCTTTTTTGGGAATAATTGAAAAATTTTTCGGACACGCATTAAAAATCAACCCCACAACAAAGTGCATTAATTCATGCAAAATTGTCCCCGGAATATTAATCAACGCACACAAAAACATCGATTTATAAGTTGCATTTTTCAAATGCAACAAAACAACAACCAACAAAATAAGAAAGAATCTGTTATCAAAAAAAATTCTTAAAAAACTTTCGGAATTAAAATAATTCCAACATTCAACCAACTTACCCGCAACAACATCAATCATCTTTATTTCCTTTTAATGTTGTCAAACCCGCAACATATGTATTCATCAAGATCTTACACAAATTAGCCTTATTCACACCAGCCTTCGGATTAAGCTTAAACCCCAATAAATAACCGCTCAAAGCAAACAAACTCATTTCCAAAACTTTAATTGTCAGTCTTTTTTCTCTCACACCGATTCCCTTAACCAACTGAGCAGCCTGCCAACCGATTAAAACATCAATTTTTTTAATCACTCTTGCTTCGGCAATAGTGCTTTTTTGCGCTCCTGCCGCCAATTGTCGATTATAAAGCAAATACCACAAATTCTGATTAGCCTCAATATACGATGTCAACACATCTGCATACCTGTTCAGGTTATTAAACGGATTTTTACACAAAACCACCGAATTCATTTTATTTAAGAGTTCGGTTAAAGTTATAACATTTTGCTCTGCCACATAATAGTCCATCGTTCCGAACAAACTGTAAATCATACCCACGGACGAATTTGCTTCAGCAGCAAGTTTTCGCGCGCTCAAAGCCTCAACACCTTTTTTTGCAACCAATTTTCGCCCGACATCCAACAAAATTTTTTTTGTTTTTTCTTTAAAAAAATTCTTTAACTTTTCATCTTTAGGAGCAGTCATGGAAAAAATATCTCTTTAATAAAAAATTTGCAATTACCATATACTATATATAAAAACATACATCTCTTAAGGTTTCAATTTAATTTTACGACATTTCAAGGATATTTTACCATGAGAAAACTTTTTGCACTATTTTTCCTCCTGACACTTTCTCCCTCCGTTGCGTTCAGTCAGGAAACAATCAATCAAAATTTTCTGTTCGACGAACAAGACCTCAGCATCTTTAAGGAAAAAGAAGCAAAAGTTCAACAAGATCAAAAAGCCCTAAGCGCAACCCAAGCTGCAAGGAAATATCTTAGAACCGATGCTTCGGACATTCGCAAAAAAAGCTTGGAAGAAATAAAAACCGTCACAATCAGCGCAGAAGAAAAACAAAACGAAGCTCCTTTCGGTTTGATTTGGAATTCGTCATACTTTGACTTACAAGATCTCCATGTCGACATGCAAAAAGTTGAAATCAAAGACAATCCCGAAAGCTACCTTGTAACCCACTTACCAAAACCGATTCCCTTTTTCCGCAAAGTATACATTGTCCTCGGCGAAGAAAACCGACTACAGCGCATTCTAGCCTACAGCGAAGCAATAACAGACAACTCCAAAGCCGAAGAAACACTAAAAAAATACAATTTTTATTCACAGTTGCTTGAAAAAAAATATGGTAACAAACAAACTTTTTTCACTCCGGCACCGGCTCCCGAACAAAAAAACAAAAACGAAGAAAATAAAGAATCAAACAAAATAGGCAATCCGGAATTTTTATCACAACTTGAAGCCGGCACCGCCGTTTTATATTCAACATATCACAACAACAATGTTGCTGCCACTTTAAGCATAGATGTTGACGGCGACAAAAAAAGCTATATAATCATCGATTACAAAAATTTAAAAACAATAAACGAACAAAACACTGATATATTAGAAGCCTTATAGCAAAGGACTGAGGAATGAAAAAAATAGCTTTCAGCGGTGCTGCCGGTAACGGCATAAGCCCCCTAGAACAAATTATGGTCTTAAAGGGATATTCTGTTTATGGCTCGGACCACAGTTTTGATATTGGTAAAGACACCGACCGCAAAGAGGCTCTCGAAAGCGTTGGCATAAAAATAGTCCCTCAAGATGGCTCAGCCATATCGCCGGACACGGAATATTTGTGCATTTCTGCAGCCCTGAAAGAAGAAAATCCCGACATAAAAAAGGCTCGCGATCTCAACATTCCGATAAAATATCGCTCTGATTTATTACAGGAATTGTTATCGCAATACCGCTCTGGTATAGCTGTCGGCGGAACAGCCGGCAAAACCACCACCACTGCAATGATAGGCTATATTCTTCACAGCCTGAACAAAAAACCTTGCATGGTCAACGGTGGTGCATTGTGCAATTTTGCCAATCGTAAAGGCATTCCCAACTACATATACAATGAAGGCGAAATTTGTGTAATTGAAGCTGACGAAAGTGATGGTT
Source organism: Alphaproteobacteria bacterium (assembly GCA_045615365.1). GTDB lineage: Bacteria > Pseudomonadota > Alphaproteobacteria > RF32 > CAG-239 > CAZU01. The sequence goes on from JAZLEQ010000021.1 coordinate 5,233, forward strand.
CAATCCAAAAGTATCATCCCTACATCGGCATAATAAACAACATCGGAAACGACCACACATCGATGGACAAATTGCTTGGATATTTCAATACATTTGCCTCACATTCGCAAAACCTTATCATAAATTTGGATTGCCCCAAAGCATCTGGGATAAAACACCCGTCAACCAAAACTTTTTCTATCACCAACCCTGATGCCGATTTTTATGCACACAGTATTACTCCAACCCCTCATGGAATAAACTACATTCTAAACAATAAAGAATATTCGTTGAATATTTTAGGTCGCTTCAACATCTATAACGCACTTGCCGCCATAGCCGCTTGTTCGTTTTTCAACATATCTGCTGAAGAAGCCGCAAACACACTTTCTTCATTTACCGGAGTAAAAACCCGTCTTGAAAAAATCAGTTCAAACAACGATGTCATAATCTTCAACGATTTTGCACACAATCCGAGCAAAATAAAAGCAGCTCTTTCAGCGCTCAAAGACTATCCCGGAAGAATTATAGCCATGTATCAACCACACACACCTTTCTCTGCGGTAAACACCGGCGACGAAACTGCCGACAACATAGCAGAAGTTCTTTCCCCGGAAGACATCATTATTTTTCAAGAAATTTATGAGCTTACCCCGAAAGATATCGGCATATCTTCCGCCAACATAATCAACCGTATCAAAACGAACGGGCATAAGAATGCTTTTTTCTTGCCTCAAAAACAAGATACATTAAAGTTCATTTTAGACAACGTCAAAGCTAACGACCGCATCATCATAATGGGCGCTCACGATAACTCTTTGGCCGATTTTTGCAAAGAAATATCAGAGAAAATAGCAATCTAAAAGCCAATAAAATTTTTCACCATATCCCATGTCTTTCCATTGAGATACATGATTAGTTTTTGATACTTAACAACCGCGCTCCATCCGTAAGAATTAAAAGCCAAAAGAGATCCGATCATCCAAAGATTTGCCGGCAACAAAAACACGGCACAAAACTTATACCCCACCTTAGGCAAATCGGTTTGTTTTTCATGAATTTGCGAACAAACCACATCAACATGATACCCTATAACAAACCCCATAACAAAGTTAAGCAAAATATTCATGGGAGCGAAGCATGTATACACACTTATTGAAATCATTGCCAATAAAGGAAAAAACGGAAAAAAATACGGAGCAATAATAATCAACCAGTTTCCTTCTCCTTCAAACGACATATTTCCGCCGCTATCATCCGGATTAATTGAAATTCCTTTAACTTTATGAAAAGTCAAAAAAGCAAACAACGCATGAGTCATCTCATGAGCCAAAACTTCCATCGAAGTTCGCACAGAAGAATCCATGAATGTTCTTGCAATAAAGAAACAAAAGAAACCACCAAACATCGCCATATGCTTCAAAGAACCGAAATGAAAAAAATCTATAGAATCAAACAACGCAGGCAATGAAAATAACAAAAACAAGGCCACCGGCCACTTTGTTAAATTAATAGATTTATCCAAAAATTTTTGCATTACTTTTTTCCGTCACATACACTTATTAATAACAACAATATCAAATATTAACATTTCATCAATATTTATATGATATTTATTCTACAATTAAAAATCTTTTCTTGGAGATAAAGTCGTGACCAAAAACACTAATTCATACGATTTCCTAATCAACGAAGAAGACGAAGTAATGCTCTTGCTGTATTCTCGTCAAGGCAGTCCCGAAACACCTTCAATTTCAATAGATGCTTCAACAAACTCCGCCACCTTTTTTCGCAACAAAGCAGACTCTTTTTCTTTACAAGACATCCCTGCCGAAATTATTGACGCGCTTCAAGATGCCGACAACATTCTTGTCTGTGAAATGAATGAGGACGATGAAAACCCTCAACTGGTCAATGCCTACGAAGCCGAAATAATTGATTAAAGAAAAACCGCTTGAAGCGGTTTTTCTTTTTTTTAAGCTTTGGTAACAACAACCATTGCCTCTCGCAAAATTCTGTCATTAATCATATATCCTGTCTGAATTTCAGCCACAATTGTTCCGGCAGGTTTTTTCTTATCTTCCACTTCTTGAATAACCTGATGAAAATTCGGATCAAAAACAGTTCCTACAATATCCATTTTATGAATATTAAATTTATCAAAAACCTTCATCAGTTCATTTTGAGTAAGCACAATACCCTTTAACATGTTTTCGCTCACATCACACTTATTTTCTTTGGCTGACGCATCGATAGCTCTTTGCAAATTGTCGGCCACTCCCAACAATTCCTTAGCAAAACTTGCTATAGCATACTTATTGTTTTTTTCAATTTCCTGCAAACACCGTTTTTTCGTATTTTCAGCTTCGGCAAAAGTTCTCAAAAAATCATCTTTCAGTTTTTTGTTTTCTTCTTCCAATTGTTCGATTCTCTCATCCATCGAAAAATCTTTGTCTTTTATATCGCTATTTTCCGCTTCAACATTCTCGTTAAATTCTTCTGTATTTTCATTATCTTTATTTTTTGTCATTTTTCCACTCTTTAACCCTTAAAAAAAGCTCAACAAGTATTATATAGCCTTATATTTAGTGACTAATACTTGACAAGTCAAGAGCAATGGATATTAATTAAGAATATACTAAACATTATTACACTTTCGCGAAAGATTTTCATTATGGTAAAGGCTAAAATAAACTCCGACATTCTTCAAAGCAGCACATTTCTTCCTTCAAAATTCAACAAAAAGAAATTTTCCATAGCCTACACCGTTCCATCCACACCATACGATTTAGAATTGCAAAACTTGAGCAAAAAGCAATGCTTTAATAAAAACATTTGGCCGAAAATAGAAAAAATTCAAGGTTGGATGCTCACCGCCGAAACCGCAACATTCATGAAAGCAGGCGGTCTTGGAATGATTGCATCCGAACTGCCCGAAGCATTCAACCGTCAATATTCCGGCAATGGAGAAAAACTCACGGTTGTCACACCGCTATACCTTGGCGACACCAAAAAGAAAAAAGCCTCTCTGAACGGCGACACATATTGCGGCGCAGAAAACAATTCGCTAAAAATAAAAAAAATAAAAGAAATTAAAGTATCCTTCATGGACGAAAAAGAAGTCATGACAGAATACCCCGTCAGCGTTTTCTCCGGCGAATTCAACAACACCCCATACATATTTCTTTCAAACGACCGCTTTTTCAGCATCAACACCCACAAAAACAACCCTTCGGCTCAAGACGGATGCTATGTTTTAAATGAATATGGGATTGATGAAGTTGAACGCTTTGCCTTTTTTTCCAAATCAGTTTATGAACTCATAAAAACTCTTTTTAACGAAAACAACGCCCCTAACATCATTCTGGCCAACGACTGGCATTCGGGCGCCCTCTCCGGTTTGATGAAATATCTGCCGACATCTCTTGTAAAAAACAAAAAAATGAGCGAGAAATTAGCCGATTCCCTTCGTTCTTTGCCTATCATCCACATAGCTCACCATCTCGGATATCAGGGATGGGAATACGAAAACGCCGCTCGCATTTTAAATTCTCTCTACGAAGAAAACACCGCTTTTATAATCAAAAATTCAAAAGCAGTCAAAAACTCCAATTCTCGCACAACCAACACTCTTATTGTCCACGATTGCTATAATCAGGCATCGTGCAACTTCCACTTAGCAGATCGCTTAATTACAGTATCCAAAAACTATCTTGAAGAAGTTTCAAAAGAGCTTGATTTCGGCTTTGACTTCCGCGACATATTAAAAATCCGCAAAGATCACCGTTCGTTTTTCGGCATTGTTAACGGCTACGACAAACGCCTCATATCGCCAAATGCCGAAAAAATAAAAACCATCAACGACTTTTTTAAAACAACCGATTTCAAGGTTTTTGACGAAAACTCTCTTGAAAACAAAACTCACAACAAAAAAGAATTTATTAAACTCATTTCAGAGATTGCCAAAAACAAAAAATACAAAGAAGAAACACTCCCACTCGTCAACACCTATAAATTTGCCGATATATTTGACGAAATTAAAGACTTTTCGAAAGTCCCCGTAATCTGCGCCACCTCACGTCTTGTTGAACAAAAAGGCTATGACATAGCAGCAGCCTCTATTATCAAATATGTAAAAAAACACCAAGATAAAAAACTCGAAATGCCAATTTTTGTCCTTGGCGGAGCCGGCAGCACCCAATTATTTGAAGAACTCACCAAACTGAAAGATACTATAGCAAAACAAAATCCGCAAATAGCCAAACGCATTTTTGTTTTCCACGGCTATAAAGATCAATTTGCCTATGCCATTCAATTAGCATCTGACTTTTACATGATGCCCTGCCGCTTTGAACCCTGCGGTCTGACACAAATGGAGGCAATGGCAAAAGGAGCTCTACCCATAGCCATGTCCACAGGTGGTCTTGTAGATACAATCAGCGACGAGGTTGACGGTTTCCGCACAGAAGTTTTTTTCTGCAACAACCACCGCGTATATGGAAGCAACACCGCCGCACGCGTGCTAAATACTAACGAAAAAGCCTACACAAAAGCACTCGAAAAAGCGCTGCAGTTTTTTTACGAAAAACCAAAAGAGTTTTCACTAATGAAACAAAATGCCATGAGAAAAGATTTTGGCTGGGAAACACCTCACGGCTCACTGGAAAAATACTACTCTCTATTCCATAGCGGAGAAATATTCTAATATCCGCTAACCCAACAAATCGGAAACTTTTGCAATGCTTGTTGTCAATCTTTTTGCATGAGCATCAACTTCCATATTTTCAAAAATATATAATGCATCATGAAAATATTCCAAACTTTCTTCCAGAAAACTTTTGCTTTCGGTTTCCTTTCCCAATCGATAATACACATTACCGATTTTTTCTTGTATTTCAGCCCAAGCAAAAGGATCTCTGTTTTCGGTAACTATTTTTTGCTGATTCTTAAACGCTTGAATAGCCAATTCTGCAATAGCATTATTTTTGGTAAGCGAACTCAAAACACTCAACCTGTGTCCCAACTCACCTTCGATATCGGCCCAAAATTCCGGAAATAAAGCATATGTAAATATTTTTTCGGCTTCTCTCAAATTAAAGACCGAATCCCTCAAAGCTTGCAGCTCGTCTTTTTGGCGCCAATAATCATACAGCAAATCAGCCAATTCAAAAGAAATAAACCCGTAATCATAAGGGAATACATATTTTCCCAAATATTTTTGAGCCAACTGAAAATTAGAAATAGCTCCCTTATAATACCTGCCCAAATTTTTATTTAATGCTTTTATAGCCTTAACATTCATCTGTCCGAAATGATTATAAATACATCCCAAATGAATCTTATTAGAAATCAAATCCTGATGTTTTATTGCAGTTTCAAGCAAATTATTCACTATTTTAAAATCTTTTTCATTTTCGCTTTTTTGACAATATGTCAAATATATCACCGCCAAAAAATTCATAACATACGGCAATACCTCGATTGGCATATTTTTTGCGGAATTATCTGCCGATAGTGATTTAACAATTTTCTTAAGCAAATATTTTTGTTGAACTTCTGTTTTTTTATTTTCCACATGTAAACAAGAAACTATGGCTCCCACAATCAAATTCAACACCGAATTTGAAAATTCAGCTACATTATCAAACATTTTTGCCGGCAAATACAAACTGTCCAACAAAGAAACCAAGGAAGTATTATCCTTTTCATATTGATGAGCAGTTTGAAAATTCAAACGGATCTTATCTCCGTCTCTATACCCCCACACCAAAACATCAACCTTAGTTTTATCCAAGATTGACATTCCCTTGTCAATCAGGTCAAAAAAAGTCCTCCCGTCCAAATCCAAAAAACTCTTACTGAACGGCTCATTATAATAATCAACCTCCAAAAAAGGTTTTGATCTGAGCATTGCCGTCAAAACTTCTCCTGCCGAGCTTTCAATATTTTCGGCAAATTCCACAACCGAAACCTTAAACTTAATATTCAAAGCTTCCTCTTCCGACAACTCCTCTTTTGGTGTTGTTTTCTGCTGTAAAAAAGTTTTTATAAACAAATCAATCAAAGTCATTTTTTTCATCCGATTTATTTTTTGAAAAAAATTTCTTAAATTCTTTCACAACATTTTCACTTGCTTCTCTGAAATTTTTTTCTTTATCCTGCCAATGAATCACTCTATGCAATTGCCATGCCACAACCACCAACGAGAAAAGCGGAACAGAATAAACATTTTCGCCAAAGACCTGAAAACCGCTTAAAAACACTAAAACAACATTTGAAGCCATAAAAAACTTCAAAATTTTTTCCTCTGGCACACCTTCAACAAAGGCCTGCATCAAAACAGTATTATTCATCATGTTTTTATATCTCGGCAACAATGTAATTTTTCGGGCACAACTCACACCCAATTCCAACAAATAAAACATCACCAACACCAAGAAATTCGGCAACAAAAACTCCTCAAAAGAAGCCACACCTATCCACCCTGTCACAAACCCCAAGAACGGAGCAACTTTAGAATATATCGGTTGAATTTTGGCATTAAAACAGGAAATAATCAACACCCCTGCAAGCGATACTATCGCCAACACCATCATTTTTGGAACAACTCCCAAGAAAGCCATAAACAAAAAACCGGCACACACCGTCAACACAATCAGCTGAGGGACAGGATACAACCCCGAAACCACATAAAAGCCGGAAGCAAACAAAAACCAAACAACAACCGTCAAGAATTCGTTAGCAAAATCCGACCATTGCTCATCAAAGACAATTTTCCAATCTCCGCCCCAAACAAGCAATGATATGGCAAGCAACAAAGCAATCGCATTTGCATATTGATTATTAAACAAAATAACAATCAACAGACCGAGAGTTACTATAGCCGTCATAACAAACTGCATTTTTCCGACATCTGCCACAAAATCATAATCGTTCCAAAAAGCAGAAGCCAAAACAACAATTGTCAAAACAAAATTTAATCCTATAACTCCAACCGACGACAACAAATTATCTTGCAAATATCTGATTCTGAAAAAAATTGCAAGCAGTCCGGCAGACAAAACAACACTTGAGATAAAGAAAACACCAACCATTGCAGCTTCGGAAAGCATACCAACCCCCATAATAAAACCATATAATTTATTATATTTTAATAGAGGATTTTCTTCAAGCCTTAAGAATATGTTATTCTATCTTTTTATAAGCTTAGACATCATTTCATAAACACAAGGAGTATTATAAGCATCAACACGTTTGTTAAAAGCGAGAAGTTTTAAGAAATCTTTTTTTGAAAATTCGCTTTTAGTCCCGTCAACAACTTCATACAATGATTGCAAAACATTTTTCTCTTGACCTTTTGCCTCTTTTACAATCTTTCGACAAATTTCACACACCGCCATTTCTGCTTTTTCCGCAGTTTTTTTATTAGCCAAAACATCCGAAATATTTTTTTCATAAACAAGCAACAACAAATTCACCGCCAACATTTCTGCAATTTTTTGCATCAAAATAGGTTTACTTTCCTTTGTCAGAACAACATTTGTTTCATAAAAAAGTTTTTTCAACACAATCAAAATCTCATCATCACAACAAACCTTTATATCATTAACCGCCTTTAAGACATTCACTTTCCCGTCATCAACCAAACCTCCGCAAAAAAATGCCTGAATTTGATTAAGCCCTTCTTTCTTTTCAAAAAACAAATAATTAAGACAAGCTGAAAAATTTATAATTTTTGTTTTTTTAATTTTTTCATCTGCAAGCAACAAAAAATCCGTTTTAACATCTTCAGGACGTGAAGCAACTATACAATAATCGACATCTTCCGTAATTTCATCAACAAAATCAAAACGAACATTTTCCTTCAGCTTTCCTGAATATTTAATCAAAATGTTTTTCTCTTTGCCGTTTTTTTTCACATCGTCAGCCGACAACTTTATAACAACCCTAACACCTTTTTCTTGCAAGACCGCAGCCAAATAAAAAGCCAATGCCGAACGCCCGATTACAACAACCGATGTATTAGTTTCTTTTTTAGTTTGTTCCGCTTTTCCGAAAAACATCTCAAGCAACCTTTCTTAAACAAGCAACAAAAAACCCGTCTGCTCCGCCGAATTTTTGCAAATATTGCGGCAAAACTCTGATAAACCCTTCTTTTGTCACAATTTTTTTCAACTCCTTAGGAATATTATCATCCAAGTTCACTATTTCAAAACTCTCATGATTTTCCATAAAATTGCATATCATCTCTTCTCCCTCTTGTTTGCACAACGAACAAGTGCAATAGAGCAAGATACCGTTTTTTTTCAAAACCCTTATACTTTTTTCCAAAAATTCTTTCTGCAAGACAACTTGTTTTTCAACATCTTTCAAAGTTTTAAAATGCACAATTTCCGGATGTCGTCTCAATGTTCCTGTTGCCGAACAAGGAGCATCCAAAAGCACCACATCATACTTTTCTTCAGTTTTTTCCAAAAAATCCAAACCGTCTTTACAAACAATATTTTCCGGCTTCATTTTCAAACGGATCATATTCTTTTTTAAGATTTCCAACCTGTCAGAATCAACATCCAAACAATCAACCTTAGCACCTCCTGCAATAAGCTGGGCAGTTTTTCCTCCGGGCGCCGCACAAACATCCAACACTTTTTTTCCTTTTAAATCATTCAACATTTTCACGGGCAAAGCCGACGAAAAATCTTGAATCCACCATTCTCCGACATCATAATCCGGCAAATTGCTGATTTTTCCCTTTGTCGCAATTCTGATGGTCCCCAAAGGTAATTGTGTTCCGCAAGTTTTTATTTTGCTGTTTTCATTTTTACAAGTAACATCCAAACACGGTTGAATCTGTGAAAATTTTTCAATATCATCCACTTCTTTTGACGAATAACTTTGACGCAACAACGATCTGAAACTTTGCGGAAAAAACTCTTTTGCGTCTGCCGCGATAAATATTTCCTTTTCTTTTGCGATTCTTCGCAAAACCGCATTCACAAAACCGGCCAAATATCGATTATTTTTTTTCTTAATCAAACCGACATACGAATTAATAACCGCATAATCAGGCGTCTTCATATACAACAGTTCAACAGCTCCTAAAATCAAGGCACACTGAGCTTCCATATTCTGCTTTCCAAGTTTTTTAGCCACCAATTTTTTCAAAATCTGGCGCACATAAACAAGCTTTCGCAGAGCTGTCAACACAAGCATTGTAACAAAAGCCATATCATCTTCTTTTTCCGTTTTCAAAGAAGAAGTATTGAAAGAAGCTTTTTTTTCCACAATTTCAAGCAAACAATTTAAGGCGATTTCTCTTAAATCAGACACATTTCAATCCTTTTTTATCATCCGAACCAAGCTCATGATATTTAATTTAACAAATAAATACAAGGCAAAAAAATGCTCTTGTCAAATATATTAAAATAAGATATTTTCAATTCAACTTACACTTATCATATGGGACAATAATAAAAATGAATAAAAGATACAACGGAAAATCATCTTTCGAAGAATGGAAGAACGACTGGAAAATTGAAGATCGCTACAACTTCAAAACTATTGAAAAAAAATGGCAGGAAATTTGGGAAGAAGAAAAAGCCTACAAAGTTGAAATAGACAATTCAAAAGAAAAGTTTTATGCCTTGGTAGAATTTCCCTACCCGTCAGGTGCAGGCTTACACGTAGGGCACCCTCGTTCTTACACGGCTCTTGATGTAATTTCTCGCAAAAAACGCATGCAGGGCTTCAATGTTTTATACCCCATGGGTTTTGATGCATTCGGTCTTCCTGCAGAAAACTACGCCATCAAAACAGGTGTTCATCCGGCTGTTTCCACCAAAGCCAACATTGAAAACTTCACTCGCCAATTAAAATCCATCGGCTTCAGCTTTGACTGGGACAGATGTTTCAACACTTGCGACCCCGAATACTATAAATGGACACAATGGATGTTCATCAAATTCTATGAAAAAGGCCTCGCCTACAAAGACAAAATAGCCATCAACTGGTGTCCATCATGCAAAGTCGGACTTGCCAACGAAGAAGTAGTAAACGGCTGTTGCGAACGTTGTGGTGCTGAAGTTGTTCGCAAAAACAAAGAACAATGGATGATAGCAATCACCAAATACGCCGACAGGCTCATTAACGACCTCGATAATTTAGATTTCATCGACAGAGTAAAAGCTCAGCAAATCAACTGGATTGGTCGTTCTGAAGGCGCAGAACTTGACTTTGAATTCGGTGAAGACAAACTTACTGTTTTCACCACTCGTCCGGATACGGCCTTCGGTGTAACCTACATGGTAATGGCACCGGAACACAAATTTGTTCAAAAATATATGCCGCATTTCGAAAACCAAGAGGAAATAAAAAATTATATCACCGAAACCTCTAAAAAATCTGATCTTCAACGCTCTATGAGCGAAGAAAAAACCGGTGTTGAACTCAAAGGCATACAAGCCAAGAACCCCTACACCGGCGAAATGATTCCCGTATTCATTTCCGACTATGTTCTGACCGGCTACGGAACCGGTGCGATTATGGCTGTTCCCGCTCACGACCAACGCGACTATGACTTTGCAAAAGTCTTCAACTTGCCGATAATACAAGTTTTATCCGGTGGCGATATTTCCGAAAAAGCTTGGGAAGAAGATGGAGAACACATCAACTCCGGTTTCCTAAACGGCCTAAACAAAGAAGAAGCCATGAAACAAGCCATCTCCTATGCAGTTCAAAACGGTTTCGGCAAATCAAAAGTAAACTTCAAATTACGCGATTGGGTATTCTCTCGTCAAAGATATTGGGGCGAACCGATTCCTATGGTATATTGCGAAAAATGCGGATGGCAGCCGATTCCCGAATCAGAACTCCCGCTCACCCTTCCGGAAGTTCCCGACTACCATCCTAACGACGAAGGTGAATCCCCCCTATCCAAAGCTGGTGATTGGCTTAACGCAACCTGCCCGAAATGCGGAGGACACGCACGCCGTGAAACCGACACAATGCCTAACTGGGCCGGATCATCATGGTATTTCCTGCGCTATTGCGACCCTCACAATGATAAAGAATTTGCATCCAAAGAAGCTCTTGATTATTGGATGAACGTCGACTGGTATAACGGCGGAATGGAACACACCACTCTCCACCTTTTGTATTCTCGTTTTTGGCACAAATTCTTGCACGATTGCGGTTTAGTTTCAACATCGGAACCATATAATCGCCGCACTTCTCATGGCATGATTTTAGCTGAAAACGGTGAAAAAATGTCCAAATCCCGCGGCAATGTAATCAACCCTGACGACATTGTCAGCTCATATGGTGCCGACACATTCCGTTTATACGAAATGTTTATCGGTCCGTTTGATCAAACCGCCATGTGGTCTGAAGAAAGCCTTATGGGAGTATACCGCTTTGTCGGCAAAATTTTCAACTTATTCAAAAAAGTATCCGACAACACAACATCTTCCGAAGAAGACTTGCGCACAATGCACAAATGCATCTTGGAAGTTACCGAACGAATTGACCAAATGCGCTTCAACACAGCGGTTTCATCTTTAATGACCTATGTAAATTACTTATCAGGCAAAGACCGATTTGCTCCCGAACTATACTCAACCTTGCTGAAACTTTTGTCACCCTTTACACCGCACTTGGCAGAAGAAATGTGGGCTCGCATGGGGCAAACCTCACTCATCGTTGCCGAATCATGGCCTGTAGGTGATGCCAAACTTGCAGAAAACAACACCGTTACCTACGCTGTTCAAATCTGCGGAAAGGTTCGCGGAACAATAACCACAGTCAAAGACACTCCCAAAGAAGATGTTGAAACACAAGCTTTGTCACTTGAAAACGTAAAACGTCAACTGGAAGGCAAAGAAATAAAGAAAATAATTGTTGTTCCAAACAAAATTATTAATATTGTTGCATAAAAAAAGGAAGCAGCCCATGAAAAAAAGCGCAATTTTGCTATTAGTTTTCATTCTTTGCTCATGCGGTTTCACCCCTCTGTATAAGCAAACAAAAATCAACGGCACCTATTCTTCTTATGCTGTCAGTGAGATGTCTAAAATACGCATTTCGGCAATCAGTGATCGCTTTGGGCAAGAACTGCGCAATGAACTTATCGATCTGCTAACCCCAAAAGGCATTCCTGTTTCACCGGTCTATCGATTGGATGTAAAACTTGACAAGAAAAATGTATTTCAACAAGCTATGCGAAACGATGTAACGGCAACAAGCGAAAGAATAGAATATCTGGTATCATACAAAATGTTTTCAGGCAACACCCAATTGCTTCAAGGAGATTCAATAGCTTTTGTCAGCTACGACATTTTAACCAACCCCTATTCCACCACCACCGCACAAAAGAAAGCAGAATCCGATGGAGCCAAAATTCTGGCTAACGACATCGCTTTGCGAATTGCTGCATTTTTCCACTCTCGCAACACCGGCACAAACAAATGATTTTCAAGCAAGCACAACTTGATTTGTTCATCAAAAAAAACGATCCGTCAATTAAAGTAGTTATTTTATACGGACAAAACGCAGGTCTGATTGCCGAATACAGCAAAAAAATTGCCCTAAGCCTAACATCAGACTTATACGACCCTTTCACCACCTCTCACCTCATCTGGGACGACATCAGTGATGACAAAGGTCGACTTTCTTCAGAAGTTAATTCTCGTTCCTTTTTGGGCGATCGAAAGGTTATCATTCTCAAGGAGGCAGACAACGAAGTCTCTTCAACAATAAAAGAAGCCTTACAAAACACCCCTTTTGAAAACCTTTTAATAGTCTGCTGTAAAACCACTCTGAAAAAATCCGGAAGTCTGATAAATCTATCAACATCAGACAATGTTGCTGTTTTTGCCTGTCACGAAGATCGCGATTTATCATCATCCCTTCGCGCAGCTCTCATGGAAAGAGGTGTCACCTACACAAACGATGCTTTTTCAATTCTTTGCGCCCGATTATCAAACGACCGCCTATCCAACATTAACGAGATTGAAAAACTGATAACCTATGTAGGCAGCAAAAAACATATCGAACAAAAGGATGTATGCGACATAGTTTTTGATCAATCCGTATCCGGCAGCGATGATTTGTGCCTACACACATTTTCCGGCGAAAAAAGCCTTGCAATAAGCCACCTCAAACACCTTCTTAATGAAGGCACCGAAGAAATCACCATCATCAGGAATCTTCTCCGCCACACATATCGCCTTCTGGAAGGAAAATCTCAAATAGAAAAAGGCTCTTCTTCGGATATTGCCATAAAAAATGTTTTACCGAAAAACCTGTTCAATTATCATAAACTTGGAGCAACACAACTAAGCATATGGCCCAAGAACAGATTATTTGATGTTTTAAACCTGCTATATAAAACGGAAAAAGACTGCAAAACCACCGATATGCCCACCACCGAAATACTAACTTACACCATTCTTTCAATTCTCTCTGCGGCCAAAAAACTAAAATCATAAAAAGAAACACCTTTAAGATTTTTCTTAAAGGTGTTTTTCAAGTTATTTTTTCAAACACTACAAATTACTTTGAATCCAGTCAACCAAAGTTGCTTTCGGAGTAAATCCCGATTTAGTATCCAACAACTTACCGTCTTTAAAAAGCAACAACGACGGAATGCTTCTCAAACCGAAAGCTGCGGGAGTTTCCGGAGCTTCATCAACATTCATTTTACAAACTTGAACTTTTCCGGCCATTTCATTAGAAATTTCTTCAATAATAGGCAACAACTGACGGCAAGGTCCGCACCATTCTGCCCAAAAATCAACCAAGACCAATCCCTTTGCCTTCAAAACTTCAGCATCAAATTCATCATCTTTTAACGATTTCATAACTTTTCTCCAATCCAAAAATTTTATATATCATCAAATATAATATATATTTTATATAAATAAAGCATTTTGTTCAAAAAATTAAACATTAAACTATTTGCATCATTGTTGCGGTGTTTGTCCACAAAATATAAGTTTCAACTTTTCTGTTTTCATATATTTTTTCAACCACCATTTTATAAGCTTTCATTTGTTTAACATACGCCGACGGCGCATCTTCAATTTTCTTTGCCGGAGGTCTGTTTGTTTTATAATCAACAATCATCACCTTATCTTCATCAACCACCAAACGATCGACCTGCCCACAAACAATTCTGTCACCCACTTGTCCCATCAAAGCAACTTCCGCAACAGAATCTTCCCCGAACAAGCTTACAAACCTATCATCATTTAACAAACCGATAACTTCATTCAAAATTTTATGTCTTTCGGTTTCATCAAAATTTTTCGCATGTTTTTCCAAAAAATCTTTAGCCAAGTCTGTTCTTTTTATTTTTTCGGTCATCGGCAAAAACTGCAACAATTTGTGTATAATTTTTCCTCTTTCAAACAACCTGTTATTATCACAAGATTTCAAAGGTGACATCACAGCATCCATAGCTTCGTCTTGATGAGAAGGTCTTAAAGGTTTCATTAATTCCGTTTCAAACTCCGGATATTTATAAATCCAATTTGGCAAAATAGTATTTTTTTCTGTTTTATCATCAAAATTTTCGCTTTCCGGTTCAATTTCTTGTTCCACATCATAAACCAAACAATCAAGTTCTCCGCGTTTTGCCATTTCCGAAAAAGCATCCTTACACAAACAATACCAACTTTTTTCATTTGGATTATTTTTTCCCTTATAACCGCAAATACACAAACATTCCTCAGCTCTGGTCAAAGCGACATACAACAATCTGTTATATTCTTCCAAAGAATCTTGTTTTTCCTTTTCCAAAATTCTTTCACAATTTTTTTCATAATAATCTTTATTAAGCGGATAAAGAATAAAATCATCATCTTCCAGCAATCGTCCTGCTTTTGAAGCTGTTTTCATCCTGATTGTATCCGGCAATATCACAACGGGGGCTTGCAACCCTTTAGATCCATGAACAGTCATAACACGAACCGCATCATTATCCTTTTGTTCCTGCTCTCGTTTTATCTCCACATCACCTTCCTCCATCCACTTAACAAAAGTCTGTAAAGTAGGTATATGTTCTCTTTCAAAAGCAAGGGTCAAATTCATGAACTCATCTATAGCATCTTCACATTCAACACCTAGCCTTGCCACAAAGTTTTTTCGTTTTTGCATTTTATTAAGCGCCAAGGCAAAAAATTCATAAGGTCTCAGATTTTTAGCTTTATCAACAAACTGTTCAAGCAAGTCTGTTTCTTTTTTATAAGCATTTTTAATCTTCATGCTTTGCCAAACACTCAATTCATTTCTGTCCAAACAAATATCCAAAAGATGATTATCATCCAACCCGATTATCGGCGATTTCAACAAGCAAGCCAAATTCAAATCATCATCCGGTAACAAAACAAATTTTGCCAAAGCAATTAAATCCTGAACGGCTATTTGTTCCAAAACATTAATTTTATCAATTCCGCCAATATTAACTCCAAGATTTTTACACTCACGCACCAACTCTTCAACAAAACCATTTCTGCGTTGCACCAATATCAAAAAATCACTATACTTTAATGGTCTGTTTTTAGATTTAAGCAATTCTCTTGTTTCAACTTTTCTTTTAATATTTTCGGCAATTTTTTTTGCCAATTTAACCGAGGAAGACATAGTCGTAATTTTTTCCACCGGAGGTCTCCAAACATTATTGCTTTCATCATCTTCATCAGGCTCGGTCAATTCCCAAAGTTCAACTCGTCCTCCATCACCGATTCGTGAAGGGACATGAGTAATATTTTGCCCTTCTTTCACCACACCTTTTTTTGCATCATCCTTTGAAAAAACCTTATTAACCACATCCAACACGGCAGCCGTTGAACGAAAAGAAACCTCCATGCTGACATCCTTAAAATTTGCAGCTTTGTCTGCAAAATAGTCATGCATATTTTCAAATTCCTGCGGACTTGCGCCCTGAAACGAATATATCGATTGCTTTCTGTCTCCCACCACAAAGACTGTAGGCTGTTTTTCGTGCAAACCTTCCCCTGAAAAAAACTCTTTAGTCAAAGCTTTCACTATTGCCCATTGTTCTTTTGATGTATCTTGAGCTTCATCGATCAAAATATTATCGATTCCGCCATCGAGTTTATACAAGATCCACTCCGAAACTTTTGGCGATTCCAACAAATTTTTTGTCAGAACAATAAGGTCATTATAATCAGCTTTAGAACAATCTTCCTTATATTTTTCATATCTTCTTATTAACTCTTCGGCAATTATCAAAACCGCTTTTGTAGAACAAAACAAATCCAAAGCCTTTTGTTTAGCCACCGTATCCTTAACAAGTTTTGTAATCCTGACAACCGCAACATCAGCATTCGGATATAAATCTCTCGACTTTGTAACCAACAAACTTCCAACCGGCTCTCCATCTTTTTTAAGAAAAATCCTCTCACATTTTTCAAAATCACTATTTTCAATTGCACGACCCAAATCATACGCTTTTTTTACTGTTGTGGCAGTTCCGCTGTTAAGAGCATCAATAATAAGCTTCAAATCTTGCAATTCGGCATTTTTCCAAAATTCTTTTTTTATTGTTTCTTTTGTATCGGAAACATCAATTCCCAAATATCCGGCAGTTTTCACAAGCAACTCGTCAAAGGTCGTTTGTTTTTTCAATTTTTCAACCAAAAGATTTCTGTTATCAGTAATCATCGCCATAACATCAGGAAACGAATATTCGCTTAAATTTTGAGTAAAAAAATTCAAAGCTTCGGCAACATTTTCATTCAAATCATCGTTCAAAATTTCTTTTTTAATCACATCAATAGCTTCTTTTGCGCTTCTGTCGTCCATAACTTCAAAATACGGAGAAATTTTTGCTTCTAAAGGAAACCTTTTCAAAATATCCTGACAAAAGCTGTGAAGTGTCTGAATTTTAATTCCGCCCGGAGCATCCAAAAGTTCTGCAAACAAACATCTACCCTTTGCCAGCAGTTTTTCTGAAGCTTTCTTATCCGTTTTTTTTCCCAGCAATTTTTCAATTTCCGCAATCAGCTCATCATCACTGATAACAGCCCACTTACTTAATCTGTCGGCAATACGATTATTCATTTCAACGGCGGCAGCTTTTGTATAAGTCAAGCACAAAATTCTGTTAGGCTTCACCCCATCCAACAACAATCTCAACACTCTATCCGACAAAACTTTGGTTTTTCCGGTTCCGGCGGAAGCCTCAACCCAAACCGAATATTTAGGATCGGAGGCAATCCTTTGTTGCGCGGAAGCAAGAGCTATTCTGTTTTCTTTTTGTTTTTGCAAGTTTCTCATCATTCGTCTCCGCTTTCCTTAACAGACCATTCCTTAACTCTCGCCAAGTGCTCATAATCCGAATATTCCGGTAAAGCCTTCGGATTCGGTCTGCTTAAATAACCGTTTTTTTCATTATCAAATTCATCAACAACCCTTCTCACATTACTCAATGTTTCATCTAACAAATTGTTAATATCTCCGGTAATTTTCACAGTCTTATTTGCCAATTTCCAATACATCAAGCTTTCGACATCTGCTTTTTTAACACCGTCAAAACCTCCTTCTCTGGCAATAATACCTTCTATCGGCAACTGAGGAGCATAACCTTTTTTAACCTCTGTTTGTGTTCTTGCACTTCCGGTTTTAAAATCAACAATATTCACTTTTCCGTCTTTTGTTTCATCGATTCTGTCAGCTTTTGCAAAAAGCTCAACTTTTCCGCCGACAAATCCATCCAAAACAATTCTTCCCCAAACTTCATTATTAACCTTGGCAATGTTTTGACGATATTCTGTTTCTTGCTTGGCCACCCAAGAAAATATTTTTTGCATTCTCGGTTTCCAAAAAACTTTTTTTTCATTGGAAAAACATTTTTTTTCCAAAGCTGTTTCCCCCATTTCCTTCAAAATTTCTTCCACATTTTCCGGACACTCTCGATCATACTTTTTGCCAAACTTTTCCAACACCTCATGAATCACATTTCCGAAATCTCTGGCGTCTTCTTCTTTTTCCAAACATTCCAAAGGCTTAAGTTTTAATATATATTCGGCATACACTCCGTAAGGGTCGCGCAACAGCTTTTCAAACGAACTGGCAGAAAATTTTCGGGGACGATATTTGAGAGGAGGTCGCGGACAAGGCGCTTCAATCTTATCGTCTTTTTCGGGTCTTTCAATTTCCGCAATAATTTTTTCAAAATCGCAATCTTTTTCGAACTTATTTCCCATTGCTTTCACAACGGTTTCCATACGCATCCACCAGCGAGATTTCACGGTTGGAGCGCTATCATTTTTTTTTGCTCGTGTTAAACAAACTTTTTTTGCTCCCAACAAATTTGCAAAATCCAAACCCAAAACACCAATTTGTTTTTCCGGCAACTCAAATCCGAAATCTTTTTTCATCGGCCTCGACATCCACGGATCAGCAACCGGAGAATTTGGCCAAACACCTTCATTAAAACCGCCCAATATAATTTCATCAAATTGGTTCAATCTCGATTCCATTGGACCCAATATTTTAATTCTCTTATGCGCATCATGTTTTTTTCGCACAACCACACCGAGCATCAAGCTTTCAAACAACGACAAATAATCTTTTGTTTCAATTTCGCCCAAAACATCCGCATTATCCATAAGTTCGGACAAAAAGGCTGCACCGGTTTCACCGGCTTCGCCAACCCACAAAACCTCCTCTCCCTTCACATCCGGAGTTTCTGCCAATGTTTCGGCCAAAGAAATGTGCTCTTTAAGCAACGAAACAAAATTTTTTCTCTTTTTTTGCAAAGCCGAAACAAGCCCGTTTGAACAACTTTCCAATTTTTGCAAAAACTTTTCCGCGTCCTCATCACTTTCTTCTTTTCGCCAAAGTTTTTTATCAATTTTTTGAACAATTTGGTAAACAAGACTTTTTTCCAAACCCAACGAAAAAAAATCATTTTTCATCAAAGCCAACAAACTGTTTCTGTCGTTTTCCGTAAGAAAAGCCTTAACCGCCAATCTCATAAACACACCCCAATTAGTCTGAGCCAAAGGAATTCCTGCAGAATCATCCGCTTCAATATTCCACCTCTGCAAATCCGACGCCACTTTTCTGGCCAAATTTCTGTCCGGAGTAACCAAAGCTATGGTATTTTCCTTTTTTTCCAAAGCTCTTCTAATCATCAAAGCAATCGCCGCAGCCTCTTTTCTCTGATCATCAAATTCAGCCAAACAAACACCCTCTATAGCTTTTTCATCCAAAAGCTTTGAAACCTTCAACCATTTATCCGTTGTTTGCGCCGGACGCATAACCTCGCAGATAAAAAGCTCCCTTTTTTCATTTTTTGGCGCAACAACACAGCTTATTTTTTCTCTTTCCAACCCCAAAAAATCTATCAGCTGTTTCAATTCATATTGCGGATGAGTTTCATCAATTTTTTTCCAATCATCTTCTTCCAAATACAAATCCAAACCCGCAAACCAAATTTCTCCGTTGGGCAGTTCCGAAACGGTTTTAACCAAATTTTTCATAGCAGGCGAAACCGCTGTGCATCCGGCCACAATAATTTTTGTTTCCGGTTTTTGCTTTTGCCACATTTCACTTTGCTTTTCAATCAACGCGTTTCTACGTTTTGCAGCATCAACAACGCCTCGTTCTTTCAAAATATCCGGCCAAAAATTGGTAACAATTTTCAAAAATTTCAATGTGTCCTGCCAATGAGCGGCATATTCTTCCGGCACCAAATTTTCCAAACGTTTCCAATCCAAGCCATACATTTCGGCAGAATCAATCAGCGCCCCCAATTCCTTAGCCAAACCACACGCTTGCGACAACGAAATTTTTTCCAAACCAAACTCTTCATACCTTTTCTCAATCATTTTTGTAAACAAGAGCATTCGTTCAACAGGCTCAATCACTGGCGGCAAATCAACGATTCCCTCCGCAGCACCTTTTCCGCTCAACAAAAGTTCATCTTCATTAACATCGCCGATAGCTCTCATTTGCGGCAAAATTGTCGGAGACAATCCCTGTTTTCTCACAAACGCTTCTGCAAGCGAACGACAAGCACGCCTGTTTGGCAACAAAACAACCGCTTTAGCCAAGGCTAATTTATCGTCTTTATAATCATCTAAAAGTTTTTCAGCCAAGACTTCAACAAAACAGTTTGAAACACCGACATTAAATATTTTGCCCATCAAACACCTTTCTTAAAAACTTTTCCAAGGCCCTTCCTCTATGAGAAATTATCTTTTTTTCCTCGGCGCTCATTTCGGCAAAAGTTTTTTCAAAACCGTCAGGAACAAAAATCGGGTCAAAACCAAATCCGTTATCTCCTCTTTTTTCCTCTATAATTTTTCCATCAACCCTGCCTTCAAAAACTTCTGTTTTTTGATTTGGAACTTTCAAAGCCAACACACAAGAAAAATGAGCATTCCAATCATCTTTTTTTGTTTCTCTTATTTCGCCGACAAGCATATCCATTGCTTTGTCAAAATCCCTATTAGGGGCATACCTTGCCGAATACACCCCCGGTCTTCCGCCCAAAGCATCAACACACAAACCGGAATCATCGGCCAAACAAGGTTTATTACAAATTTCAGCCAAAGTTTCTGCTTTCAAAACAGCGTTTTCTTCAAACGTTTTCCCAGTTTCCTCCACATCGGGCAAATTTAAATCAACCGCCGAAAAAACCTTCACCCCCAAAGGCTTAAGCATGTTTTCAAATTCAGCTATTTTTCCTTTATTGTGCGAAGCAACGACCAACTCTCTCAACACCCCAAAACCTCCTTTTGTTTTTTAATAAGCTCCCCGATTCCTTTTTTTGCCAACTCAAGCAGTTCAAAAAATTCCTTTTCTTCAAACGGATTTCCTTCAGCAGTTCCCTGAATTTCTACAATTTTACCACTTTCCGTCATCACGAAATTTACATCAGCCTGAGAATTTGAATCTTCATTATAATCAACATCCAAAATAGCTTCGCCATTATACAAATCACACGAAACCGCAGCCACAAATTCTCGCACCGGATTTTCCTTCAACACACCTTCATCAACCAATTTTTTCAAAGCCGAATACATAGCGACAAACCCTCCCGAAACCGAAGCAACTCGTGTTCCGCCGTCTGCTTGTAAAACATCGCAATCTATTGTAATGCAAACATCTTTCATTTTTTCCAAATCAACTCCGGCACGCAACGAACGACCGATTAACCTCTGAATCTCTTGCGACCTGCCCGAAGGTTTTTTTGTTTCGCGAGGAACTCTTGTCTGTGTTGATCTCGGCAACATAGCATATTCTGCAGTCACCCAACCTTTTTCTTGTCCTTTCAGCCAAGAAGGAACCTTGTCCTCCACCGAAGCCGTGCAAAGCACATGAGTATTCCCATATTTCACCAAACACGACCCTTCTGCATATGGGTTAAAATCAATCACAAATTCAATATTTCTAAGCTGATTATTTTCTCTTTTTGATTCGCGCATTTTCAACTCTCCGACAATAAAAAAACTAATCGGATTATAAAAAAAGCACATCTTTTTCGCAACACAATTTTTTAATTTAAATCAAAAAAAGCCCCGTCA
This sequence comes from Alphaproteobacteria bacterium, assembly GCA_045615365.1. Classification (GTDB taxonomy): domain Bacteria; phylum Pseudomonadota; class Alphaproteobacteria; order RF32; family CAG-239; genus CAZU01. The sequence continues at coordinate 26,769 of JAZLEQ010000021.1, forward strand.
TTTCAACGAGGCCTTTTCTTTCACAAAAAGATCTATCTTCTGTCACCCATAAAACGCAACAAATATAAAAACAAGTTAATAAAATCCAAATACAAGCTTAAAGCACCCGATAAAGCCTTTTTTGTAATCACTTCATCAGAATCAACGGAGTTATGGATCATTTTGATTTTTTGAGAATCATAAGCAGTCAGTCCGCTAAAAATACCAACTCCTATAAACGACAAAGCCCAATCCATACCGGAACTTTTCAAGAAGATATTTACAACACTTGCAATAATCAACCCAAACAACCCCATCATCAAAAACGAACCTAATCCTGTCAAATCTTTCTTAGTTGTATAACCATAAAGACTCAAAGCACCAAAAGCACCGGCTGTAATCAAGAAGACTCTCACCAAACTTGCGCTTGTATAAAGCAAAAACATAGGCGTCAGGCCGATTCCCATAACTGCAGCATACGACCAAAACAGCATCTGCACTTGCCTTGCCGAACCCGACATAACCACCCAATTAAAAGCAAACACCATAATCAACGGAGCAATCAACGCAAGCCACCCCAATCCCGACAATGTATAACCTTGAGGCGAAACAACAAAAAACAAATTCAAGAGCGAAGTATTGGCCACGCACCAAGCAGCCAAGCCCGTAACACACAAACCGCCAGCCATAAAATTATACACTTTCAACATATAACTGCGCAAACTTTCATCAATACTCATTTCGTTTGTTTGCGAAAAATATTTTTCTTGCATATCTGTTTTCCTTCTTAAAAATTACATCTTCATTTAATATAGGAAAAAATATATTAAAAATCAACTAAGCTTCAAAAATTACGCATATTTATAAAGATTCTTGCCAAACTTTTTCAACCATCTGCGAGCTTCAACACAATCCGGACAAAGTTTTTCAACCAATTCCCAAAAATTTTTAGAATGGTTAGCTTCTTTCAAATGAGCCACTTCATGACAAACCAAATATTCAATCACTTCTTTTGGAGCAAAACAAATTCTCCAATTATAATTTATATTTCCCAAAGACGAGCAACTTCCCCAACGCGATTTTGTATCTTTAATCGCCACATTTTCGACCTTGCAACCTAAAATTTTAGCTTTTTCTCTCGTCAATGATTTTAAATATTGCAAAGTTTTTTCTTTTAAGAAATCTTTAACACGTCTGTGAAAGAACTCTATTTGTCCGCCTGTTTTTAAACAATTTTTTTCAAAGATTATTCCTTTTTGTTCGGGTTCATGTAAAAGAACAATCTTTTCACCTAAAAAAACAATTTCATCTCCGCTAAAAAAAAACACTGTTTTTGGCAATCTTGCCAAACTGTTAAACACCCAGTCTTTGTGTTTTTCCAAAAACTTCAGCACAGTTTTTCTCGGACAAAATTTCGGAACACACACAACCGGAATTTTATTTTTTTCATCAATTCTCAGTGTTAATTTTTTTGCCTTTGGCGAACTTACAATCTTTAAATCAAAGCCCACTTCTTTGGCATAATCAAAGGTCTTCCCAGTCAACAACGTAATCTTCATAATTTCCAACCTCTGTTTCCGAAATCAGTTTTCTTCCTTTTACCGACATTCCGGCCTCATGAACCGACATAGCGTTTTTTGTTTGCAACGGATGCCATTCCGGCAAATCATTACCTTCAACCAACAACCTGTATGCACAAGTTTTCGGCAAAATTTCCGGCTCGTTTAACACTGTTTTTAAATCAATATCCCTACAATCCGAAACCTTTTCGAATCTGTTATCATAAATCTGACACAAACAAGTTTCTCCGTCTAAAAACCGACACTTTGCATTAGTAAAACAAACCTTTCCGCGCAACTCAATTTTGTTCAAACAACACTTTCCGCAACCGTCGCACAAAAGCTCCCATTCTTCTTTGCTCAAATCGGCAAGAGTTTTTTTCTTCCAAAATTCTTCTTCAAAATCATCAGAATCTGCAAATCTGTCTTGAGGACTAAAACTTTTTTCAGGCCAATCATTCATAATTAAATCAAAACTCCTCATCTTCCACAATATAATCTTCCCAACAACTTTCATCAACCAAACAATCTGCCACCAAATTTTCAGGCATCTTCGGCAACTCTGTTTTATTACCGAGCAAAGGGTGCCAATCCGGCAAATTTCCCGTTTCATACAATATTCTATAAGCGCATTTTTTTGGCATCCATTCAATTTTATCAATATTTTCAGGCGAAACCTTCAAACACTCAGGCACCAACTCACACCTTTTTTCGTAAACCTTACACTTACGACATCCGCAATCAAAATACCTGCAAACAATACTTGTATAAAAAACATCATCATTATCTTCGTCTTGTAACTTAATCAAACAACATCTGCCGCAATTACAACAAATTTGTTCCCACTCATCATCAGAAAATTCTTCAAGTTTTTTATATTTCCAAAAATCTTTTTTCATTTATCCTATGCTCCGGTTTTTTCCGGCAAATATTCCTCTCTGGCCAAATTCCCGAATTGTGCAAAATCACCATTCCAAAACAGTTTAACGGTTCCCGTAGGTCCATGACGTTGCTTTCCGATAATCACCTCGCCGATATTTTGAGTTTCCCTGCAGCGCTGGTTCCATTCATCTGTTCTTTTTTGAAAATGTTCCGGAGTTTCACCGGTTTTAATTTTCGGTTCTTCATTTTTAATATAATAGTTTTCTCTAAACACAAACATCACAATATCGGCATCTTGCTCAATAGAACCCGATTCTCTCAAATCCGACATCAGCGGCCTTTTATCATCACGCGATTCCACACCGCGATTAAGCTGCGACAAAGCAATCACCGGAACTTGCAGCTCTTTAGCCAACATTTTCAAGCCGCGTGAAATTTCCGACAATTCCTGCACGCGATTCCCCTCGCTTTTTTTACTCATTCCGCCACTGATTAATTGAATATAATCAATAACAATCAATCCCAAACCTTTGCTTCGTTTTAATCTGCGAGCTCTTGTTCTGATTGCGCCTATATTCAACCCCGGCGTATCATCAATATACAAAGGTATCTGTTCCAACTCTCTGACAGCAGCAGCCAATCTTGTAATCTCAGCATTATCCAATTCACCGGTTCTCATTCTGTGACCATTTGTTTGAGTTACGGTTGACAAAATTCTTGAAGCCAATTGATCAGCCGACATTTCTAAAGAAAAAAACGCCACACCTTTTGATTTCGGATCAACTTTTTTATCATGGGCAAAATAATCAGCCACATTATAAGCAATATTTGTTGCCAAAGCGGTCTTACCCATAGCCGGACGTCCTGCTAAAATAATCAAGTCCGTATCATTAAGTCCTCCTGTCTTAGCATCCAAAGCATCCAAACCTGTAGGTATTCCCGAAATTCTTCCGTCGCTTTGATAAGCTTTTTCAATTCTCTCAAAAGAGCCCATCAACGCTTTGGAAAAATCTACAAATCCCACTTGGTGTTCACCCTGATCAGACAATTCATACAATCTTTTTTCTGCAGCCTCAATCACTTCAGCAGCATCAGAATCCACATCTTCTTTTGTTGCATCATTAACAATATCAAAACCCGTAGCAATAAGTTCTCTTCGCAAATACTTATCATAAATAAACTGAGCATAATATTCTGCGTTTGTAAGAGGCGTCACCGAATCAGCCAACTTAATCAAATACTTATATCCGCCCACATCTTCCAACGACCCGTCTTGTTCGAAATAGTTTTTCAAAGTAATAACATCAGCGACATGTCCTTTGGTAATAAGTTTTGTCACCACCTCAAATATTCTGTTATGCACGGGGTCGGCAAAATGTTTTGCCTGCAAAAATTCCGAAACTTTTTCAAAAGTTTTATTATTTGCCAAAAGAGCACCCAACAAAGCTTGCTCGGCTTCAATATTTTTAGGAAGTTGATCTGGTTGCAATTTTTCCATTTTACGAGTCCCCAAAATTTCTGATTTCTTTTTTTATACCAACAAAGTTTGAAAACACAACCGCTTTTTTTACAAAACATTTTTCAGGTCTGTGGATATTGGGGATAACGGGGATAAAAAAAGCTCCGCATTACAACGGAGCTTTAATAACAAACAAATCCAAACTATTTTGCTGAAGCTTTTTTCTTTGCGATAGCTTTTTTAATTTTTTTAGCTTCTTCTGTCAATTTGGTGTTGGAAGTAGATTCCAAATAAGCATCCAAACCGCCATTATGTTCGATAGAACGCAAAGTTTTAGAACAAACTTTCAACTTAAAAGCTTTTCCCAAAACATCGCTCAACAAAGAAACAACTTGCAAATTAGGCAAGAAACGACGACGAGTGTGATTGTTAGCGTGACTAACATTATTACCGCTCATAACGCCGGTTCCTGAAATTTCACATTTTTTAGCCATTTTTAATCCCTCTACATAAAATATCGTTGCCCTTTAATACATACAATTCCATCAATAGTCAAGCAAAATTTTAACAAAAAGACTCTTTTCTTACTGTTTTTTAAAAATTTTACTGGTATTTTTTCAAAAACTGATATAGTTAAGTAAATACTTTAAGCGTCTGTGCCCGTAGCTCAGTTGGATAGAGTATCAGCCTCCGACGCTGAGGGTCGTGGGTTCGAATCCCTCCGGGCACGCCATATTTTTATTCTCATCTTACGGAGTAAACAATCATGAAAGATAAAATATTTTTGAAGTGGGACGACTTTCATCACGATGTGAAAATGCTTTGTAAAAAAATTCAAAAATCAGGTTCATATAACAAGATTGTAGCCATCAGTCGCGGAGGTTTTATTCCGGCAGGGATCGTTTCCTACGAACTCGGAATACGCAACATGTCTGTCATCAACATAGCCACCTATATTGGCTCTGAACATCTCAAACTTGACGAAGTTGATCACCCTGAATTTGTTGGCAAGATTGACGAAAAAACCCTCATAGTTGACGACTTGTCCGACAGCGGACAAACTTTCCGCGTCATGCGCCGCCAATTTCCTCAAGGCAAATATGTAACCGTCTATGCCAAACCCAAAGGGCGTCCGGAAGTTGATATTTTTGCTAAAGAATTACCCGATAAATGGGTTGTTTTTCCTTGGGATATTGACTAAACCAAAATATTGTCAAGCCTCTCTTCATCAACACCTTTAGGATCCTGATGAATAATCACTTGTGCTGACGGATATTCCTTACGAATAAGCTCTTCAATTTCTTCCGTATATTTATGAGCTTCATTTAGTGTAAGGTTTCCATCCATTTCCAAATGAAATTCAAACACATAAAAATTTCCCATGCTTCTTGTTCTCAAATCATGCATCTGCAAATTTTTAACATGTCCGGAAACAATCTTAAAAACCGAATTTCTTATATCGTCCGACAACTCCTTGTCCAAAAGCATTCTGACAGCGTCGCGCCCCATATTATATGCATTATAAAGCAAATACACAGCGATTAAAACAGCAACAAAAGTATCAATCCAAACGGTTTCAAAAAATTTAACCGAAAACAACGAAATTATAATTGAAAAATTCGTTAAAATATCCACGTAATAATGCATTGAATCAGCCAATATCGCCTGCGATTCCGTAAGTTTAGCCACTTTTCTTTGAAACAACACCAAAACTATTGTTGCAATCAAGCTAAACCCCATAACAAACAAACCTTCGGTAGTCTGCTCAATACTCACCGGATTTTTTATTCGTAAAATAGCATCCCACAAAACAAAAACTCCGGAAGCCACAACGAACAAACTCTGAAACAACGCGCTTAAGGCCTCAGCTTTTCCATATCCGTATCTGTAACTAAGGCTCGCCGGTCTCACTGAAACCTTAACGGCGAAAAAAGTAATCAACGAAGCAAATATGTCCGACAAGCTGTCAATCATCGACGAAAACACCGCCAACGAATTTGTATAATAAAAAGCCCCTGTTTTCAACAAACACAACAGCAAAGCCAAAGATATAGACGAAACAACGGCAACTCTCTTAAGTTTATCTTTTTTTTCTCTACTTAATTGCATTTTCTATCCTGCTCATATCTTTTTTGGCTATTTCAAAAAACTTATCTTTTGTTTTCTCTGCGAAATCTCTCAAAACACTATCTTTTATTTCATCTGCAAAATCATATTTTACCAAAACCTTATCATCAAGCTTATAAAAAGAAAAAACAACTTCATCAACATATTCAGCGTTTATTTTTATTTTTTTATACAATTTTCCATTTTTTCCGTCCGCCTGCGACAACATTTTAATATTCAGCATTTCTTTCATCAAATTAGCCAGCTTTTCAACATTTTTTTCATTATCCGTTTTTACAAATCGCCCGAAATGCAAATTCCACAAGTTCACAAAACTCCATTCCTCATAACCGATTCCCATGTCTATTAAATCAACATTTACCAACCATGTTTGAAATTCATTCGGAAGACGTATATAAGCCCCCAAAGCTCCACGACTCAGCTCTATATTATACTTACCTACATCAAACATCTCTATAACATCACCATTCTTATCCTTCAATGAAACTTGAATAGCTTTGCTTTGCTTGTTGCTTATCGGCAACAGCCCGAAAGTTTCCAAATTTTCCATTTTATCGGCTTTTTTCTCATAAATTGTTGCCTGCATCAACATCGCCAAAAAACTTTTAACTCTTTTTTCAACAACCAAAAACTCCTCTTTTCCTTCAACCTCCCATTTATTCCCGTTTTTTTTCAAAGTTAAATCAGCCGATGCTGTTTTCATCTTAATAATCTCAACATCATTAATCTTTTTCTGCAGATTTTCAAAAACAGGTTTTCCTTCCTCCTCCAACAAATTAACCGAAGGTTTCAAAAACACACTCAAAAATCCCACGGCTACACAACCTGCCGCAACAACACACAACCACACAAAATTTCTGTTAAAAACAGGCACCTCCGGCCTTGAAAAAGTTAATTTTTTGTTTGCAATCAAAACAAACAAAATAATAATCAACGGAATAGCATAAATATTGAAGAAATTTACAAACTTTTCCGTTGTTTTATAATCATCATTTAATTTTTGTCTTAATGAAAACAATTCTTTGCGTTTATCATTCAATGCATTTTTAATCTTACTGATAACAGCCAACTCTTCAGGATTAAAAACATATCTTCCTTCAAAACTTCTTTTACTTGAAACTTCTCTGAGGCCTTGTTTAATCAAATTAATCTGATCAAAAATATCTTTTTCCTTAATCCTAAACTGCAAAACGGTTTGTTTTCTCTGTTTTTCCAGCTTTTCAAAGGTTCTTTTTTCTGCTGATTTTCCTCTTAATTCAAACAATTTTTCGTTTCCGGTCAAAACATCCAATGAATTCAAAACAAAATTTCCGTTATCAAGCAAAGGAATGCTATAATTTTTATCGCCTAGCGTAAATGTACTTGTCCAAAAAGAATCATACAGCAAATCAGTATCACCGACAACAATAATCTCAAAAGCATTTCCTTTTTCCTGACTGACAATATGAGCAGCCAAAATCTTTTGTTTATCATCAGGCTTAAAATTGCGCAAAACTTCTGTCGGGTGAATAGATTCTCTGACAACTTCCGCCGACAATATTTGAGAATTTTTGCTGGCCTCAATTAAAGGAATAAAATAAAAAGATTCTGTTTTCAATGGTCTGAAGACGGAGCCGGAAGTCCACAACATACGCTTTAAGTTTTTAGTTTCCGGAAAATCCGACACCATGTTTTCAGACAACACAAAAAACTGTATTAAATCTTGCAATGTTCCCGAATAATCGGCTGTTTTCACAGAAACTTGCGAAGAATTGTCCAAATCAGCAACCACACTATTTTCAAAAAATTCAAAACCCCACTTTTCCGGCAAATTTCCATAATCGGAGCTTCCTGAAAGCATAAGTTGAGGCCCCGCTAACAACAAAGCTTCCGGAGCCACATCAAAAAAAGCCAAAATTTTTCCGCCTGAAATTGAAAATTCATAAATTGCATTTTCCAAATTCTTATCCAAATTCTGCGGATGCGCCATCAACAAAACGTCAACATCCCTCAAATCTTCCGGTTTATGAATTTTTTTTATCTGATAAAACTTTTCAATTTCATCAACAATTTGCCATGTCTGATAAGCAAACTCGTTTTTTTCCGCCCCCATCATCGGCAAAGAAGTTAAAATTCCCACCACACTTTTTTTTGCTTCGAGCAGAAAAATATTTTCCGTTAAATCTTGTTCCAAAAACCCTGATCTTGCCAAAGGCAAAAAGGGAATTGTCCTGCTTTTTCCGTTCTCGTTAACAAAAACAATTCCGAAATATGCAGAAACATTCAAATCAGGAACTGGCAACGCCTGCAATCCTGAAAAAATAGCCTTGTCTTCAATATCACTCAAAGGTTCGGGATTATAAATTTTATAATCAAAATTCCCTTTTGCAATATGTTTATACTTCTCAAGCAACACTTTTAAATCATCAAAAGCTTGCCTGAAAGCTTCATCTCTTTCAGCCAAAATCGGCGAATAATACACTTTTGCGGTTACCGGAGAATCAATATCTTTTAGAACATCGACTGTTGATTTTGAAGGAGTAAAAATTTTCTCCGATGTAAAATCATAACTAAAACGCAAAACCTCACTGTTTGTAAAGAGATTAACACCTACAAACGCGGCAAAAACCAACAAGACTGCGACCAAACAACCTGTAAACGAAACTTTTTTCAACCAAAAAACCGACCCCACGGTTCTAAAATTAATAACTACAATTGTGAAAAAATTAAAAACAAAAATCAGCGAAACAAAAAACACAACACCTCTTAATTCCAGCAAACCCAAGCTGAAAAAATGCATATGAGTCAAGAAACTGAAAGAAGAAACCAAATCAACAATATAATCAGGAGCGAAACTTCTTACAAATCCCAACACATACTCCAACCCGCTCAAGAAAAATACAATATTTACCAATATTGCCAAAATCAAAGCGATAACCTGATTTTTCGTCATTGCCGAAGCAGTCTGCGATATCGCCAATATCGCACCCGAAAGCAAAAAAGCCCCTAAATAAGCATTAAAAATAATCGCATTATCCGGATTACCCAAAAAATTCAATGTAATCACAAAAGGAAAAGTTAAAACAATGGCTAACAAACAAAAAGCCCATGCAGCCAAAAATTTTCCCCAAACCAAATCCGCTACGGATATAGGCAAAGTCATAATTTGCAATATAGTTCCGCTCTTAAATTCTTCAGCCCATAATCGCATAGCAATCGCCGGCACAAACAACAAAAACACCCAAGGCAAAATTTCAAACATCGGCTTCAGCGAAGCATTTCCTTGCGTAAACAAGCCGCCGAAATACAAAGTAAACGAACCGATTAACAGTAAAAAGCAACACAAAAAAACATATGCCAAAGGAGACACAAAATAACGACAAAACTCACCTTTTGCCACCGCATAAATTTTAGACATATTCACCTCGTAAGTTTAACAAAAGCATCATCTAAAGAATTTGTTCTGGTAATTTTCAATATAGCATCCACATCGCCGTCAGCCTTAATTTTCCCGCCATCCATAATCAAGACTCTATCGGCAACTGTTTTTGCTTCTTCTAACAAATGAGTTGAAATAATAATTGTTTTGTCCTTACTCATATCTTTAATCAATCCCAACATATGTTCTTTTTGATTTGGATCCAATCCGTCAGTCGGTTCATCCAACAACAAGATTTGCGGATTTCCCAAAACGCTTGCAGCAAAACCTACTCTTCTGCGATAGCCTTTTGACAAGGTATCAATTTTCTGCCCAACCGCTTTTTCCAAATTAGCCAACAGAATAACTCTGTCAACTTCAGAATATTCACACCCCTTAAGCTCGGCAATATATTTTAAGAACATTTTCACGCTCATATCATTATACAACGGCGAACCTTCGGGCAAAAAGCCTATTATCTGTTTCAACTCAACAGGATACTCGGCAACTTCTTTTTCAAAGATTTTAACACTCCCTGCGCTTGACTTAATATATCCGGCAATAATATTCATCAAAGTTGATTTTCCTGCGCCGTTTGGTCCCAATAAGGCCACAATCTGCCCCTGATAAAAATTCAAATCAATATCCTTTATGGCCTTAATTTTCCCGAAATTTTTTTTCAAACCTTTTATTTTTATAGAAATAGCCATTTTTTCCTCATTTACTTATTAATTTCATAAAGAGCAATAGCAGCGGCCGTAGCCACATTCAAGCTTTCCGCTTTTTCCGACATCGGCAATTTAACAGATATATCGCAATTTTCTTCCACCAATCGCCTCATTCCTTTACCCTCAGACCCCATAACAAAAGCGGTCTTCCCGTTTTTATTAAGTTTATCTATGGTTGTGGTTGCATATCCGTCCATTCCCACGGCCCAAAAACCGGCATCTTTAAGTTTTTCTATTGCGCGAGAAATATTTGTAACCCTCACAATCGGCAAATATTCAATCATACCGGCCGAAGCCTTAGCCATGGCACCGCTCTCCAAAGGTGAATTTTTATCCTGAACAATCAAAGCCACCGTATTAAAAGCGACCGCCGACCGAATAATCGCTCCCACATTTTGCGGATCTGTAACCTGATCCAAAATCAACACATGACACTTTTCTTTTCCGTCAGCAATTTCAATTATTTCTTCCAAGCTTGCATTTTCCAGTCTTGAACAATACAAAGCCAATCCTTGATGAACGGCCTCAGCGGGCAAGAGTTTATCAATTTCTTTTTTTTCTACGATTTGCGGTCTAACCCTATCAAAAGCTGCCACGTCTTCAAAATTTTCTTTAGTACACAAAAGTTTGCTTATTTTGCGTTTAGGATTCGCCAAAGCAGCCAACACAGCGTGCCTACCATACAACACATGTTGTTTTTGACTTCCGAAATTTTCCTTTTTAAAATTTTTACTCATTTGTTTTCTTTCAAAATATCAATAACCTTGCACAAATCATCAACCACATAATCAGGTTCACTTCCCTTATATGTATTTTTCGGGTCATAAATAACACAACACGATTTGCTTTGTTCGTCATCAAAAGTTCTGGCTGTTTTCCAATCAGCTTCTCCGTCTCCTACTACCAATATAGATTCGGCCTTTGGCAAACTTGTTCCAAACAACGCTTTTGTGGCCATCGGATGAGGTTTATCCTGCGAAAAATCTCCGGCAGCAACCACATTTGCAAAAAACTTTTCAAACCCGAGTTTTTCCATTTCCTTTATTAACAGTTCTCTTTTTTTATTTGTTATAAGAAAGACCTTTAAATTATTTTCACAACAAAACTCCAAAAGGTTTTTTGCTCCGCAAACAGGCTTTAACTTGTCCACATGATTTTTCCGCACATAATTGTAGAAGACTTTTTTCGCCTCATTTTCTTTTTCGCCATAAACATATTTCAAAATATCTTTATTTTGAATTGTTGAAGTCAAATTTTTTATCTCATCATAAGAATAAATTTTTGTTCCCAGAGTTTTTGATGTATGCTCATAAGCCGATGAAATCAACAGACATGTATCAGCCAATGTTCCGTCCCAATCAAAAACCACATAATCAAATTTCACTGTTAAGGCCTCATAAAATTAATTGTATTTTAAAATCAAGCTGTTAAAACTACCTAAATCATACAGGCATAAAAGGACAAGTCAATGCAAAATAAAAAAAGAGCCGCAGATATTAAAAACTTTCTATCAAGCATCGCCGGCATCAGGAAATATACCCTCACCCCCTTAAATAACGACGCTTCCTCGCGTAATTATTTCCGTATTTCATTAAAAGACGGAACGACCAAAATTTTGCTTGATGACGAAGGATGTAAAAACAAACCTCAAGAATTTGTTTGGCTTTCAAAATTTCTGAACCAAAACATGATACGTGCGCCTAAAGTTTTTTACAAAGACCTGAAAAAAGGCTTTATGCTGATTGAAGACTTCGGCAACACCGACTATATTGTCAAAATCAAAACAGAAGATCAAAAAGTTCTTCTCAAGAAGGCTGTAGATATTTTGGTAAAGCTCCACAAAGTAAAAGAGCTCCCTCCTTTTTTGCATGAAATGAACGATGAAATAATATTAAATAACTTTGCTTTGTTTAGCGATTGGTATGTTCCGTCTTGCCTGAACGGGCAACTTTCCAATCAAGCAAGAGAAGAATTTTTTACCATCATCAAAAAACTTCTGCCTCTGGGGCACAATCTTCCGGAAACACTTGTTTTGTGGGATTATCACGCCGACAACGTCATGTTTCCCGACGATTCCGAAGAAGCAGCCATCATCGACTTTCAAGACGCTCTTCGCGGTCCCGGTTTATACGATCTGGTCAGCCTCATTGAAGATGAACGCCGAGAGATTCCTTCATCGATCACCCGCGAGCTAAAAGAACACTATTTCAACCAACTTTCCGGAATTTCGCGCACAGAATTTGAAAGCGCCTATTCTTTCATGGCTTTGTTACGCCATATGCGTGTTCTCGGCCGTTTTACAACACTCATAGAAGTATCTCGCAAACCCGCATATGCCAAATATGTTCCTCACGGATTAGAACTCCTAAAGTCAACACTCCAAAATCCGCTATTCAAAGAACTGAAAGATTGGTTTGATAAATATTTTCCGGAAAACCTTTGGTCTGTTCCTTGCAACAAAAACATCAACAAAGCATTTGTTTTGGCAGCCGGACGAGGAACGCGTATGCGCCACCTGACAGAAAACTCAGCGAAACCCATGATAGAAGTAAATTCTCGCAAACTCATGGATTACGGTCTTGATTTGCTTACCAATGCCAAAATGAACGACATCGTTGTAAACGTTTGTTGGTGTGCCGATCAGGTAAAAAAATATCTTCACAAATTAAAAAATTTCAACATCAAAGTTTCAGAAGAAAAAGAAGCATTGGAAACCGGTGGCGGCATCAAAAAAGCACTTCATTTTTTTAACAACGAAGCCTTTATCGTCATCAATGCCGACAACATTCTAATCGATTCCGACTACAAACCGATAATAAACCAAATGAAAGATGCATGGAACGATTCCAAACACGATATTCTTCTATTACTGACCGATATTTCCAACATTGAAGGCGACAAACCGCACCATGGCGACTACTGCATCAAAGGAAATAACATATATCGCAACAAACAAAAAATTAACTCTGAGGAATTCAAATACACCTACGTAGGAGTTGCCATCGTTCACCCTCGTATTTTTGCGGATTCGTTTAAGGATAAATTTTCACTTCTTGAACTTTTTGACAAAGCCGAAAACGAAAATCGCTTAGGTTTTGCCCTAAGTCCGTGCAAAGAATTTCTGGTTGGCACCCCCGAAGCGGTAACAAAAAGCGAAAATCTTTTAAAAACTCTAAAATAATAAAAAAAAGATATTGACAAACACGGCAAAATACTATTATTTGCATTGTTAGTGTCTATGCACTAAAACCCTTAAGGAGTAATCCTTGGTCTTATAGTCTCATAAGGAGGGGTGGCAGAGCGGTCAAATGCAACGGACTGTAAATCCGTCGACTTTAGTCTACGATGGTTCGAATCCATCCCCCTCCACCACTATAAGATAACCTCTTGGATAATGGTTTGAATAAGCGGGTGTAGCTCAATGGTAGAGCAGAAGCCTTCCAAGCTTATGACGGGGGTTCGATTCCCCACACCCGCTCCAACTTCTTCCCATTTTTCCAAAAACATATTGTCGTAACAACATAAACTTTAAGGATTTGAAAAAATGGCAAAAGAGAAGTTTGAGCGCAATAAGCCTCACTGCAACATTGGAACCATTGGCCACGTTGACCACGGTAAAACCACATTAACAGCAGCAATCACCAAAGTTTTGGCAGAAGCTGGCGGAGCAGAATTTGTAGACTATGCAAATATTGATAAAGCTCCTGAAGAAAGAGCACGTGGTATCACCATTTCGACATCACACGTAGAATATGAAACAGAAAACCGTCACTATGCACACGTAGACTGCCCGGGTCACGCTGACTATGTTAAAAACATGATCACCGGTGCAGCACAAATGGACGGTGCAATTTTGGTAGTTTCTTCAGCAGATGGTCCGATGCCTCAAACTCGTGAACACATTTTGTTGGCTCGCCAAGTAGGTGTTCCTGCATTGGTAGTATTCATGAACAAAGTAGACCAAGTTGACGATCCTGAATTGTTGGAATTGGTAGAAATGGAAATTCGTGACTTGTTGTCATCATATGAATTCCCCGGCGACGAAATTCCAATCGTAAAAGGTTCAGCTTTGGCAGCTTTGGAAAACAGCGACGCTAAGATTGGTTCAGAAGCAATCAAACAATTGATGGCAGAAGTAGACCGCTACATTCCGCAACCGGAACGTCCGAAAGATCAACCGTTCTTGATGCCGATTGAAGACGTATTCTCAATTTCCGGTCGTGGAACAGTTGTAACCGGTCGTGTTGAACGCGGTGTATTGAAAGTTGGCGAAGAAATCGAAATCGTTGGTATTCGTGAAACACAAAAAACCACCTGCACAGGTATTGAAATGTTCCGTAAATTGTTGGATCAAGGTGAAGCCGGCGATAACATCGGTGTATTGTTGCGCGGAACCAAGAGAGAAGAAGTTGAACGTGGTCAAGTTTTGGCAGCACCCGGTTCAATCACTCCTCACACAGATTTCCAATGCGAATGCTATATTTTGACAAAAGAAGAAGGTGGTCGTCATACTCCGTTCTTCTCAAACTATCGTCCGCAATTCTATTTCAGAACAACCGACGTAACAGGTTCAATCGAATTGCCTGAAGGAACTGAAATGGTAATGCCTGGTGATAACATCACTATGACAGCTAAGTTGATCCACCCGATTGCTATGAACGAAGGTCTTCGTTTTGCTATTCGTGAAGGTGGTCACACAGTTGGCGCCGGTGTTGTTTCTAA
>JAZLEQ010000022.1:0-34672 GCA_045615365.1 Alphaproteobacteria bacterium
GAAGAACCTGTTGAAGAAGCTTCATCCAATTTGGTGGACGATGTTTTATCGGAAACAACAGATTTTGTGGCTGAAGAACCTGTTGAAGAAGCTCAAGATACTATTGCTTCTGATATTGACTTAGACAATATTTCACTCGACGATTTTAACATAGACGATGTTGTCGCAGATTCCGAAGATAATACGATTACAAGTTTGGATAAAGATTTTAATCTTGAAATACCATCAGAAACTCAGGATCTGGATACAATTGATATCAATGCCGATTTTTCAACGAAAGGAACTATTGAAGAGCAGGTAAACACAGAGCCTGAAATTGAAAAAATTGATGAAGAATTGCAAATAGACATTCCGGATGTGCAGGAAGATTTCTCTGTAAATATGGAAGCAGATGAAATCGATGCTGACAGTTATTCTATCAACACGGAATATGCTGAACAACAGGTATCGGAATCAGAACAAAAAACCTCGGAAACTGTTACCGATATTTCAGCAAATATAATAAGCAATTTTGCCAAAATGTTTTCTCGTGAAGAGAAAAACGTCAAAACAACAAACAAGGATCAGGAGGTTGTAAAACCCATGGTTGGAAATAAAACTTTGGAAGAATTTGTTTTTGAAATTATTAAAAACGGAATCACAAACGAAATGAACAGACAGCTTCAAGATCCTGAATTTAAGACATTGGTTTATTCTGAAGTTAATCGCCAAATCGCAGGTTGGCTCAATACAAACCTTCCGAGTATGGTTGAAAGAGTTGTAAAAAGCGAAATAGAAAAAGTTGTAGCAAAAGCAAAAATATAAGATATTGCATTTGCAGAAATAAAAAAAGGCAAGGAAAAGTCCTTGCCTTTTTTTAATTATTTTGGCTTTTCTTTTCTTTCGCTTTCACAATTTCAAGTCCTCCGCTCAAAACAATGATATCGGCAGTATCATTATTAGATATTTCCCCGTTAAGAATTTTTATAGCCAATTTGTTTTCAATATTATTTTTTAACAGACGCTTTAGAGGTCTTGCACCATAAATAGGGTCATATCCGTTATTTACAATCCAAACAAACGCTGTATCATGGATATTCAGCTTTATATTCAAATTGTTAAGGCGTTTTTCAATTAGAGCGATTTGAATTTTGGCTATATCTTTAATATTATTTTTATCCAACTTATGAAACAAAATGATTTCATCAATTCTGTTTATAAATTCAGGTCTGAAAGACTGTTTTACCACATCCATAACCTGAGATCTTACTTTTTTTCCGTCGTCTATTCCGGTTGCGTTGTTTAATATCTCACTTCCCAAATTAGATGTCATGATTATAAGAGTGTTCTTAAAATCCACGGTTCTGCCTTTAGCATCGGTAAGTCTGCCGTCATCAAGGACTTGCAACAGAATATTAAACACATCAGGATGTGCTTTTTCAATTTCATCGAATAAAATAACTTGATATGGTCTTCTTCTCACAGCTTCGGTCAGAAATCCTCCTTCATCAAATCCGACATATCCCGGAGGAGAACCGATAAGCTTGGCAACAGCATGTTTTTCCATATATTCCGACATATCAATTCTCAAAATTGCTTTTTCATCATTAAACAAAAATTCAGCAACCGCTTTGCTCAGTTCTGTTTTTCCGACACCCGTAGGTCCCAAAAACAAGAATGAACCGATTGGTTGATTTTCATCAGAAATTCCGGCTCGAGAACGACGAATTGCATTAGCAACCGCACTAATGGCTTCTTTTTGCCCAACTACTTTTTGACTCAAATATTCTTCCATATTAAGCAGTTTTTCTTTTTCACCGGCCAACATTTTATCAACAGGTATTCCTGTTCGTTTTGAAACGACCGAAGCGATATCTTCTTCGTCAACAGTTTCGCTGAAACTGTTTTGTTGTCTTTGAGTTTTGCTTTCAATTTCTTTTATCTTATTTTCAAGTTCCGGAATAATGCTGTATTGCAGCTCACCTGCACGTTCTAATTTTCCTTCTCGTTTTGCAATTTCAATTTCACCTTTGGCTTTGTCTAATTTATCTTTTAGGGTTGTATAATCAGCCAAAGACTTTTTATCTTCACTCCATTTGTCTTCCAAGCGTTTGGCTTTTGCCTCAAGTCCTGAAATTTCATAATTAATCAGATCAAGACGTTCTTTTGATTTGGTATCATTTTCTTGTTTTAAGCTTTCCCGTTCAATTTTCAATTGCAAAATTCTGCGGTCCAATTCATCTAAATCCTCAGGCTTTGAATCAATAGCCATTCTTAATGAACTTGCTGCTTCATCCATCAAATCAATGGCTTTATCCGGCAAGAATCTGTCGCTGATATACCTGTTTGACAGAGTTGCGGCAGCTACAAGAGCTCCGTCGGAAATTTTAACACCATGATGAAGTTCAAATTTTTCTTTAATACCGCGCAATATTGATATTGTATCCTCAACACTCGGTTCAGTCACATAAATTTCCTGAAATCTTCTCGCCAGAGCAGCATCTTTTTCCACATATTTTTTATATTCATTAAGAGTTGTTGCTCCCATGCAATGCAATTCGCCTCGCGCAAGAGCGGGTTTTAGCAAGTTGGAAGCATCCATAGCGCCGTCGGTAGCGCCTGCACCGACTAATGTGTGCATTTCATCAATAAACAAGATAATATCACCATTTGAGGATTCTATATCTTTTAAGACAGCTTTCAGTCTTTCCTCGAATTCACCTCTGAATTTTGCACCGGCAATCAATGCTCCCAAATCCAATGCTAACAATCGTTTATCCATAATACTTTCCGGAACATCATTATTTATAATTCTTATTGCCATTCCTTCTGCGATTGCGGTTTTTCCGACTCCGGGTTCACCGATTAATAACGGATTATTTTTTGTTCTTCGAGACAATACTTGAATAGCTCGTCTTATCTCTTGCTCGCGCCCGATAACCGGATCAATTTTTCCTGCTTTGGCTTTGGCTGTAATATCGATTGTGTATTTGCTTAAAGCTTCAAAATTATCTTCACTTGATTCTGAATCTGCCAATTTACCTTTGCGATATTCATTAATTGCCGCATTAAGTTTTATTGCATCGACCCCTGCTGTTTTTAATATATTAAAAGCCTCATTGCCGGAGGTTATAACCAATGCTTGAAGTAATCTTTCAATTGTTATAAATTTGTCATTTGCCTTGTCGGTAATTTTTTCGGCTTCCAGAATAAGAGATGTAAAATCCTGATTCATCATTGTTTGAACGGAATTTCCTTCAATTGATGGAAGTTTGGCAAAGGCATCATCCGTTGCATTTCTTATATATTCAATATTTCCGCCGGATTTATTAACCAATTCATTAATTAAAGCATATTTTCCGTTTAATAAAACTTTCAGCAAATGTATTGGTGTAACAAACTGATTTTTATTTTCAGTTGCAAGATCAACAACACTTTTAATAACATCTTTCGATCGCGATGTAAGTTTTTCAAAATCCATGAGCATTTTCTCCTTATTATAATTATAATATAGGAAAAAAAGTCTATTTAAATCAAGAGTAATGGATTAAATTTTTAACAAATCCAAAATTATTATATCAGCCGGAGCCGACAATCTCATCTTCGGTCCCCATGTTCCTGCGCCGCGAGATACAATCAAATCTATACCGTTTACCTTGTATTTTCCGCCCAAAAAGCTGTTGGAGTGCATTGCAAACAAGTGGAAGGGAAATATCTGTCCACCATGCGTATGTCCGGATAAAACAAGGTTTGCTGCTCCATGACTCAAGCTGTGAACAATTGTGGGGGCGTGAGATAACAAAATTTTGTAGTCGTTTCCTTTAGAGTCTTTAAGCATTTGCCAAAAGTTTACTCTTTCATGCATAGTATTAATATCCGGCAGACCTGCTAAATAAATATTTGTATCGCCGATGTATAAACCATCATTATACAAGAATACAAAATCCATTGAATCAAACATTTTTTTTGCTGCATAAACATTGTTATAAAACTCGTGGTTACCCATCACGACATATATTCCGTTATGAGCACTTAATTCTTTTAATGCATCAAGTTGTTTAACAATCATTGTTGGGTTATCATCAATTATATCCCCGACCAAGACAACAATGTCGGGGTTATTTTCATTGATTCTGTCAACAATCTTTTTTATGCGGGAGACCGACGATGTTCTGTTGATATGTAAGTCGCTGATCATGGCAATTCGCAAACCGTTTTTTATTTTATCGGAATACATTGTTATTTTTTGAGCTTCGGGGGTTATACTTGCCTGATAAAGCGAGTATAACGAAATAATTGCCGCTAACCCCAAAACAATAATATTTGCTTTCACCAACAAAGATATGTTGCTCGGAGAAATGTGCCATTCATTAAAGTTCATAAGTTTTGATAAGCCGTATATGATATACCAAAGAAAGTCTCGCACAAGCAATAAGACAAATGTAATAAACAAAAATCCCAAAAGGAAAAACAATCCGTTTTCCAATATTGAAAGCACAAAAACGGGCTTAAAATTTATAAAATACAAAAATTTTACAATAAAAAACGAAAACCATCCAACTACAATAGTGGTAACAATAGCAATTTTATGTTTGGCATTAATGTTAACATAGCCTACTAAAGTTTTTGATGTGATAACGGCACAGGCCAGCATAATTACTAAAGTTGCAAAAAAGAAAAACACTTTAATTTCTCCTCGGATTATCCGTTAGCAATAGATCCATTATCTTTTTTTTGTTTTGTTGAAGAACGACGAACTTTTTTACTTTCGTCGGAAACCTCAATAACAGTAAAAGACTTTCTGGTATTTTTAGGTTTTGTTATCACTAAATTTTGTTTTTGTGCTTCAATATTTTGTTCTGCAACATCTGTTGAAACATCGTTATTTTCTTCATTTATTTTCGCTTCGGCAACATCGATTTGATTATTTTCATTTATGCTTGTTTCTTTATTTTGTTCTGCGTTTTCATTATCTTTTCCGGCAAAACGAGCATTTTTACGTTCGTTTATATCGGTAACTATCTTGCGATAATGCTCGGCATATTGGCGAAATACTTCAGCTTCAACATAATTACCGTTGCTTTGAGCTTCTTTTGCCAATTCATTATATTTTTTTATCAAATCCAAAGCAGTTCCGCTGAACTTACCTGCAGGAGACGAGCTGTCAAATTTATAGTTTATGGAATAACCTTGATTGTTATAATTATTATTACGATATTTTATTTTTTTCATAAATCACATACCACACAAATACTTATCATCAATATGATGATCATTTAAAATTAAAGACACGAAAAACAACGAGTGTTGACATACAAAAAACAAAAAACACTCAATTTATGTGCATAATAATAAAAAAAAATCTAAATGCAAACTATTTTTTTAAAATTATGCAGCGTTCTATCCCATTCAAATCACAAACGGTTTTGATGTGTTTTAAAGCATTGTTTTTTGCAATATTGCAAATATCTTTTGCTTGTCCCGCGCCGGCCTCAAATATTAGTATTCCTTCATGTTTCAATGCTTGAGAGGCAATTTTGCAAATTTGTTTATAGTCTCTAAGTCCGTCTTTTCCGCCGTCTAATGCCGTTATGGGATCAAAATTTTTCACTTCCGGATCTAATCCTTCAATTTCCTCACTCACTATATACGGAGGGTTGCTTATTATAAGATCAAATTTTTCACAATTCGGATTAAGGATATCTTCATCAAACCAACTGCCGTTTTTTAAAGTTAATCTGTCGGAAACACCAATCCTTATTGCATTTTTTTCGGCAATTTTCAATGCATTGGCCGAAATATCGATTCCTATTCCGCAAACATTTTTCAAATCGGCCAAAATTGAAATAATCAAACAGCCGGAACCCACACCAAACTCTAAAATCTTGGATTTGTTTTTGTTTTTTAATATATTTATCGCTGTTTCAACCAAACATTCACTGTCGGCGCGTGGCGATAATACATCTTCGTTCACCAAAAAAACGTGTTTATAAAAACCTTTTTCTCCCAGAATTTTATCAATAGGTTTATGGGTGGAACGCTGGATAATATAATCTTCAAATTTTTCTGACTGTTCTTTAGTTAATTCTGTTTTGTAAAAAGCAAGTTCACCAATTTCAACTCCTAAAACATCCGCCAACAATAATTTAATCTCAAAGTTTGATGAATCAACGCCTTTGCTTTTTAAGTGTTCTAAACTTTTACATATTATATTATTAAGATTCAAAAAAACCTCACAAAAAAAGCATCTGAAAGATGCTGGTAAAAAATAAAATTCTACGATATGGAATTTGTATTTGCATTAACGTTGCTCGGTAAAATATTTGCACCGTTTTCTTCTTTTCCCAAAATTTTACGAACTTTAGACAAGCGTTTTTCCATGCGAGTTTTGAAAGAATCGATGTCAATTCCGAATTCTTTTTTGGCACCCAAAGACAACAAATTATCATTTCTGTCAATATGTTGAGCGATAGTTTCCATAATCAATCCTTTCTTCGTTTGTTAAACTTATTGTATCACTTTTTTTGCACTAATTCAAGGGTAACATAATTTTTTAATTTCTTAAGGGCAACTTCTTCAATTTGGCGCACTCTTTCTCTGCTGATACCAAACATTTCGCCAATTTCATTCAATGTTTTTGCTTCGGTTGTCAACAATCTGTTTTTGACAACAATCTGCTCGCGTTCGTTGAGCTTTTTCATAGCTTTACGGAGAATAGCTTTTTTATAAGCTACTTCCTGACGTTGAGCGATTTTTTCTTCAACATTTTGTGAATTGTCAACCAGAAAGTCTATTCTTTCACTACCTTCATCATCGGCCATCTTTACGTTAAGCGATTTATCACCGCCTAAACGTCGATTCATTTCAACAACATCGTTTTCTTCAACCAACAATTCACCGGCAATAGTTTTTACCTCATTCGGGGAAAGTTCTTTTTCATTATAGAGACCAAGGCGCGCTTTGATTTTTTTCAGGTTATAAAAAAGCTTTTTTTGAGCAGCGCTTGTTCCCATCTTAACCAAAGACCATGAGCGCAACACATAGTCATTAATTGAGGCTTTAATCCACCATATTGCATATGTTGCTAATCTCACCTTTTTAGATAAATCAAACTTTTTGACAGCCTGCATCAAACCGATATTAGCTTCCGAAATAATGTCTGCCAAAGGCAAACCGTAACAACGATATGTTAAGGCAATTTTAGCGGCCAATCGTAAATGCGAGGTGATTAATATTTGAGCGGCTTTCATATTTCCGTTTTGCTGCAAATCAACTACCAGCTCATTTTCCTGTTTTTCGGTCAAAACCGGAAACGATCTGATTTTTTCAAGATAATCCACCAACGAGTTGTCATTAACAACTGCCGGTAAATTATTTCTTCTTATAACAAGATTGCCGCAACTCATAAGCTGTCCAATACACTTTCCTTTTTGTTTGCTTCCCATTTATTATCAGCAGGGAAGACAAGTCTATATCAAAAAAACAATAATTGCAACCCCTATTTGTCTTTAAATTTAAAGCTCGGAGTTTGGTTTGGAATAAAATTTACTACATCAATGTTAATTTTACCGTCATGCTCATAAATCAATAAGTATAAATCTGTTTTCATTATGGGATTATCGCTTTTACAAATTCTCAATTTTTTATGCCCCAAATTCTTATTGATTTTGGTTTCCACCACACCGGCGACCGCTGCTTTGTTTTCATTTAATTTTAAGCTA
This sequence comes from Alphaproteobacteria bacterium, assembly GCA_045615365.1. Taxonomy (GTDB): domain Bacteria; phylum Pseudomonadota; class Alphaproteobacteria; order RF32; family CAG-239; genus CAZU01. The sequence continues at coordinate 7,701 of JAZLEQ010000022.1, forward strand.
TCTTCGGTTACTTCCGAAAAATTTGCCAAGTTTTTGATGATAAGTTTGTTTTTACGTTTGTTTATTACAATATTTTCTTCATTTTTCAAATATGGTTTAATATCTTCTTTAACCTGAGCAATGAGTTTTTCATCATCACAATTCGGCAATACTACATCGTTTGCAACAACCTCATCTTTTCTTTCAATAATTTTGACAACTGTTTTATCCGGATACCCGAACACATTAAGCTCTTCTTGCTTTTCTTCTGCGGTAAAAGAATTGCTTGTCCAAAACAACACGGATAAAACTGTTATCAAAAATTTTTTCATTTACAATTTTTTCATCTTAGAAATTGATTGATTTAGGTGTTCTCGGAAAGGGTAAAACATCTCTGATATTTGCAATTCCGGTAACAAACATCATCATTCTCTCAAATCCGAGTCCGAAGCCTGCATGCGGAACTGTTCCATATTTACGAGAATCCAAATACCATTCATAATCCGATTCGTGCATTCCCATTTCTCTGATACGTTTCACCAACACGTCCATTCTTTCTTCGCGCTGCGAACCTCCGATAAGCTCGCCGATTCCGGGAACTAAAACATCCATGGCAGCAACAGTCTTACCATCATCATTCATGCGCATATAAAATGCTTTAATTTCTTTCGGATAATCTCTTACGATTACCGGACGCTTAAAATGTTTCTCGGCTAAATAGCGTTCATGTTCGGTTTGCATATCTATTCCGAATTCCGGCTCATATTCAAATTTTTGTCCCGAAGCCTTCATGATTTCGATGGCTTCAGAATATGTAATTCTTGCAAAACCGCTGTTCAATACGTTGTTAAGTTTATCCAACAACCCCGGTTCAACAAATTTATCAAACAAAGCCAAGTCTTCGCTGCATTTTTCCATTAAATGTTTAATGCAGTATTTAACCATATCTTCGGCCAAATCCATGTCATCATGAATATCTGCAAAAGCCATTTCCGGTTCAATCATCCAAAATTCGGCAGCATGGCGGGTTGTATTTGAGTTTTCGGCTCTGAATGTTGGACCGAAAGTATAAATATCTCCCAAAGCACAAGCATACATTTCTCCATTGAGTTGACCTGAAACAGTCAAATGAGCTTCCTTGCCGAAGAAATCTTGAGAATAATCGATTTTTCCGTCTGCCGTGCGCGGAGGATTGTTCAAATCCAAAGTAGTAACCTGAAACATTTCACCTGCGCCTTCGCAGTCCGAGCCGGTAATAATAGGCGTATGAACATAGCTGAAACCACGTTCATTAAAAAATTTGTGAATTGCGAATGAAAGTTCCGAACGAACTCTGAAGGCTGCACCATATTTGTTTGAGCGAGGGCGTAAGTGAGCGATTGTGCGCAAATATTCGTCAGTATGTTTTTTCTTTTGCAACGGGTAGTCATCCGGAGCAATAGAATAAATTTCAATCTCTTTGGCTGCTATTTCAAATTTTTGATTTCCGCCTTGTGAAGGGATAAGCGCACCTTTAATTGCAACTGAAGAACCTGTAGTAAGTTTTTTCACATCTTCATAATTGCTCAAATTATTGTTAGCGATAACCTGAATGTTTTTCAAGCATGATCCGTCATTAACCTCTACAAACGAAAAATCTTTTGCATCACGTCTGGTTTTAACCCAACCTTTAACCAACACTTCGTCCATCGGTTGTTCGGCTTTTAACAATTCGGCAATTTTACTTCTTTTAGTCATTTTACTTCAAATCCTTACAAATTATTTATCAGTTTTTAAAACTTTTTTCACAAAACTCTCGTTACTATATTATAATAATGTTCAAATGTCTAGCATTGACAATCATTATTCTACAAATTAAATTACATGCAACAGTTTAATTTTTAAAAAAAATGAGGAAGGAAAAATGAAAAACAAATTTCTATATACAACCCTTATTGCTCTAATGGCAAGCGGATGTGCTCAAAATATCGGCTCAAACCATTATAATACATCGGCTACCGGCGAAGTGGGGCAGGTTATGCCTTGTAAAGTAGTCAGTGCTCGTCAGGTTTCGGTTTCTTCATCCGATTCTTCAGCCGGAGCTGTGCTCGGAGCAATAAGCGGCGGTGTTGCCGGTTCAACCATCGGACAAGGTCGCGGTAGTTTGTTGGGAGCGCTCGGTGGTGCAGCCTTAGGAGGTTTTGCCGGAAATTTGGCCGGAGAGAAGCTGAGTAAACAAACCGGTATTGAATATATTGTAAAATTAGACAACGGCGCAATGCGCACAATCACCCAAGGAACCGATGTCTATATGCAACCGGGGCAAAGATGCTACCTGCTATACGGACAGCAATCACGCGTAATTCCCGCAAATTAAAACAAATCCCCGAATATGTCGGGGATTTGTTTTAATTTGGAATATGCAATTTTTATATTTTTTCATATTGCAATATACTGAAATTATGGTATAATAAAGCAAGAAAGAGTTAATATCAAAAAAACAGGAGAACGGATATCACATTGGCTATTGTAAGATTGGAAAAGATGCTCCCAGAAGAGAAAAAGCGGATATTGGCTGATTTGCGACGAGAAAAACTAAAGCTAGATGGAAAGGATATGTCGCGTGACGCCTGTAATTTCCGAGAAAAAATTAATATTGAAAAACAAGCTTTAGCCGAACTGCCATTGAAAGATCGCCTATTAGTTATGGCTGTTGCTAGAGATGATGTAAAAAAAGCATATTGGCTTTTGAGGTTGGGGGCCAATGCAAATACTAAAATGAAGGTAGGAAAAGAGGTTTCTGAAGGTTATGGGTTATCAATCGTAGAACAAAGAGATAACAGAATAGTAGCCTCATGCGAACCTCCTCTTTATTTTGCAACTTCAGAAGCAATGGAAATTTTGTTAAAGAAGTTTGGCGGTAAAACTTCTGCAGAAATGAAAGAAAAATGGGCGCAAGAAAGAAAATTAGCCAAAGAGCAAAAATTGTTAGAGGCACGAGTGTCAGAAGAAACTAAAGAAAGAGAAAAGCAAAAAACAGAGAATACACATATGAACTTTTTGAAGAAAAAAGGAATTTTCAAATAGTTTCAAATAAATACTGACACTGGAGAAAATATCCGACTACGGGTGGCTGTAAGCCGCCCTTTTTCTTATTAATTTGTTTCAAAAAATATTTGCTCAAAACGAATTTTTTGTGTATCTCATAAATAAAATTAAAATTCTTAAAAAAAAAGGTATGCAAAAAAATGAAAACGGCTCTTGTTTTGGAAGGTGGCGCAAAAAGAGGAATATATACTGCCGGCGTTCTGGACGTTTTGCTTGAAAACGACATCTTAACCGATGCCGTAATCGGCGTTTCTGCCGGCGCAATTCACGGTTGTTCTTATGTGGCTGAACAAATAGGTCGTTCAATCCGCTATAATCTCAAATACGGTAATGATACTCGTTTTATGAGCCTTAAAAATTGGCTGAAAACCGGTAATGTGGTTGATACTGAATTTTGCTATTATGAACTCCCCGAAAAGCTTGATTTGTTTGATCATAAAGCTTTTGAAAACTCACCGGTGAAGTTTTTTGCCGTTTGCTCAAACTTAGAAATCGGTAATGCCGAATATATCCATTGTCCGAACTTAAGGCAAAATGACGGAATAAATTATTTGCGTGCTTCAGCTTCTCTGCCGTTTTTTTCTCAGATTGTTAATTTCGGCGGCAAAAAATTGCTCGATGGTGGCATCTGCGACAGTATTCCCTTAAAAGCATCGCAAAATATGGGGTATCAGAAAAATATTGTAATCCTGACAAGACCCGAAGGCTATCGTAAAAAGCCCTCATACAACGGTTGGCTTGCAAAATTGGTATATCACAAATACCCGTTGTTTGCAAATGCCATAAAGAACCGTCATATCATGTATAATAACGAACTTGCATACCTTAAAGACGAAGAAAAAAATCCGCTTACACTTATTTTGCGCCCATCCAAAGAAATTAAGGTTGCCAAAATGGAAAAGGACCTAAACAAAGTTAAAGAGCTCTATGATTTGGGGCGAGCTGACGCACTGACAAATTTGGCCAAGATAAAAGAATTTATGGCACATTGACTGACTTAAAATAAAAAAAATCTCCTTAAAGGCTGACTTAAGGAGATTTTTTTTGCTTATTTTTTCGCATCAATAATTTTGATTGCTTCATCTAATGTAGGCTCATGTCCTGAAACATCTTTAGGCAATGCATAGTTGTTTTTGCCACACTTCAAATAAGGCCCGTAGCGTCCCATGAGTAATACAATTTCTTGCTTATTTTTCGGATGAACACCCAAAGCTTTACCCTGAGGTTTTTCTTTTGCTCCGGCTAAAAGCTCTTTGGCTCGTTCCAAGGTAATATTGAAAATGGTGTCATTTCCTCTAAGCGAAACACTTTTGCCGCCACACTTAATATACGGACCGAATTTTCCGGAGTTAACCTCCACACCTTCACCTAAATCAAACGGTAATGATAATAAGCGCGATGCCTGTTCAAAAGAAAACTCCTCAGGAGTCATTCCTTTTGGTAAAGCAGCTCTTTTGGGTTTTTCAGTTGTCGCAGTTTGATCTTCGCCGAGTTGAACATAAAATCCATACGGACCTTTTTTCAAATAAACCTTCATTCCGTTCATTTCGCCTAAAGTTAAATCTGCCACATCCTTAATTTTTGGCGTATCATTATTTTCTTCATCGGTTGTATCAACCAAAGGTTTTGTGTATTTACATTCCGGATAATTTGAACATCCGATAAATGCTCCGAATTTGCCCAATTTAATGCTTAAACGTCCGTTTCCGCATTCCGGACAAACGCGCGGATCCTTACCGTCTTCAGTTTGCGGGAAAAGATGATGAGCTAAAACTTCATCAATTTTTTCAATCACTTCCGAAACCTGTAAAGGCTTAACTGTTTCCACATTGTTGGCAAATTTAACCCAAAATCCTTCCAACAGTTTTTTCCATTGCATATTTCCGGCCGACACATCATCCAAAAATTCTTCCATTTGTGCCGTAAAATCATATTCCACATATTTTTTGAAGTAGTTTTCCAAAAATACCGTAACAATTCGTCCCCTATCTTCGGGAATAAAGCGCAGTTTTTCAACCTTAACATACTTTCGTTCCTGTAAAACGGCAATAATTGTTGCGTAGGTAGACGGACGACCTATTCCTAATTCTTCTAATTTTTTAACCAAACTTGCTTCGGTAAAGCGCGGTGGCGGAGCTGTAAAGTGTTGTTCTGCAGTAATTTCGCCTTTATCAACCTTCTCACCTTGTTCAACATTTGGCAATATGCGATTTTCATCATCTTCATCACTATCATCTTTCGATTCTTGATAAAGTTTCAAGAAACCGTCAAATTCAATCACTTGACCATTTGCTCTGAGCAAAATTTGCATATCTTCTGAACGTGAATCAATCACAACCCTATCCAAAACCGCAGGGTTCATCTGGCAAGCTACTGTTCTTTTCCAAATTAGTTCATAAAGTTTGTGTTCGTCGCCATCCAATTTTTCTTCCAGTTTTTTAGGAGTATTCATCAGGTCTGACGGACGAATAGCTTCGTGAGCTTCTTGAGCATTTTTGGATTTTGTCTTATATTCTTTAGGCTGTTTGGGCAAATATGCCTCACCAAAATATTTCAAAATAGCTTCTCTGCAAGATTTTATAGCATCTTCTGAAAGGTTTACTGCATCGGTTCTCATATATGTGATAAGACCGCTTTCATAAAGCTTTTGTGCAATTTGCATAGTCTTTTTTGCCGAATATCTGAGTTTGCGAGCAGCTTCCTGTTGCAGGGTTGATGTTGTAAAAGGCGGAGCAGGGTAGCGATTCGCTTTTTTGCGTTCAATATTAGCAATTACAAAATTTTGCGCTTCAATTTTTGCTTTGGCTTCGTTTGCTTTTTCTTCGCTGTTAATATCAAACTTTTCGAGTTTTTTGCCATCAAGTTCAATCAAATGCGACTTAATTAAAGCTTTTTTTGCCGTTAAAAGTTCTGCATCAATCGTCCAATATTCTTCCGATTTAAATTTTTCAATTTCTGTTTCTCGTTCACAAATTAAGCGAAGAGCCACCGATTGCACTCGCCCTGCCGAACGCGAGCCCGGAAGTTTTCGCCACAAAACCGGCGAAAGTGTAAATCCCACCAGATAATCAAGAGCGCGTCTTCCCATATATGCCGAAACCAAATTATCATCAATCTGTCGCGGATTTTTAATGGCTTCCGAAACCGCTGTTTTAGTAATTTCGTGAAATACCACACGCTCAATTTTCTTATCTTTAAGTGCTTTTTTTTGTTTCAATTCTTCTAAAATATGCCAAGCTATTGCTTCTCCCTCTCTATCAGGGTCGGATGCGAGAATGAGTGTATCGGCATCTTTCAGCGCCTTAACAATATCGGCCAAACGTTTTTTTCCACCTGAGCTTAATTCCCAAGTCATTGCAAAATCGTCATCAGGGTTAACCGAACCGTCTTTACTTGGCAAATCTCGTATATGTCCGAAACTTGCTAAAACCTGATAATCTTTTCCTAAATACTTATTAATTGTTTTGGCTTTTGCCGGAGATTCCACAATAACTAATTTCATTTTAATTCTTCACCCGTTAATGCAATTTTGTTTCCAGGTAGTCTTTCGGCCACCCCGCTCAATTCCAACTCCAAAATTTCGCCGAAAACTTCTTGAGCAGTTTTGCCTGAAAGTCTGATAAGTTCGTCAATATCAACTCCGTCAACGGTTAAAAAGTCAACCAAAGATTCGGGAGCTTTTTCTTGCTCGCTATAATTAACATCATTATTTTCAAAAACAAGGCTTTTTTGTATTGCTTGTTCTTTTTTAATTGGTCGAGCTTCTTTATTACCTTTTAAAAAAGGTAATATATCATCTGCGCAATCAACTAAATTTGCGCCCCGTTTGATAAGCAAATTTGAACCTGTTGATCTCGATTCTCCCGGTGTTCCGGGAACAGCAAACAATGTTTTTTTCATATCTATTGCAAATTCAGCCGTAATCAAAGAACCGGATTTTGCGCCTGCCTCCACCACTAAAACTGCATCACTTAATGCGCATACTGTTTTATTGCGTCGCGGAAATTGTTTGGGATTTGCCTGCGAGCCGAGCGCAAATTCAGATATTATGCAACCGTTTTTGCAAATTTGTTCATATAATTCTTTGTTTTCCGGAGGGTAAATCACATCAACTCCGGTTCCCAAAACAGCTATGGTTTTTCCTGTTTGCGAAAAGGCATATAGAGCTCCTTTATGAGCCGCAGCATCGATTCCTTTTGCCATCCCCGAAACAACGCACACATCATTTTCGGTAAGGTCATGAGCGATTCTTGAAGCTGTTTTCCGCCCGTTTATAGAGGCGGCTCTGGACCCGACTATTGCCACGGATTTATTATAGTTTAATGTTTCTAAATTGCCTTTAACATACAAAACCGGTGGCATATCATCAAACTCACGCAAATAATTCGGATACTCCTCATCAAGATACGTCAGTATTACAACATTTTCTTTTTTTGCTTTTGCAATTTCAGCTTTTGCTTCTTCAATGCTCCAAGGTTTGCTTTTGGAGTTTTTTTCCAAATTTTCAATAGCTTTTTCAGCAGAACCGAAGTCGTTAATCAGATTATAAAAAGACTTATACCCGACTTTCGGTGTGTTGATTAACCGCAAAATTGCAATAAGTTTTTCTTCGCAAATCACTTTTGCTTATCCTTTTTTCTTAAAGCTTATTTTGCTTTCTTCTCCTTTAAATAAACGCACAAAATTTGCTTTGTGTCGAATTAAAACCAAAACAACCAACACGGTAAAGCAAATTGTATAGACAGGTTCACAATAAAAGAAGCTTATTACCGGCAAAGAAAATGCAGCTATAATAGCCGACAAAGAAGAATATCTGCTAATTATTGCGGTGGTAAGCCATATGGCAAAAACACTCAAAGCCACAACCGGTTGAACAACCAAAAGGAAGCCGAAAGCTGATGCGACACCTTTTCCTCCCTTAAATTTCAACCAAACAGGAAAATTGTGTCCTATAATAGCCATAAATCCGGCAATCAACATTGCTGCAATATTTGCATATGTTGCGATTCCGCATATAATTATGGGAGAGTTTTTTACAAAAGTTCCTGCTAAAACAGCTGCAATAGCGGCTTTTGAAGCATCAAAAACAAGGGTCAACAACGCCAACCATTTGTTTCCCGTGCGCAAAACATTGGTAGTCCCAATGTTTCCTGAACCTATTTTCCTGATATCTCCGTAACCGGCCATATAACACAGCACCAACCCGAAAGGAATTGAACCTAAAAAATAACCTCCGATTCCCCAAAGTAAAATCAATAAATTATCAGACATCTGAGCCTCCGTAACATTTCAGATAAAATACAGTTATCTAATTACTAAACCACGATTCACTTTTTTGCAACCTTTTTACAATAGACTGTTGAGCGAATGAAAAAATTTAATGACAAAACGATTCTTTTCGTTAATATTAAACAAAATAACTTATGCATAAGAGTTTATAATGAAATCAAAATATAAAAGAATTCTGCTAAAGCTTTCCGGTGAAGGGCTTATGGGAGATAAAAGTTTCGGGCTGTCTCCCGAGGTTTTGAAAAACCTGGCAACTCAAATAAAAAATATCCGTAATTCCGGAGTTGATATTTGTGTCGTTGTTGGCGGCGGTAATATTTTCCGCGGTGCAAAAGAAGCTGCTAAGGGAATGAACAGGACTGTAGCTGACCATGTCGGTATGTTGGCTACTTTGATGAACGCGCTTTGCTTACAAAATGCCTTGGAAGACCAGGGAGTTGATACCAGAGTTTTATCAGGTTTGAGTGTTCCTCAGGTTTGCGAAAATTATATGTATCGCCGAGCATTACGTCATTTGGAAAAAGGCCGTGTGATAATCTTTTCCGGCGGAACGGGAAATCCTTACTTCACTACTGATACTGGTGCCGTTTTAAGGGCTTCTGAAATGCAATGTGAGGCAGTTCTGAAAGCAACTCAGGTTGATGGTGTATATTCGGCGGACCCGAAAACTAATCCAAATGCCGAAAGGTTTAGTGAAATAACTTATGATGAGGTTATTCAAAAACAATATAAAGTTATGGATTTGACAGCGGTTTCGTTGGCAAAAGAAAATAATATTCCGATTGTAGTCTTCTCTCAGCATGCTAAAGATTCTTTGGAAGAGATAGTTGTCGGAAAAGGAAAGTTTACAATAATTAAAAAGTAGAGGTTGAAAATGTCTGATTACTCAGAAGTTAAAAATGATACAAAAAGTCGCATGGAGAAAACTATCGATTCTCTGCGTGCGGATTTCGGTTCGCTTCGTGCCGGCAGGGCTCATGTCAGCTTGTTGGATGGTATAATGGTTGAAGCATACGGTTCAATGACGCCGCTTGCTCAGGTTGGGACAATTTCCGTTCCTGATCCTCGCACCTTGTCTGTTTCCGTATGGGATAGAGGGTTGGCTAAATCTGTTGAAAAAGCGATTATGGAATCAGATTTAGGGTTGAATCCTTCTTCTGATGGTCAGCTCATACGTATTCCGATTCCTCCTTTGTCGGAAGAGCGTCGTAAGGAGTTGTCAAAAGTAGCCGGAAAATATTCGGAAGCTGCAAAAGTTGCCGTGCGTAATATTCGCCGTGATGCAATGGATGAAATCAAAAAGATGAAAAAAGATAATGAAATTTCGGAAGACGATGAAAAAAGATACGAAAACGAAATTCAAAAGTTGACCGATGAAGCAACTAAAAAAGTTGATGAAATGTTGGCTCAAAAAGAAAAAGATATTATGCAGGTATAATTTTTCGGAATAATGAAATTGGAAAATAATATTAAACATATAGCCATGATTATGGACGGTAACGGGCGGTGGGCTAAAAAAAGAGGCTTGCCGCGTTCGGCTGGTCATAAAGAAGGTGCCAAGACTTTGCAAAAAATTGTGAAGTCGGTTGCCGATATGGGGATTAAATATCTTACGGTTTATGCATTTTCTACCGAAAATTGGCGTAGGGATAAGGAGGAAGTGGCTTACCTTATGAACCTTTTACGTGAGTATTTGGATAATGATATTAAATCAATTCAAGAGCAGGGTGGACGAATTCGTTTTATTGGCGAAAGAAGTATGCTTGATGCCGATATTGTAGCCAAAATATCGCAAGTAGAAAATCAGACTGCCAAAAACGAAAAATTCACTTTTTGTGTGGCTTTAAGCTATGGTTCCAGAGCTGAAATAATTTCTGCGGCTCAGAAAGCAGCCAAGGCTGTTGCACAAGGATATATGAAGTCGGATGATATAGATGAAAACAGCTTTTCAAAATTTCTTTATACTTCAGATATTCCTGATCCTGATATTCTCATCCGCACAAGCGGAGAACAGAGAATAAGCAATTATTTGCTGTGGCAAATAGCATATAGCGAATTGTTTTTTACACCAACCTTATGGCCCGATTTTTCAGAGGCCGAACTAAAAGAGATCATTAATGATTTCAATTCCAGGGAGAGACGATATGGAAAAGTCTAAAATAAAATCATTTATCAAACGAGTAGCAACAACATTGGTTTTGGTTCCGGTGGTTATATTTTGTATATTAGCCGGTTATCCGTTAATCAATACGCTTGCATTTTTAGGAGCTGTTCTGTTATCTTGGGAATGGGCTAATATGGTGAAGAACAACAATCCTTCGTTTTACATGCTGTCCTATGTTTTTTCTGTAACAGTGTTCATATTTGTCGGTTATCCGATTATCGGTCTTGTATTCATGCTTCTCACTTTGGCGATAGCAGTTGGCAAATCTAAAGGAGAAGAAAACCGCGGTCTTTTGCTTTTGGGAATTCCATATATTTCAATAGGTTTGGGGTCAATTATTGAAATATACAACATTTTTGGTCCTCACATGATTATTTGGTTTATGTTTTTGGTTTGGGGCGTTGATATCGGAGGCTATCTTTTCGGTTGCACTCTCAAAGGGCCGAAACTTGCACCTAAAATTTCCCCCAACAAAACTTGGTCCGGTTTAATCGGTGGTGTTTTGTTATCGGTGGCAATGAGCTATTTAGTTTGTTGGTTTTTCGATGTAGCTTCTTGGGAAATGTCTAAGCCGTTTACGATTTCGGCTGCATTTTTGGCGGTGATTGCACAAGTGGGAGATCTCATAGAATCTTATATCAAACGTCGCATGGGAGTTAAAGATTCCAGCAACATTATTCCCGGTCACGGAGGAATTTTTGACAGAATAGACGGTTTGATTTTTGCAGCTCCGTTTGCATTTATAATTTTGGTATTTATTTTAGAAGGGTTTTTCTGATGTCGTGGTTGGTAAACATTTTTTATTATGTAATTCCTTTTATTTTTCTTTTAGGAATTTTGGTATTTGTTCATGAGTTTGGGCATTATTTGATAGCCAAGCTTCTTAAGATTAAAGTTGAAGAGTTTTCCATCGGTTTTGGAAAAATGCTTTGGGGAAAAACAGATTCTTCGGGAACATTGTGGAAGATATCAGCCGTTCCTTTGGGAGGATATTGTAAATTTTTGGGTGACAGCGACGAAGCATCATCCGGCAATAAAACATCTGAATTGTCGGAAGAAGACAAAAAATATGCTTTTGCATTTCAAAATCCGTTCAAGAAATTAGCTGTTGTTATAGGCGGTCCTGCTTTTAACTATTTGTTTGCCGTTTTGGTATTTATGGGAATTTTTTATTTCTACGGAAAAATGGATTTTCCTGCGGTTGTAGGATGTGTTATGCCTGATAGTGCGGCCGAAAGAGCAGGCATCATGGCTCAAGACAAAATTTTGACGGTTGACGGTCGTAAAATCAAAAGTTTTCAGGAACTTCGTCAAGAAGTTGAAATGAACACATCAGGAACTTTAAAATTAGAAGTTCTGCGCTCTGACAAGACAATTAATTTTGATGTTAAGTTAGCTACGGTTCCCTGCATGGAAAAATGCAACAAAGAACAAAAGCCGATGCTTGGTGTTTTATCTTTGAACAAAACCGAATTTGTCCCGATAAAACTGTCATTAACAGAATCTTTAGTTGAGGCATGTTCCGAAACATGGAACACCACTGTTCTAACTCTTCGCGGCGTTGGGCAGATGATTTCAGGCAAACGCGGCACCGAAGAACTCGGTGGAATAGTTCGTATTGCCGAAATGAGCGGAGATATTTCGAAAAGTAATTCATGGGTGGATTTCTTTGTGTTTATGTCTTTGCTTTCCATCAACTTAGGTTTGATTAATTTATTCCCTATACCTATGTTGGATGGCGGACATGTTGTAATCTACACTATAGAAATTCTGATCAGAAGAGAAATTAATGAAAAAGCAAAAGAATATGTGTTCAAATTGGGATTCTTTTTATTAATATCGTTAATGATATTTGCAACATATAATGATCTTGCAAGATTGTTTACTCGCTGGTTCTAAATGAAAATTTATACGAGGTATAAAATGAAAAAAATATTTTTAGGGACTTTTGCGTTTGCTTTGTTATCATCAACAAGCCTACAAGCTTCAACCGCTTATGTTAAAGATATTAAGATTAGCGGTCTTGAAAGAGTAGAGGAAGATACTGTTAAATCATATGTTGATGTAAAAAAAGGTCAAAACATTACGGATGAAGATTTGAACTCTGCACTCAAACATCTGTATTCTACAGGATTGTTTGAAGATGTATCCATAAACATGCAAAATGGTGTGATGCAAATTAATGTTCATGAAAATCCGATTATATCTCAAGTTTTGTTTGATGGCAACAACGAGATCGATTCAGAAATGTTGGAAGGCGAAGTTATACTTTCTCCGCGTTCCACATATTCAAGAGCAAAAGTTCAAGAAGATGTCCGTCGTATAATTGAAGTTTATAAAAGAAGCGGTCGCTACGCAACTGTTGTAAGTCCGGAAATTGTGCGCCATGAACAAAACAGAGTTGATTTAATATTCAACATTGATGAAGGTCCGCTTGCCACAATAAACAAAATAAACTTTATAGGCAACGAACATTATACAAGTAAAGAGTTGCAGGAAGTTTTGATGAGTAAAGAAAGTCGTTGGTATCGTATTTTTTCATCATCGGAATCATATGATGCCGAAAAAACAAACTACGACAAGGAACTTTTGCGTCGTTTTTATCTGAAAAAAGGCTATGCTGATTTCAGAGTTGTTTCTGCAGTAGCCGAACTTAGTCCTGACAAAACATCTTTCACGGTAACGTTTGTTATTGATGAAGGAATAAAATATAATATTCGCAATGTTGACATATCTTCAGATATTTTAGATGTTAACGCCGACGATTTTCGCAGATACATACAAGTTGAAACCGGCGACAGATTCGACGATGGCGCGATTGAAAAAACAGTATCAGCCATAACCGATGAACTTGGTAAACGAGGATATGCATTTGCGGAGGTTATACCTGAAATTAACAAATATGCATCAAGCGGCGATGCCGATATAACCTTCAGCATTAAAGAAGGAGCACGTTTCTTTGTTGACAGAATAAATATCAAAGGTAATACCCGCACTCATGATAAAGTTATCAGAAGAGAAATGCGCATAAATGAAGGCGATGCTTTTAACACGGCAAAGATTAAAGATTCGCGTCGTAATGTTGAAAACTTAGATTATTTTGAAACAGTTAACATAACGCCTGTTCAAAAAGATAACAACCGAACTGATTTAGATGTTGAGGTAAAAGAAAAATCAACCGGTTATTTTAATGTCGGAGTTGGCTATTCAACCGTAAACGGAGCTTTGGTTCGCACCGGTGTAACCGAAAACAACTTCAGAGGTTTAGGACAAAGACTAGGGTTTGATGTTGCTTTTTCACAAAAATCACAAGATTTTGATATCAGTTTTACCGAACCATATTTTCTTGGTCGCCGTTTGTATGCCGGAGTAGATTTATTTCACTCTCGTCAAGACTATCAGGATGAAAGCTCATACGACACTCAAATCAGCGGTGGTCGTTTGCGCACCGGCTGGAATTATACCGACGATTTTTCACAACAACTTCGCTATACCTTGAAGAAAGATGAAATTGTTGATGTTGGATCGGAAGCTTCTAAATACATCAAACAAGAAGAGGGCGATTATTTGAATTCTTCTGTCGGAACGACATTTGTTTACGACAAACGCGACAGTGCAATTCGCACTCGCGACGGCTATTTCTTGTCGTTTGGCACAGATGTTGCAGGCCTGGGTGGCGACGAAAAATATGTAAAAGTTGATGCTAAAGCATATTGGTATAAAACACTTTACGATTACTATACATTCAAATTGTTTGCCAATGCCGGTTTAATAGAAGGCTATGGTGATGAGACAGTTCGTCTGTCTAACCGATATTATCTCGGCGGCTATACCATGCGCGGATTTGACGTCGCCGGTATCGGAGCCAGAGATAAAGAAACAAAAGACGCTTTGGGCGGAAATTGGATGGTATATTCCGGTGCTGAATTTGGTTTCCCGATAGGTTTGGATGAATTAGGAATATCAGCTCACCTGTTTACCGATATCGGTATGTTGGGTAAGCCGGATAATCTTAATCGTCAAGATGTCTACTACTCATCATCGCCGCGCGTATCTGTAGGTTTTGGCTTCCAATGGGCTTCGCCTATGGGGCAAATAGACATAGACTTCGGTTTCCCGATTGTTAAAGAAAACTATGATGAAACAGAAGTATTCCGTCTCAATTTTGGAACTCGTTTATAAGGAACAAAAATCATGATAGACAATCGTTTTTATAAAAATAACGGACCTTATTCATTAAAACAAATTTGCGAAATATGCTCAGCCTCGTTGCAAGACGAAAGTAAATCGGAAGTAATGATAAATGATATGGGTAGCATATTTAATGGAACTGAAGGAGAGATAAGCTTTTTCTTTGATAAAAAGAAAAAAGAGTCTGCAGCACAAATTAAAACAACTGCTTGCGTAACCACAAAAGAATTAGCAGGTTTTCTTCCTGAAAATGTAATTGTATTAATCAGTGAAAATCCGCATGAAAGCTTTATTAAACTAAACCGCACAATGTATAGTGAAATTATGCCTGAACCGCAAATTTCCGACAAAGCTGTAATTGCTAAAACGGCAAAAATCGGTCAAAATTGCTATATTGGAGCTTGCGCAGTAATAGGCGAAAACGTAGAAATTGGCGATAATTGCTATCTTGAGCCAAACTGTGTAATTGCAGATGGCTGCAAATTGGGTAATAATTGTCGTGTAGGTTCTTGCGCAAACATAATGCATGCAATTATCGGTAATAATGTGTATATATATGGTGGAGCCCGTATTGGTTGGGATGGCTTTGGTTTCCAAACAGTTGCCGGACAACATAAAAGAATTCCGCAATTAGGAAGAGTTATAATCGGAAATGATGTAGAAATCGGAGCTAATAGTTGTATAGACAGAGGCGCTCTTGACGATACCATAATCGGCGATGGCGTTCGTATCGACAACTTAGTTCAAGTTGCACACAATGATGTGTTAGGACGAGGCTGTATTTTGGTTGCTCAGGTAGGAATAGCCGGAAGTTGCACTTTTGGCGATTATGTAGTAGCCGGCGGACAAGTAGGTTTTGCTGATCACTTAAATATCGGATCAATGGCTCAAATTGGAGCTCAATCAGGTGTTATGCGTGATGTCGAACCTGGAGCTTCGCTGATGGGTTCACCAGCCATCGGTTTTCGTGACTTTATGAAGCAGACAGCTTGTGTTCAAAAATTATGGAAAAAATAGGAAAATAACAAATGACAAAAACATATAATTTAGAAGAAATAAAAGAAATTTTACCTCACAGAGATCCATTCTTGTTTGTTGACAAATTGGAAATAGTTGAAGATGGAGAAGAAGGTGTAGGATATAAAGAAATCACCATGAAAGAAGATTTCTTTAAAGGCCATTTTCCAAACAACCCCATTATGCC
Organism: Alphaproteobacteria bacterium; assembly: GCA_045615365.1. Classification (GTDB taxonomy): domain Bacteria; phylum Pseudomonadota; class Alphaproteobacteria; order RF32; family CAG-239; genus CAZU01. The sequence goes on from JAZLEQ010000022.1 coordinate 23,615, forward strand.
TGGGGTAATACAAATTGAAGCAATGGCTCAAGTTGCAGGATGTGTGGTAATTGAAAATATGCCCGACTATAAAGAAAAGAAAAGAGGTGTATTTTTCATGTCTGTTGAGGGTGTGAAGTTCCGTCATCCGGTAATTCCTGATGCATCTTTAAGAATGCATGTTAAAAAACTTAAAGGCCGTGGCAAAGTATTTGTATTTAAGGGGGAATGCTATGTTGGCGAAACCTTATGTTCGGAAGCAACCTTAACCGCAATGATAACCGAATAGTCTTCTGTTAAAAGAACAATAAAAACGGCGCATGTAACATTCGCCGTTTTTCTTTTTTTTATTTACAGGTGTTTTTGTTGTATATCTCGTTGAAAAACAAAGAAAAATGAGTTTTGTAACAATTGGTATTTTTTTGTGTTTTGCTAAATAAAAAATAATCGTCTAAATTCTGAGATATAATGATTAACGAATAGAAAAAGGACTTTATTTAATGGCTAAAATTCATCCGTCTGCCGTTGTTGAAAACGGTGCTCAAATTGCTGAAACCGCTGAAATCGGCCCCTTCTGCTGGATAAGTTCAGAGGCAAAAATTGGCGAAAATGTTAAGCTTTTGGCTCGTGTTACGGTGTATGGAGATACTACAATCGGAGAGGGAACGGTTGTTTTTCCGGGTGCTTGTTTAGGAACTGGTCCGCAAGACCATGGTAATGAATTTGTCCCCGGTGCTAAGGTGATTATCGGTAAAAACAATGTTATCAGAGAGAATGTTACCATTCATGCCGGAACACCTAAAGAGCAACAAACAACCATCGTTGGAGACGATTGTATGTTTATGGTCAATTCACACGTTGCTCACGACTGTGTTGTCGGTAACCATGTGATAATGACCAATAACGCTGTTATCGGAGGCCATGTAAGGGTTGGCGATGGAGCAATTTTAGGCGGAAACTGTGCTGTGCACCAATTTTGCCGCGTTGGCCGTAAGGCAATGATTGGCGGTCTGACAGGTGTTGACCGCGATGTTATTCCTTTTGCTATTGTAACAGGCGACAGAGGCAAACTAAGAGGTTTGAACAGAATTGGAATGATGCGTGGCGGTATGGATGAAGCAACCGTAAAATCTGTTACCAGAGCATTTATGTATATTTTCAAGAGTGAGGAAGATACCTTTAACATCCGTCTTGAAAAGGCTAGAGAAAAGTTCAAAGATAATGAATTGGTTATAGAACAAATTGATTTCATATGCGATGGCTTAGCCGGTCGTCGTAAGGTTATGACTGCTGAATAGTTTTCAAAGCCGAAATTCGGGCTTTCTCAGTTTCGGTATCAAAATTGATTTATTTGTTAAAATTAAATCAATTTTTACAAAACTTGATATATGATAACTAAAACAAGATGAAATGGTCGTTTATCTTATGTAAGATTTCCAAAAGACTGCTGTTTATATCGAATGTTTTGTTGCTCATATATCAAGTTTTGTTTTTTATATGAAAAAGGGTAAATTTTTAATGGAAGAATATTCTGGAAAGATAGGAATTATAGCCGGTGGGGGTAGCATTCCTGCAACGCTCATAGATTTATGCATTAAGCAAAACAGAAAATTTACTGTTTTGGCCATAGAAGGCAATGCCGAGAAAGACTTGTTTGAAAATCGCAATGTTGACCATCAGTGGATTCGCATTGGGCAAGCTGGCAGCGGTTTTAAGTATTTTGCCGAGCAAGGTGTTGAAGATGTTGTCATGATAGGCACAATTCGTCGCCCGAGTTTTAAGGACTTGATTCCTGATTTGCGAACAGCCGCATTTTTTGCCAAAATAGGAGCTAAAGCCCTCGGTGATGACGGAATATTACGAGCAGTTGTTTCTGAGATTGAAAAAGACGGAATGCGAGTTAAAGGCGTGCATGAGATAATGCCGGAAATTTTGGTGAAAGAAGGTATTTTAACCAAAAATAAGCCTGATAAACAAGATCAAACCAACATAAAAAGAGGAATTGAAGTAGCATTTGAATTGGGTCGTCTTGATGTAGGTCAAGCCGTTATTGTCCAACAAGGGTTGGTGCTTGGAGTTGAAGGAATAGAAGGAACCGATGAGCTGATTAAACGCTGTAAAGACTATCGCCGTAAAGGAGATGACGGAGTTTTGGTAAAACTTCGTAAACCACAACAAGATATGCGTATAGATTTGCCCACAATAGGTCCTCGTTCAGTTGAAAGGGCCCATGAAAGCGGTCTGAAAGGCATAGTTGTCCATGCGGGTAACGGGCTTATAGTTGATGAAAAAGAAACTATAGCATTAGCCGAAAAATACGGAATGTTTATTATGGGAGTAAATCCTCATGACTACCTCAAATAAAGTTAGAATATATCTTATCGCCGGTGAACCGAGTGGTGATTTGCTTGGTTCCAGACTAATGCGCTCATTAAGAAAAAAGACAAATAATAATGTTGAGTTTTATGGTATCGGCGGCGACACAATGGAAGGCGAAGGGCTTAAATCGCTTTTTGACATTTCAGAGCTTGCAGTTATGGGAATTTTTGAGGTAATACCCAGTATCCCGAAGGTATTACAAAGAATAAAACAAACCGTTCAAGATATTATAAACAAACAACCTGATATTGTCATTACCATAGACAGTTGGAGTTTTTGCTCACGCGTTCATAAAGCTCTGCGCAAAAAAAAGATTTCAATCAAACAAATGCACTATGTAGCACCGCAAGTTTGGGCTTGGAAAAAAAGACGAGCCAAGACCATGTATAAATACATTGATGCATTAATGACACTGCTTCCTAACGAACCGCAGTATTTCACTAAGCACCACCTTGCAACCGATTTTGTAGGGCACCCTGTTATTGAAAGCGATGCCCTTAAGGCCGACGGCGATGCTTTCAGAAAAACATATAACATTCCGCAAGGCAAACAAATAATATCTATTCTACCGGGATCTCGCAAAACCGAAGTCAGTAAACTTTTGCCCGATTTTTTGCAGGCAGCCAAACTTTTATACGAGCAAAATCCTGATGTATTTTTTGCATTGCCGACAGTAAAAACGGTTTCATCCCGAGTTAAGGAATATGTTAAAAATTCAGACCTTCCGATTAAAGTTTTTGAAACGGAAAAAGAACGCTATGGAGCTTTTCAAGCCTCTTCAGCAGCCATAGCAGCATCAGGAACCGTGGCTTTAGAACTCGCAATTTGCAATATTCCGCATATAATAGCCTATAAAGTTTCTCCATTAACATATTTACTTGCAAAATATCTGGTTAAAATAAAATATGTAAATTTAACTAACATCCTGTTGCAAAAACCTATTGTTCCTGAATTGTTACAGGAAAAATGCACTCCGGAAAATATAGTAAGTCATATAAATGAGTTATTAAAAAACGGTTTTGCATATGAAAATCAAATGAGCGGGTTTAATGATGTAAAACATTACTTAAGTAATGGCAAACAAACCCCAAGTGAAAATGCATCAGATATAATTTTGAGAATGATACAATGCTGAGTTTCATAAAAAGTTGTTGGAAACAAGATGCTTCCCGTCGACTTTTATGGATTCCTGTCTTGTTTGCCTTCGGCATTTCCATATATTTTTCTTTATCATCAGAACCAAGCAAATGGCTGACATTAGCTATTATTGAAAGTTTGATAATCTTAGCGGCTGTTTTTCGCCATTATCCTCGAATATTATATGTATTTGGAATTTTAGCTATAATTTTAGCAGGTTTTACCGTAGTTCAAATAAAAAGTATTTGGTTGAGTGAAGAAAAGCAAGATTTCTCCGAAGATGCTATTTATATTAGAGGAAAAATAAGTTCCATTGATACCAATTTTCAAGGTCGTCCGCGTTTTATTATGGAAAATGTATCTGATTTTAACGATAAGCATATAAAAGGCAAAATACGAATAACGCAACGAGCCAAAAATTTTAATGTTGATGTTGGTGATTGTGTTGAAATGGCTGCTGTTATATCTCCCTTGTCAAGCGAAGTTGTAGTCGGAGGCTATCAATTTGATCGTAAAGGATATTTTGAAGGCCTGAAAGCTTCGGGGTATGCTGAAAGCAGATGGTTTAAAATTGATTGTGCAACCGGTGATAAAAAGACTTTTTCTAATTATATTGCAAATTTTCGTCGCGAAATTGTCAGACACATACACAAGACACTTCCTGTCGATGAAGCAGGAATTGCTTCTGCAATTATTGCAGGTGAAAGAGGTGGAATAGGCAAACAGCTATATGAACAATATCGGAATTCAGGTTTGGCACATTTCTTGTCAATTTCCGGACTTCATATGAGCATGCTTGCGGGTATTATGTTTTTTCTTATAAGATTTATTTTAGCATTTGTTCCACCAATATCCCTACGTTTAGACACAAAGAAAATTGCTGCAATTTTTGCCATTATTCTAAGCTTTATATATTTACTCATATCCGGGCAGGCAATCCCTGCACAACGAGCATTTATTATGACATTTGTAGTTTTGCTTGGAGTGTTGATAAACCGCCGAGCCATATCCATGGCCACCATATCTTTAGCTGCATTTATAGTTTTATTTATATCGCCCGAAGTTTTAGTTTCGGCAAGTTTTCAAATGTCGTTTGCCGCTGTTATGGGGTTAATAGCTTTTTATGAAAAAATATCATCTAAAATAAGCAAATTCATAGAAGTAAACGGAATAAACAAATTTTTTAGGATTATTGTTTTGTATATTTCGGGTGTTGTAATTTCCGATTTGATTGCTTCAATCATGACACTTCCGTTTGCGATATACCATTTCAACATGGTAGCAATCTACACCACAATAGGCAATTTCTTAGCCGGCCCGATAATCGGTTTGGTTATCATGCCGTTTGTATTGATGTCATTGTTGTTTATGCCTTTTGGAGCAGATTCAATTTTCTTAAAGATTGTAGGAGCCGGAATTTCGTGGGTTAATGAAATCACGAGTTGGGTTTCATCACTCCCCAATGCCGGATATCAAGTAGCTTCAATGCCTCATTGGGGATTAATGTTGATAGTGTTTGGTGGTTTATGGCTCATGCTCTGGCTTTCCAAGTGGCGTTACTTTGGTATTATTGCGATATTTGCAGGAATATTAAGCATGTTCACCGTTAAAACTCCCGATATTTTAATAAGTCCTGAAGCAAAGGTCGTTGCATTCAAAAATAGCTCAGGCGAACTTGAAATTGTTTCATCTCGCGGAGGTCGTTTTATAAAAGATGTATGGAAAAATAAATATAAATTTTCTTCATCCAAAACCAAACTATCCGAACATCCGGAGCTGAGAATTGACGGTAAAAATATTGAATATTTCGGTCAGAAATACAATTTGGAAAAAGAGATTGGCCTAAGCATATACAACACAAAAGACAAACCTGTTGTCAAAACAATCAGGCAAGACATAGGCTATCGTAATTGGAACAGCAATTAACGTTGTTTTTGACTAATAAACCAGCTAACGTCTTTCATCTTTTCGTTTTGTGAATTTTTATCGCGTTTAGACGATAACAAAACATAACTGTAAGGTTCTAAACTATATGTTCCGTTTTCATTAATTTTTTTATGTTCACCGGTTGTATCAAAAACTAAGTTCCATTTTTTTTTGTTTGGAGCTTCGGGCAACTTAAACTCAACAGTTCCATATGTATTGCCGCACATTAATATCATAAAGTCATTATCATTATTATTTTTAGACGATGGGTTTCGCGAGATTTCTCCGTTTCTGCCGTTAATAACACATGCCAAAACATGGTTTTGTCTGTTTTGCCAGTCCGAAACTTCCATCTCATTTCCGTCAGGTCTAATCCATTCAATATCTTTTCTGTTTGAATTAGGGATAAGGTTGCCTGAAAAAACATCCAAATTGGCAAAGCTTTTGTGTTCTGCCCGCAAGGCGTTAACTTTGCGAATAAAAAGATATAAGTCGCGTTGCTCTTTTGAAAGATTTTTCCAATTAAGCCAACTTATTTCATTATCTTGGCAATATGCGTTATTATTACCAAACTGAGTCCGTGCAAATTCATCACCGGCGCAAATCAGAGGCACTCCTCGCGATAGTATACTTGCTGCCATCATCGATTTAATTCTTCTGAATGCAATTTCTTTATTAGGCGATATTGAAGATGCATTATTATTGCAACCGTCATTATTAAATTCGTTATTTGCCCAATTATTTTTTTTATCATAACTCACAACATCAAAGGCAGTAAATCCGTCGTGCACCGACACAAACCGCACATATTTTGATGTTGGCTGATTATAATACAAACCTTCACCGCCGGATATATGTCCGGCCAATTCAGGCACCATATTTTCGTCTCCGCGATAAAAACGACGAACGGTTTCTTTGTGTTTATCGTTCCACTCCATTAAACCATCCATTTGTCCTCTGAAATATCCTCCGACTGCGCTCCATGGTTCTCCGCTAATTTTCACATTTAAGTCTTTGGATATTTTGCGAATTGTTTGCATAAATCTGCCGTTAGGGTCAAACTGATTATTTTTATCCAATGCGCAATCGCCGGCCAAGTCAAAACGAAAACCGTCAACTCCTAAATTTTTTGCAAAATAGACAAGGGAGGCTTCAATCATTTTATTTGCAATATCTGTGTTAGTATTAATTGAATTTCCGCAACCGGTAGTATTTACAAAATATCCGTCTTCTGTCATGCGGTAATAACTTGGTGCGTCAATACCCTTATACGAAATAAGATGTAAATTATGTTCAAATTCTCCGGAATGATTATAAACCAAATCAAGTCCCACCTCAATTCCGGCTTTGTGAAGTTCGTTAACCATATTTTTGAAATCGTCACGCGAGCCATAGCGTTTATCCAAAGCAAAATGGTTAATCGGATTATATCCCCAATAATCGCTCAAACCTTTTTCTTTTTTAAGCTGAGGTCCGCCGCAAGTTGTAGTAACAGGCATCAATTCCAAATGAGTAATATTAAGCGATTTCAAATATCGTATAACTTCAGGATGAGCAAAAGCCGAAAATTTTCCGCGTATTTCTTCAGGTAATTGGTCATTTAAGAAAGAAAATCCTTTAACATGCGCTTCATATATAATTGTATTTTTCCATTCGGTATTCGGTTTTTTGTTAAGATACGGATATTTTATTGCGTCTTTTTCCTCATCCTCATACACCACCACCGATTTAGGGACGAAATTTGCGCTGTTTAAGTCGTTTGTAAGTCTTATTTCCGGGGCTTCCCAATCTGTAATTGACGAAGAAAGTTCTTTGGCAAACGGGTCAACCAACAATTTATTATAATTAAAATACAATCCTTTTTGCGGATTAAATTCGCCACCTGCACGATATCCGTATTTTTGCCCTTCCGGAACATTTTTCAATTCAATGCTCCAAACATTGTTTTCGCTTTTAGTTAAAGGAACTCTGATTTCTTTTTTTTCATCATCGGAAAACAAACAAAGGTCAATATTTTCAGCATGTTCGGAAAACACCGAAAACCTGACGTTGTTTCCATTTTTTTCAACACCCAAAGCAGGAAGATCAGTCATAATAAAAAGTCCGCAAATATTAGTCCTTAAGATGTTTTTATCCTATATCCGACAATATCTGCAGACAACATAAAAAAGTTGTTTTTCAAGGGTTATTTTTTCAAAGTTTGAAGTTTTGCTGCAACAGATTTTTCCACCCGATAAGATTCTCTAATTTTTTGGATTGTTTTATTGAAAGTGGTTTTATCAAGTTTCGAATTTTTAAGGTATTCAAAAGTTTCATCCGGAAACTCAACAAAACAAACCGACCCTAGCCAAGCGGCGGCCATTTGCGCATAATATCCGTTGTGGCAAAAAGAATTTAATATATTAAAAATCTGTCCCAAATATTTTTCATCTACAAAATAATCAAGCAAAACAACCAAGGCGAAACGCACTTCAAATTCTTTTTTGGAGTTAAGATATTTTAGCAAGAAATCAAAAGTTTCTTCCTTGTATTTTTTAACCATCTTCAACGAAGAACAAAAACAGTCACAAACTGCCCAATTATCAATTTTCACAACAAACTTTTCAATCATATCAAAATCTTTCGGGCTTTTAGCTTTTGCCCCTATTATAATGGCTTGAATGATTGCCTCTTCCATATATTTTGGCATTTTTGCCACATATTTTTCCCATTCCTCATTATCGCAAATTTGCTTTGCGACTTTTCGCAAAACAGGAATTCTAACTCCCAAAACATTTGCAATATTAGGAATAAGCGAAGCCGAAAATTTCCGATATTTTTCTTCGCTCAAATCAAATAATTGTTTTTGTGTTTTTTCATAAATTGTCATGCCAATTCTCAACCATTTAAATCTTCTAAAAAGATAATACATCATTGTATAAATCAAAAGCAACGATAAATGATTAAAATATCGAAAAAACATTGAGGAGTTTAACATGAAATTGCTATATATAAATGCTTGCGTCGGCAAGGAATCTCGCACCAAAAGATTAGCCGATTATTTGGTATCAAAATTGGGTTGTGAAGTTAAAGAGGTAGAACTTGTCAAATCAAATATCCAACCTATGAATGAAGAGCGCTTAAAAGAACGTTTTGGTTTTATTGCATCTAAAGATTTTTCTTCTTCCATGTTTGACATGGCAAAAGATTTTGCTTTGGCAGATATAATAGTAATTGCGGCTCCGTATTGGGATATGTCATTTCCGGCAATTTTGAAGATGTATATTGAAAACATCAATGTATCAAAAATCACGTTTAATTTTTCCCCGCAAGGCAAAATGGAAAAAGTATGTCGCGCAACAAAACTATATTATATAACCACCGAAGGGGGCTATGGTTCTGATGAATGCGGGTTTGGTTATATTGAAGGTCTTTGCAAGAAATTATATCTGATTGATGATGTCAAAATGGTAAAAGCGCAAGGGCTTGATATTAAAGGGAACGATATTGAAGAAATCCTTTCTCAGGCCAAAAAAGAAATAGACGCCATAATCTGAAAGATATGAATAATATTTCTCTTCCCTTAATTTTAAGGGAAGGCAGAAAATTAAACTGTCATGCGCTTTAAGAGAGTGCAACGAACGAAATCAGGCATCTTCGATGTATTTTAAAAATTCGAAGATCGCTGATTTCGCTCGTTCCTCGCTCAAGCGATGACGGTTTAAATATTAAAACAAACTCAACACACTCTGTGCCGACTGTGCCGCTAATGACAGTGAGTTGGTGGCAAGTTGTTGGCGAGTTTGCAACATTAGATATTCAGCCGAAGCCTCGTTCATATCCGCAAGCACCAAATTATCCGCACCGGTTTCAAGCACATCGCACAAAGCCTCTGTGAAGTTTTGGCGCGTTTGAATAATGCTGTAATTATTTCCCAATTCCGATTGGAAATCTCTAATCTTATCAACCGCCGATGTCAGCTCTTTGATTGAGGTTTCAACATCGGATTTACTTGTCCAATCGCGCGTGATAAGTCCGAGATTTTCGGCGCTCATATCGCGCCCCGAAACCGTGAATTTATTAGAACGACTTTCGTTAAATGTAACGGTTAAATCCGCCCCTTTGAGCAAATTTACCCCTTGATATGAGGTATCAGAAATCAACTTATCAAATTCCTCTAAAATATCTGAAAATTGTTTATTTTCACCTATCGATGCTGCATCAACTCTGTCAACCTCAGCTCCAACATTAGTAGCCATATAAGCCTCAAAATCCGCAAAAATCGCTGCCGTTTCTGCATCAAATCCGGCTTTTTTATCCGCATCCAAAGTTCCGTTTGCTGCCAAATTGGTTGAATTCAACACCATGTCATTGACATCATTATTAAAAGTATACGTTCCGTCTTTGGTTGCAATCTGTGCTCCATCAACCGCAGAAAAATTGCAACTGCCACTTCCAATATTTGCATCAATGTTTACATTGGCATCCACAGAATTGATGTTTATAGAAGAACCTGCATTATCGTCACAATTAGGCGCTGAAATATTCAAACGTCCTTGATTATTCACATTTATTTCTGCTACACTGGCTATCGCAACACTTGAACATAGCATATTAACAGAACTATCATCATTAATATTTAACGTTCCTTGGTAATAACATAATAATCCGTCTCCTGATAGAACATTAACTTCTGATTTGCCATTCACATTAATCACCGAGCCACTATAACATCTTATCCCCATTTCATCAACGGCATTCACATTTACTTTTGCATTATTTATATCTAACTTCGAAAGATTCGTCACATGAACTCCTCTTGTATAACTCCCTGCTACTTTAATATTTATATATCCACCTAATTCAGCAACACCACCATAATCCACCTTAACTCCATGAAAACCTGCAACTTTGGTTGCTGCTGAAGTATCAGTATTAATATTCAAATTTTGTATTTTAACACCTTTTTTATCATGGATTAAAATAACAGCACCTTCACCATCAATATTTCTTGTATTACTTACAAAATTTATATTTAAATCGCTAATAATTGCATTATTTCCTACTTTAATAGGCGAACTTAACCTAACATCCTCCGACATATCGTAATTGAAATTTAAGGTAGTCTGAGTGGCATTTTTATCAAAATACTTTGCTCCGACAAGTGATTGATTATCATTCAAAACGATATTTTGGTTATCCGACATCGTAATATCGTTTTCTAAAACGATAAAACCCTCTTGTCCGGAATTTACTGCCGCTAAAAGTTCTTCTTCGGTAGAAACTCGTGCTACAATATTTGTTGCTTTGCTTGCTGCCTGATTAGCTACTGCGGTTGCTTGCTCTAAAAACGCGGTTGCACTTGTCAAGCCTTCGGTTGCCGCTTGGATTGTTTGAATCCCTTGTCCCATGCTGTCAAGAAGTGCGCTTAAGTCTGAGGCGCGATTAGTCAACGCGCGCGCCTGATAATAGGCACTCGCATTATCAATCGCCGAATTTACCTTCTTGCCGGTTGAAAGAATATTTTGTGTTTTGTTCATCTGTGTCGCGATTGTTTTAAGCGACGCTAAATTCGTTCTCATTGAGGCGGTTAAAGTGATGCTATTTAACATCTCCCACCTCCTTTTCGGCGCAAACCCTTAGAAATGTAGGGGGGGG
>JAZLEQ010000023.1:0-19985 GCA_045615365.1 Alphaproteobacteria bacterium
GCAATTTTTAATTGCTTAAAAATCTAGATGAGTTTAAATTAGAATTAGATTCAATATTTGTTTAAACTCACCCTAACCCTCTCTTGAAATCAAGAGAGGGGATTTTAATGTTCTTATCCCCTGGACTTTCTTGAAAGCAAGAGAGGGGATTTTAAAGAGAAATATTAAAACAAACTCAAAATTGATTGTGCAGACTGCGCTGCTAATGAAAGTGAGTTGGTCGCTAATTGTTGGCGGGTTTGGAGTGCCAAATAATTAGCTGATTCCTCGTTCATATCGGCAAGCACCAGATTATCGGCACCGGTTTCCAAAACATCAACCAAAGCCTCGGTGAAATCCTGACGGGTTTGGATAATGCTGTAATTATTCCCCAATTCGGTTTGAAATTCGCGTATTGCATCAATCGCTTCGGTAAGCTCTTTGATTGAGGTTTCAACATCGGCTTTACTCGTCCAATCGCGAGTGATAAGCCCTAGGTTTTCGGAGCTCATATCGCGACCTGAAACCGTAAATTTATTAGAACGACTTTCGTTAAAGGTTAGCGTTAAATCCGCCCCTTTAAGAAGGTTTACCCCTTGATATGATGTATCTTTTATAAGAGTGTTAAACTCATTTAATATACTGTTGAACTGTTCGACATAAACGGTTGCGCCGGCACCCGTTCCACCGGATTCGCCGGCACCCGTTCCACCGGCTTCGCCGGTTCCACTATCTGGATTAACTGCAGCATTATTATATCTTATCTCAAATGCTTGTTTTGCTTGCTCTATTTTATTGTTAATCCGAATATAATCAGTATTTGTTAGATCATTTCCTTCATAAATATCAACATTACCACCAGTGGCTGATAAGTTGCCGTCTTTTATTATCGCATTTAATTCAACAGCGGTATTAAAACTTGCATTAGAGGCCATATGAGATTCAAAAATAAAATTATAATTTCCTTCTTCAATAGCAGGTCCATATGAAATTAGAGATGAAGCTGCACAATCCGCTACGAAATTTCCTTTTATTTTGCCATTTCCGCTAAAGACAATTCCCACATCATCTATCGCGTCACCTAGACTAATATAAGCATCGCCGGTTACGACGGAAGAAAAATCTTTTCCGAAAACACCAATAGAAGATGCACCATCAGTATTAATTTTCACAACATCAATTTCAACGGTGCCTTCGGCATAAATACCGATTACCAAGCCGTCCATTGCCGTCTTTGCTTCGGCATTAATAACCAAGCTCTCCAAACGTGCTCCATCTTTCAAAACAATTGCAGAAGCATTTCTAAATTCTTCATTAGAAGCACCAAGGCCATATGCGTTATTGTTAGTAAAATTGAGTTCAACGCCTTTTGCACCACGCAAAGTAACACCTGAACTTACAACAACATGTTCATTTTCTGCAAAAGTTAAAGATTCCGTAATTAAAATCTTTTTATTTGCCGGATCAGCCAACGCAGTATTCAATTCTGCCACAGAGCCTACTTGTATATAATCATTTATATCCGCGTCAACACTTCTTGCCATACTTATTATCGTTGGGGCTTTATCATCTTCCGCAACAAAATCGCTCGCCAAAGCCTGATTGGCTACTGCGGTTGCTTGTTCTAAAAACGAGGTTGCACTTGTAAGCCCTTCGGTTGCCGCTTGGATTGTTTGAATACCTTGACCCATACTGTCTAAAAGTGCGCTTAAGTCTGAGGCGCGATTAGTCAACGCGCGCGCTTGATAATAGGCACTTGCATTATCAATCGCCGAGTTTACTTTCTTGCCGGTGGACAAACGTGTTTGTGTCTTGTCCATTTGTGTGGCAATGCTTTTTAATGACATCAAATTACTGCGCATCGATGCGGTTAAGGTTATGGTCGTATTACTCATGACACACCTCCTGTGATGATGTATAACTTAAATTGTCATGCGCTTTAAGTGAGTGCAAACGAACGAAATTAAGCATCTTCGAATTAATTTTTACTAATTCGAAGATCGCTGATCCGAAGGAAGAATGCTTCCTTCGGAGCGATGACGGTTTAAATTTGACAATGTCATGCCTTGAGAGAGTGGAAGCGAACGAAATCAGGCATCTTCGAATTAGTTTTAAATACATCGAAGATCGCTGATTTTGCTCACCTTGTTCGCTTAAACGATGACAGTTTGGGGATTGCTTTTTGATTACGAGCTTTAGTGATGATTTTGATTTAGCACTTTCCCTTAAAATTAAGGGAAGGGGTTTCGAAGCGGAAACAACAAAGCCCTTTACGAAACAGGTTCGTAAAGGGTTAAAACGCTTTTCAAAGCTATTTGCCAATTCTTGCATTATTGACTTAAACCCTTGGTTTCCTTAATATACTCGGATGTTTCTTACCCTATTATTCTTTGATTATACCACATTTTTTTATGCTGTTAAAATAGTTTTTATCAGATGTTCATTTGCATAATTGAGTTATATGCTTTGATGGCGGTGTCGCGTACGGCAACAACAGTTTCCAGTGCTTGTTCGGCATTAGATATGGCCAAAACAACATCCTGAATATCGGCCTGACCGGTCATTCCCTTCAAAGTGGTTATCTCAGCATGTTTTTGAGTGTCAACTGCTTGTTGAAGAGTGTTTTGCAAAACTTGAGTGAAACTGTTTTGCGGCTTGGCAACTTCGTTTAAATTGGTTGACGGTTGAATGTTGTTGATGCGGTTTAAGGCTGTTTGATATGCACTTAAGGCGCTTGAGATATTGCTTACCACTTTTTTATTCCCCTATATAATCTTTATTTTAATATGTCCAGCACGCTGGAGTTCATTTCACGAGCGGTTTTGAGCATGTTTAAATTGGCATCATATACCCTTTGGGCTTCTTTCATGTCCATCATCTCAACCAAAGGATTGACATTGGGCAAAGAGACATAGCCCTGCGCATCGGCTCCGGGGTGGTTGGGATCATACTTCTTCTCAAAAGGAGAAGGATCTTTGATGATGTTGTCAACCCGAACTTTTTGCGCACCTGTTTCAGGGTCAAGGTAGTTTTCAAAGGTTACAACCTGACGACGATATGGCTCGCCCCCCGGAGTGGAGGAAACAGAATCGACATTGGCCATATTTTGCGATATAACCTTGAGCCTTTCTGCTTGTGCTTTCATGCCTGAGGCGGCAATGTCGGCGCTTAATGTTAAGTTCCCTGCCATGATTCAGCCTATCCGTTTATTTTGGTTGTTGCGGTTGAAAGCATGTTTTTGTATGAATTATAAATGGTTATCATGCGCTTGTATTCCGAACTCGCTTTGCTGGCTTCGTTCATTTGTTCTTCCAAGATTACTCCGTTGCCGTCGATGGTGAGCGCATCGTGCGGTTTTTGGGTGAATACTTTAAAGCCCGATTGTGTTTCGGGGTTGAGTGAAGATTGAATCTTGTTGAAATGTCTGCCGTTGGTGGCGGATAAAGGGTATTGCTTTTTGCCTTCCAATGTTTGTAAAAATTCGGGCTTTTCAAGTCCTTTGGGTAAGTAGCCGGGAGTGGAGGCATTGGCAATGTTGCCGGCAATAACTCTTTCCTTTGCCGACAAATAACGCATATTCTGATTAGCCAAACTAAAAACCGTAAGGTTCTTCAAATCCATACAATTTCCCCAATTATTCATTGTTTATAAGCATTTTATGCTGATAAACATGCAAGTTTTGTGCCAATAAATTCTTGCAAAATATCAAAAGAGTGCTTATTATTTCCCTGTCATAAGACAATCTTTCGGAACCTTACTGTGTTCAATTCGGAGAATAGCACATTGCCAAACAAAGACAACGAAACTTCCAAATTTTCCACAACTAATGATGATTATGCCGTGGCGTTGGGGTATGAAAAAGAAAAAAATAATGCTCCGGTGGTGTTGGCTAAAGGACAGGGCGATATTGCCAAAAAAATTGTCGAATTGGCAAAGGAAAATAATATTGAAATAAAGCAAGATGCCGATTTGTTACAAATATTGAAAGCAGTGGATATAAATCAGGAGATTCCGGTGGAGGCTTTTGCCGCAGTTGCCGAAATTATCTCATATATATATAAACAAAATGCAAAGCTTTAGAATTTGCGTTCCATAATGCAAACAAAAAATCCGTCGGTGCCGGTGGTTTGAGGCGACATTCTTAAGAAAAATTCCGATGAGTGAGGATATGGGGTTGCGATTTTTTGTTGCCAAAGTTGCTTGATGTTTATGAGCTCAAATTCGGAATGTTGTGAGAGAAATTGGTTGATTATATCTTCGTTTTCGTCTTTTAGAATTGAACATGTGATATAGATTATGCGGCCGCCTGTTTTGGTTTTGGCAGCACCGATTTCCAAAATTTCGGATTGGGTTTTGTTTAGGCTTTTGAGTTTTTTCTCAGTTAAGCGATATTTGGCATCGGGACTACGGCGCCATGTGCCTGTGCCGGAACAGGGAGCATCAATAATGAAACGATCAAAGTCTTTGTCGGAGCCGGCTATGATGTCGGTGAGTTCTATGTTTTTAATTTTTAACCGAGCAAGACGCGGTTTGATGTTTTCCAAGCGTTTGGAATCGATATCGTAGGCAAGGATTGAACCTTGATTGTCTAAGATGTTGCTTAAGGCTAAAGATTTGCCGCCGGCGCCGCAACAATAGTCGATGATTTTGTGTTTGGGTGAAGCGTCCACCAAAATTGCGGCAATTTGACTTGCTTCATCTTGAACATCAAAAAGGCCGTCTTGCCATGCTATGCAGTTGTTTAAAACTAAGCGTTCGTTTATTTTAAGGCAGTATGGCGAATAGGCGCCAAAATCCGAGCTTATTCCTTCATTTGTGAGTTTTTGTTTAAGTTCTTCGGCAGATGTTCCGTGTGCTCTGATGTCGGTGGAGGCGGTTTGGTTTAGGGCTTTGCAAAAATTGATGTCATTTATTTTGGAGAAAATCCATTTTGGACATTCGGCCTCAACATAGTCGGGATATGGGTTTTCGTTTTCGTTTCTTAGCCATTCTTTTTCTTCAGGGCTTAGCGGAGACATTCCATAGGTGGAAGAATCGAAAATTTCGTTTAGGTTGTTGCGGTGAGCATAGAGCAAAATTTTACGAGGGTCGTTGCTTTGCGAATCGAACGAAAGTTTCATGCGGTTGCGGATGATGTTCCAGACTGTTTCTGAGATGAAACGGCGGTCTTTGGAACCGATGTATTTGCGGGCACGCATGTAGTCGTTGATAATCTTGTCGGCAGGAGTTTGGTCTGCGAAGATTTGGGTTAAGATATCTAATGCGGCTTGATAACGAGCTCCGGTTTGCAATTTGTTTCTCCTGATTTAATTTTTTTTACAATAATAATGGAAAAGGTCGTAAAAGCAAGAAGCTTTTGCGACCTGAATTTTTTAAGTTTTAAGAAATTTTTTCGCCACACACAATTTCGGATATTGAATCGATATCAACAACACCCATTTTGGAAATGTGTTTTGAGCCTGCCTGAAAAAAGTAGTTGCCGAAAACTCCGGGGCGGCTAACTCCTAATTAATGATATTTAAATTGTAAATTTCAGGCGCGGATAATATGTAGGTTTGATTTTAATGTCAATGTTTGTGATGAAAAAAATATAATTATTTTTTGTTTCAGATGTTTAATATTTGTTTAGATTTTGGTGCTAGAGTTGCCTGATAATGAAAATTTATATTTTTGGAATAAGAAAATGTTGGTTTATTTGGCAAATCTGTTTAATCTTAATGTGTTCGCAGAAAATTTGTATGTTCGCTGCAGTCTGGCTTTTTTGGTTTCGCTGATGATTGTTTTGGTTTTTGGCGGAAGGTTTATTGAATTTTTAAAAGTTCATCAGAAAAAAGGACAGCCAATCAGAGAAAGCGGACCGCAATCTCACCTTGTGACCAAAAAAGGAACCCCCACAATGGGTGGAATTATGATTTTGACGGCTGCAATAGTGGCAATGTTGTTGTGTTGCAAATTGTCGGCGATGTTTGTTTGGATAGGAATTGGTGTTTTGGTTGTTTTTGCCGGTGTGGGGTTTGTTGATGATTATATTAAAGTGACAAAACAAACCTCTGCCGCCATGAGTGCAAAGATGAAGTTGTTGTTGCAATTTTTAACAGCCCTGATTGCTATATTGGCAGTTTCTTATTTGACCCCGATTGATAAGAGATTTGTTGTTAATTTGCCGTATATAAGTTTTTGGAAAATTGATATTGCATGGTTGTATGTTCCTTTTGCCATGATTGTTATGGCCGGAGCTTCTAACGGTGTTAATTTGAGCGACGGACTTGATGGTTTGGCAGGCGGTTTGCTGACAATTTCGTTTGTCGTGTTTATGATTATTGCTTTTATTTTCGGTGGTGTTACTGCTTTGGATTATGATTTGACCGGAGTTGAAAATATTGGCGAAGTTGCGGTTATGTGTGCGGCGGTTATTGGAGGATGTGTAGGATTTTTAAGGTTTAATTTGAAGCCGGCAAAAGTGTTTATGGGCGATGTCGGTTCTTTGTCATTGGGAGCGTTTTTAGGGCTTGTTGCAATTATGCTTAAACAGGAACTTTTGTTGGTAATTGCCGGCGGTGTTTTTGTGATAGAATCGCTTTCGGTTATGATGCAGGTCGGATGGTTTAAGATTACAAAAGGAAAAAGATTGTTTAGGATGGCGCCAATTCATCATCATTTTGAACAGTTGGGATGGTCAGAGAACAAAGTTGTTTATAGTTTTTGGGTAATAGCTTTGATTTTGGCGGTTTTATCTTTGTTAACTTATATTGTTGATTAACAAGGGTGAGGTAAGTAATGCTTATATCATTTTCCAGAACAAGCAGAAATATGGTTGCTAACTGGTGGTGGACTGTTGATAAAGCTTTGCTTGTTGCCGTCTTTATACTTATCGGATGTGGTGTGTTGTTGAGCTTGTCTGCATCGCCGGTAGTGGCAAAAACTATAGGAAAGCCGTTATATCATTTTGTATTTAAGCATGCGGTATTCTTATGCGGAGCAGTTGTCGGACTTTTGTTTTTGTCAATGCTGAATTTAAGACAAGTTCGCAGGGTGGCTATATTGGGATATGTGACTGCTGTTTTTTTGATGATACTTACTTTGTTTTTCGGTATTGAAATTAAAGGAAGTCGCAGATGGATAGATTTTGGTATTCAGTTGCAACCTTCGGAGTTTATTAAACCGACATTTGTTATTTGCACGGCATGGCTTTTTGAAATGCAAAGACAGTATAGGAACTTTTCGGGATTGTTGATTTGTTCTGTGTTGGGAGGTTTGACTTGTTTGTTGCTGTTGTTGCAGCCTGATTACGGAATGACTTTTGTGGTTGGAGCAGTGTGGTTTGTGCAACTGTTTTTGAGCGGAATGCCATTAAAAAAAGTGGTTTTAGGAGGTTCAATCCTAAGCATTCTTATGGCCGGTGCATATGTGTTTTTGCCGCATGTTCAGGTGAGAATGAAACAGCTGTTAGATGGTGTGTTTGGTGATAGTCCGGCTG
The DNA here is from genome assembly GCA_045615365.1 of Alphaproteobacteria bacterium. GTDB lineage: Bacteria > Pseudomonadota > Alphaproteobacteria > RF32 > CAG-239 > CAZU01. The sequence continues at coordinate 7,457 of JAZLEQ010000023.1, forward strand.
ATCAGGTTAAATATTCGTTGAATGCGTTTAAAAACGGAGGACTTTTCGGTGTGGGGGTCGGCGAAGGAGTTATTAAATGGAAAATTCCTGATGCGCATGCCGATTTTATTTTTCCGGTGGCCGGTGAAGAATATGGGATGATATTTTGTTTGTTTATTGTGCTTGTTTATGCTTTTGTAGTGATAAGATCTATGTTAATATCGTTACGGGACAATAATATGTTTATTGTTTTGTCGGTGTGCGGTTTGGCAATCAGTTTCGGTTTGCAGGCTTTTATTAATATGGCGGCAACGTTACAGATAGGTCCGGCTAAGGGAATGGCTTTGCCTTTGATCTCTTATGGCGGTTCGGCGCTTTTGGGAGCAGCAATTACAATTGGAATTTTGTTATCTTTAACCAGAAAAAATATTCATGCGGAGAATAAAGATTATGTGTAAACGCAATAGAAAATATGTGGTTTTAACGGCGGGCGGAACAGGCGGACATGTTTATCCGGCAGAGGCTTTGGCTTGGGAATTGGAAAAAAGAGGATATGAAGTTGAACTTTATACTGATGCCAGAGGTATTAAGAACTATAAGGGAAAATTGACCGAAATTAAGAACAAAGCAATATGTTCGGGGGGAGTTGTCGGAAAGTCGATTGTGGCAAAAATGTTAAGTTTATGCAAAGTGGGAATCGGTGTCTTGCAGGCAATTTATTGTTTAATCTTAAGACGACCGCTTTGTGTGGTGGGGTTTGGTGGTTATGCCTCTTTTCCGACGGCTGTTGCGGCGGTTGTTTTGAGAATACCTTTGATTGTTCACGAACAAAACTCGGTTATGAGTAGAACAAATCGAATTTTGGCCAGATATGCAACTTTGGTTGCTCAAAGTTTTAATAATACGTTGTTTGTGCCTAAAGGCGTTAAGACAATTTTGTGCGGAATGCCGATTAGAGAAAACATTGTGAAATTGTATGAAAAAAAATATGACAGCAATTCTGAAAAAGTGAATATTGTTGTTTTAGGAGGTTCACAGGGAGCTAAGGTCTTTTCTGAAGTGGTGCCTGAATCCGTTGGCGAATTAAGCAAAACATGCAGAAAAAAATTGTGTGTTTATCAGCAGTGTCGTAAAGGTGATGAAGATGTTGTGAAAAATTTGTATGAGAGATTAAATTGCGAGGCTGTAGTTAATTCGTTTTTTGAAAATATGCCTGAATTATATGAAAATGCAACAATCACTATTTCAAGAGCAGGGGCTTCTTCTGTGTATGAGATTGCGGCAGCAGGGGTGCCTGCGGTGTTTGTTCCTCTTCCTACGGCAGCAGATAATCATCAATATTATAATGCAAAAGAATTTGCTGATGCCGGAAGTTGTGTGCTTGTTAATCAGTCTGAATTCAGTGCGTTGAAATTGAAGTCGGTATTAGAAGATTTGATTGAAAACAGAGATAAATTGAAGGTGATGGCTGATTCGGCTAAAAAGGTTGCTATTGTTGACGCAGCCAAAAGATTGGCTGATGCCGTTGATAAAGTTTATTGAATGGGGAGGAAATTCAATGTTGTGGTTTAAAAAAAAGACAAAGACAACCCTATTGTCGTTGTTGCCGGAAGTGAACGGGGAATATCTTGAAAATGAACCCTTGAACAAGTATACTTGGTTTGGTGTTGGCGGACCAGCAGAAGTTTTTTATTTTCCGAAAGATAATGCAGATTTGCAAAATTTTATGAAAAATAAGCCGTATAATGTTCCGGTTTTTGTTATTGGCGGCGGATCAAATTTGCTGATTAGAGATGGTGGAATTCCGGGGGTAGTGGTTAAGCTTAAAAGCAAATTTTACAAAAAATGGAAAATTGAGGACAATACGTTGGTTTGCGGTGCCGGAATTAAAAATTCCAAGTTGAAGGAAATTATGCTGAAAAATGAATTGGGTGGGTTAGAGTTTTTGGTTTCAATCCCCGGTGAATTGGGCGGCGCCATTAAAACAAACGCAGGTTGTTTCGGAAAGGAATTAAAAGATGTTTTGCTGAAAGCAAAAATTGTTAATGCTGAAGGGGAGGAATTGGAAGTTTCTGCTGATGATTTCAATTTGGGATACAGATGCAGTTTTTTTCCTGAAGAATGGATCGTTACCGAGTTGACCTTAAAAGTTGAAAAACAGGAAAGTAAAAAAACTTCAGACATAATTAATCAACATAAAGAATACAGAAAAAAAAGTCAGCCGTATAATGTTAAAACAGCGGGATCAACATTTAAAAATCCGGAAGGTTTGAAAGCTTGGGAACTGATTAAAAAATCAGGGTGTGGAGAATTTAGGGTGAATGATGCCGAAGTTTCTGATGTTCATTGTAATTTTTTGGTGAATAAAGGAAATGCAACGGCTAAAGATATTGAGGATTTGGGAAACAAAATTATTGATAAAGTGAAAAAAGAAACGGCCATAGTCTTGGAGTGGGAAGTTAAAAGAGTCGGTGTGGCAAAATGAAAAAAATTAAGAAAAGCAAAACAGAGACAGATAATGAAAAAGTTATAACACCTGTTAAGTATTGGCCGGCAAGATTGCGTGCAACGTTGGTCGTTTTGCTTTCTACTTATTTGTTTGCAGCTTCAATAGTTGTTCTGAAAAACGACTTAATTAATAAAAAAATTGAAGAAATTAAAAATAGCATATTGGATTTTGTCGGAGCCAAAGAATTAGCTTTAGAAGATGTGGTGGTTACGGGGCGAAAACGAACATCTTTAGAGGATATATTAAAAAAGATAAATATAAAACAAGGCGATAATTTGCTAAAGGCTGATGTCGGTGTGATAAAATACAGTTTGGAAGAATTGCCTTGGATACGAGATGTGGAAGTCAGAAGAAGTTTCTTTCCGAATGTTCTGAAAATAAATATTACCGAAAAAGAAATTTTGGCCGTTTGGCAACTAAAAGGACAATTTTATCCTTTGGATATGGACGGATATGTGATTGAGGCAGACTATGTTCAGGATAAAGAAGTGTTGCAGATTGTCGGAGAGGGAGCCGGAGAAAATATATTGTCATTGTTACGCAGAGTTGAGGATATTGACGAAAGTTTTGTTTCAAGGATTAAAATTGCCAGTTTTATTTCCAAACGAAGGTGGAATTTGGTGTTGGATGATGCCAAAAAAGGGGTTACAGTTAAATTGCCTGAACAAAATTTTGAGCAAGCATGGAAAAAATTGTTAAATTTGGAAAAAACAAAAGGTATTCTTAAGCGTAAATTAACTATCATCGATTTACGATTAGACGACAAAGTGATTGTTAAATTACAAAAAGAAGATAAAAGTAAGAAAAAGCGTGAACATCAAATATAGGAGTTTTTGTCTTGCAGCACACTTTTGGAAAAGTTTCAACAATTGCAGCCTTAGATATCGGTTCATCTAAGGTTTGTTGTGTTATTGCAAAAGTCGGAAAAGACAAAAGAATTAGTATTATCGGGTATGGACATAATGCGTCGCGCGGGATTAAAAACGGTATTGTTGTTGATATCGGGCAGGCTACAATTGCGATAGGAAATGCGGTGCAGGATGCCGAGCAGATGGCAAATGTGGGAATCGATAAGGTTATTGTCAGTGTTGGAGGGGAAAAAACCAAAAGTGTTTTGAGAACTTCGTCAATTACTTTGAACAAAAATAAGCCTATTACCGATGCCGATTTGGAAAAAGTTTATTTGAAGGGAATCGCAAAGGTTAATGTGGGTGAGTATAATTTGGTGCATTGTATTCACAACGGATATAGTTTGGATGGCGGTGAACTTTTGAAGGATCCGCATAATTTGTTTGCTGAAGATTTGGCTATAAATATTTTGCTTGGGCTTATTCCGGATCAGTTTTGCAAAAATTTGAATACTGTTATTGAAAATGCCCATTTGGATATAAGCGGACGAGTGTTTGATTCGTATGCGGCTGGGTTGGCTTGCTTGGTTGATGATGAAAAAGAAATGGGAGCAACCGTTATTGATATGGGGGGAGGAACAACCTCTATAACTTCGTTTAAGAACGGGCATCCTATCTATTTTTCTTCAATTCCGGTTGGCGGCAGTAATGTAACAAATGACATTGCATATGGTTTGACAACATCGTTTTCTCATGCCGAAAGATTGAAAACTTTAAGCGGATGCGCGTTTTTAACTTTGCAGGACAGCATTGATACTATTAATGTTTATCCGGTAGGTGAGGAGGACGACAGTTGTATTAAACAGGTTCCTCGTTCGGATCTTATAGATATTATTACTCCGAGAATCGAGGAAACGTTTGAAATGGTTAATGCCAAACTTTATGAGGCAGGTTTGGGACATGATACATCACATAGGGTTGTTTTGACCGGAGGTGCTTCGTTGTTGCCGGGGGTTGTTGATGTGGCAGCAATGGTTTTGGATAAGCAGGTTCGTTTGGGAAAACCGCGTAATGTTTTGAATTTGCCGGAAAGCCTTAATTCTCCAGTTTTTTCAACTTGCATAGGAATGTTGATATTCGGAGCCAATTTTAATGAACGACGTCCTAAAAAAGTGGTGAATAAGCCGATTGGGAATTCAAACGGTTTTATTGATAATGTGTCTATGTGGTTGCGAACAATTTGGGGGTAGAAAAAATTTTTTAATAATACTTGCTTGGTAACTAAAACTTAAGGTATTTGATTTATTATGATGTCAAATACCAATTTTTTTTATGAATCGTCAAGGAGTGATTAATACAATGAGTATCAAATTAGCAGTGCCGGAAAAGAATGTTGTGCAATTAAAACCGAGGATTTCGGTTATCGGTGTGGGTGGCGGTGGCGGAAATGCCGTTAATAATATGATTGATAAAAAACTTGAAGGCGTTGATTTTATTGTTGCCAATACAGATGCACAAGCTTTGGAAAATTCAAAGACTCAACGACGTATTCAGCTCGGTTTGGAAACTACAAAAGGTTTGGGTGCCGGTGCAAGACCGGAAATCGGTAAGTTGGCCGCAGAAGAAGCAATCGAAGAAATTGAGCGCGAACTGGAAGGCACTAATATGGTGTTTATTACTGCCGGTATGGGAGGCGGAACAGGTTCCGGTGCTGCTCCGGTAGTGGCAAAAATTGCTAAAGAAAAAGGTATTTTAACCGTTGGTGTGGTTACAAAACCGTTTCAGTTTGAAGGTAAAAAACGTTCGGAAACTGCCGAAAGTGCTTTGGAAAACTTTACAAAAGAAGTTGATAGTATAATTGTTATTCCGAACCAAAATTTGTTTAGAATCGCCGATAAAAATACAAAACTTTCGGATGCTTTTATTATTGCCGATAATGTGTTGTATGACGGTGTGCGTTCAATTACCGATTTGATGATTATGCCCGGACTTATTAACCTTGATTTTGCCGATGTGAAAGCAATTATGGAAGATAAAGGCAAGGCAATTATGGGAACAGGTGAGGCAGAAGGTGATGACAGAGCTATCAGAGCTGCCGAACAAGCTTTGGCGAATCCGCTTTTGGATGACTGTTCGATGAAGGGCGCTAAAGGTGTTTTAATTAATATTACCGCAAGCGAAGATATTACTTTGATGGAAGTTGACGATGCGGTTAACAGAATTAAAGAAGAAGTTGATGAAGATGCAAATATTATCTTCGGTTCGAGTTTTGATGGAAGCTTGGAAGGTAAGGTCAGAGTTTCAATCGTGGCTACAGGAATTGATGACAGATTAAGAAAAGCAAATGAACCGGTCAGAAAAATTGAGCCGGTTAAAAAAGTTGAGGCGGTTGTGGAGGAAGTTGCTCCGATTGTTAATGTTTATGAAGAACCGGCACAGTCTTCTTTAGACAGAATGGAAGAGGTTTTGCAAAAAATGTCGGATGATATCGCCGAGGAAAGCAATGATTATGCGGAAGAAATTGTTGAAGAAGCAGTAGTCGAAGAATTTCCGGTCAGAAACGATGTTGAAGAAAATGAAAGAGTCGTTTTTGATGACTTTGACGGTTTGAATAAATCTGAAATTATGGACGATATGCCGAATTCATCGTCATTGTTTAAGGCTATTATTAACAAACAGGAAGAAAGCAAACCTGAAGAAGTTATTGATGAAAATAAATTATATAACGAAGCTTTGAGCGCTCAAGACAGCCCGTTTGTTCCTAAATCCGCATTAAAAATGCCGGAAAGAGAAATGGATCTGTTTCCAAATCATAATCCCGTTCATGTGGCAAAACCGGTGGAGGAAGAAGAAAAATTGATCGTTAATGATGCTGAACCGCGTCGTAGCAGATTTATTGATATGTTTACCGGACGTTCTATTGCAAAACGTAATATGCAAAAACAGACACCTAGAGTGCAAGAACCTATTACTCCGACATTTATGGATAGCACCGAAGATAAGGTTAATATTGAAATTCCTGCATTTTTGAGAAGAAAATAGGCTATTTTATTATATTCACGGGTAAAATTTGGGGAGTATGAATAACGGCTCCCCAAATTTTTTATGTTATTTTCTTATTTCAAAATCAGCGAAATTATTTTTCAAAAATTCCAATAGTTTAGAATCGGCAAAAATCTTTTCACATTCAAAATCTGTTGTTGCCTTATCTGTTTCAATCGGACGATATTTTTGTAAGAAATATTTTTTAACTCCGCGTTTTTTTAATTCTTTGGCAATTTTAAGCAAGTCGTTTGATGTTAAAAAACGAGGATCGCAAGTGGTGCGACATTCAAAATCAATTCCGCTTTCAATCAACAATTTTAAGCTTTTTTCAACCCTGTTTAAGTGATCGGTCCCGATGATTTTTTGGTAGTGTGAGCTTTCGAACGGGGCTTTGATGTCTAATCCGACCCAGTCTAACAGAGGTAAAATTTCGGCCAAATGTTCGGGGCGATAACCTCCGGTATGTAGGCCTATTTTGAAGCCCAAATTTTTAACCTCGGTGATATATTTTTTTAAGCAATCTTGCACCAATGGTTCACCACCGGAAAAGGTTACGGCATCAAGCTTGCCTATTCTGGTTTTTAGGAATTCAAACCACTTTTCCCAAGAAAAATCGGTCTCAGGCAAAATCTGGCGGATAGAGGCATTGTGACAAAAAGGACATTTCCAAGGGCAACCCTGCATAAAAACAACAGCACTCAAACACCCCGGAAAATCAACGGCGCTGAATTTCTCAACGCCGCCGATAACTATTTCAGACATATAATATTTCTCGTTTATTCTGCTGCTATTGCATAAGAATTATCTTCGCAATGGCAAGCGCAACCGTCAATTGCCTTTAGCTCAGAAAAACATACACGAGAGCGAAATTCAGACTTTTTGCCTACATTAAATTCAGAATAAGGACGCAAATAGCCCATAACTCTTGTCCATACTTCACAAGGTTGTCTTTCTTCGTCTGCAAGTCTGATATCTTCAAAATTAATAGTGGTCATTTTAATCTCCGTTTATTTCTTAAAAAATTAACACTTATGCAACATCTTTTCTTGACATTGCGACTCTCTTTGCTGCCTTCTTTTCTTCGTCGCAAATCGGGCAGTATTTATGTTCTCCTGAAATGTATCCATGCTTGGGGCAAATGGAAAAAGTAGGAGTTATGGTAATGTACGGTAAGCGGTAGTTTGTCAAAACACGTTTTACGATGTCGCGGCAAACTTTGGCAGAGGAAATGCGTTGTCCCATATAGAGGTGCAAAACTGTTCCTCCGGTATATTTTGTTTGCAATGTTGACTGCAAATCAAGAGCTTCAAACGGATCGTCAGTATAGCCTACAGGCAACTGAGATGAGTTTGTGTAGAAAGGATTTTCTTTGTTGCCGGCTTGGATGATGTCAACAAAACGTTTTTTGTCTTCACGAGCAAAACGAGTTGTTGCACCTTCGGCGGGGGTTGCTTCCAGATTATACATACTGCCGGTTTCTTCTTGGATTTTAACCAATTTTTCGCGGATATAATCCAAATATTTAACGGCGAAAGCTTGTCCCCATTCATCAGCGATTGAATGTTCATCGTTGGTGAAGTTTCTGATCATTTCGTTGATGCCGTTAACACCAATGGTAGAGAAATGGTTGCGCAAGGTGCCGAGATAACGTTTGGTGAAGGGGAACAGGCCACCGTCAATCAAGCGTTGGATGAGTTTGCGTTTGATTTCTAATGATGTTTTGGCAAGTTCCATCAATTCGTCGGTGCGGGCATAAAGACCGGCTTCGTTGCCTTTATATACATAGCCTAAACGAGCGCAGTTCAAGGTTACAACGCCGATAGAACCTGTTTGTTCGGCAGATCCGAACAAGCCGTTGCCTCTGGCCAATAATTCGCGGAGGTCAAGTTGCAAACGGCAACACATTGAACGAATTTGACCGGGTTTTAATACCGAGTTGATGAAGTTCTGGAAATAGGGCAGGCCGTATTTAGCGGTCATTTCAAACAAAAGTTCGGTGTTTTCGTCTTCCCACGGGAAGTCAGGTGTCATATTATAGGTGGGAATCGGGAAGGTGAACGGACGACCTTTAATATCGCCTTTCATCATAACTTCCATATAGGCCTTGTTGATCATGTGCATTTCTTCTTGCAACTCGCCATAGGTGAATTCTTGTTCTTCGCCGGCAATAATCGGATGAGTTTCGCGCAAGTCTTCAGGGCATACCCAATCGAAAGTGAAGTTGGTGAACGGAGTTTGTGAACCCCAACGAGAAGGAACGTTTAAGTTATAGATGAGTTCCTGAATGCTTTGATATACTTGTTTGTAGGAAAGTTTATCTTTGCGGATATAGGGAGCGAGATAGGTGTCAACCGAAGAGAATGCTTGAGCACCGGCCCATTCGTTTTGCAAAGTTCCCATGAAATTAACCATTTGGCCGACAGCAGCAGAAAGATGTTTGGCCGGACCTGCTTCGGCTTTTCCGGGAACGCCGTTGAAGCCTTCATGAAGAAGGTTTTTCAGAGACCAACCTGCACAGTATGCTGCCAACATGCTTAAATCGTGAATGTGGAAGTCGCCGTTGCGGTGAGCTTCGCCGACAGCTGCGGGATATACGTGGCTGAGCCAATAGTTGGCAGTGATTTTGCCGGAAACGTTAAGGATTAAGCCGCCGTTTGAATAGCCTTGGTTGGCATTTTCGTTGATACGCCAGTCGAGTTTTTGCAGATATTCGTTGATTGAACTTTCAACGTCAACCATAACTTTTTGATCGTTGCGAGAACGTTGTCTTTGGTCGCGGTATAGAATATAGGCTTTTGCGGTTTCAAAATAGTTGGCAGAAATGAGAACCTGCTCAACAACATCTTGAATTTGCTCAATGGACGGTAATGATTTGGAAAATTTGTGTTTCAATACCTTCAATACCTGAGCGGTTAGCAACCAGCTTTCTTCTTCGCCGAATTCTTTGGTTGTGGAACCGGCTTTGAAAATGGCATTGTATATTTTGGAGTTATCAAAAGGAGCAAGAGTTCCGTCTCTTTTGGTAACATTGTCGATTCCGATATTTTCCTCGGCGACGGTTGATGTTTTGTATTCTTTCTCTGACATATCCCTGTTCTTCTTTCTTTCAATTCGTTGTTAGACTCGAATGCCAAGCTTTGACATTAAGCATACAATATATAGTGTTAATAAAAAGTAAACCCACAATATGTTGTATGCACAATTTTATTTTATCCGAAGAAAAAACAAAATATCGGGCCTTGCTTGCGGCTGTTTGCATTGTTATATATTCGCAATTATCTCTCAACCTTTAAATGGTTAATAAAAACGAGTCGAAAGCCTATCTATTTAAAAATGCTAATTAAAAATTTTTTTGCCCTGAGGATAAAAATCTTAATAACTTTCGGGAATTTTATTTGTGTCTAAAATTTTAGGTAATTTAAGCAAAAAATTAACCTAATTTTGTCGGATTCCGAGTCGGAAGATTCGTTTTTTTAAGAGAGTGGATTCGTTTTTTGAGGGACTCGAGAAAGAAAAAAACAAAATTTATGCTTAAAGCTTGGAATCTAATGAAAAAATGCAGCAAAAAGTGCTTGCGCAAAACCTAAAATATGATATAATTAAAATCGCAGAATATTATCTTATTGCATCTTTTTATGTAAATTTTTATGGGATATGAAAAAAAGAGTTTTTATTTAGGTGGCAAATAGCGTTTTGTCCCATGGAAGCTTCTATTGTTCGTTTCATATAAGAATTTTTATAAATTTGATGAAAAAGTATAATACTGCAAACCGTTTTAGCGTAAGCGGTTATTAAATGAATAAACAATAAAAAAAAATATAATATGGAAAAGTTAAGAAAATTTGCAGCTCGCATGCTAGGCATGATGGTTGCGGTAATGGCATTTGCAACTATAATTTCATCATGTGCTACCAGCACTTATGATGAAATTGCCAAAGCAACTGAGCCAAAGAGCTCAGTTACATGGCAGGAAAATTCCAAGAAGGTTACTGCCTTCTATACTGTGGTAATCGGTAGGGATACCACAGTTAAGACATTCAGCATGAATAAGCTCCATGAGCTTTCAGCTGAAGATCTGAAGGAGATTAAGACTGATAGTCTTAATTTTTCTTCAGAAAAAGGTCTTTCTTTGGCGTCAACAGAGAAAGACGGCTCCGTTAAAGAAAATGAAATCGAGGCGGAGATAGTGATTGAAAAATTCAATCACAAAAACTCTCACACGACAAATGTGATAACTCGTAAGAGTTATCATAAGTTTGTCCTAGAGATGGACGGCCAAGTCTATACTCATGAGAGCAAACCAGAGGCGGTTTCTTTTGTGAGAGATAGTATAGGTCAAAAGAAGTCTTCTGATGATAATAAGTTTGAATATTTACCAGTGGAGAGTGTTTATCGCTCTTCATGGAAAGGTGATGTTGTTGAGGCAACTCAACAAATTAAACTTATCAAAGAGAAAGATGTAACCCCACCTCATGAGAACGAAAAGTCTGTTGAGGTTAAGGTTGTGGAAGAGGATGATAAGGTTACTGTAGAGGTGATTATCACCAATACAGTAAATAAAGAAGATGACAAGAATTATAAGAGAGAAATCTCAAAAATTCATGAAATCTTCGCTGAAGACAAAAAAGAAATTGAGGATAAAAACCTTGATTTCTCTTCAGATGAAAGCCTTTCTCTTTCGTCAACAACAGAGGGAGAGTGGGTATATGACTCATCAAAAGAGCTTAAAGCTCAGATTATGGTGAAAGATTATATTCACAAAACTTCTGATGGTGATGTGAAAGTTTCTCAGAAATATCTGGGTAATTTCAGTATTACCGTTGACGGAGAAATCTATAACCTTTCAGTTTCTGCACCTGCTGCTGTGAAGAGACTTGAGGAAAAAATAAGCAGCAAAAAAACACTCCCTGAAAAAGAGATCCTTCCGGTTGAGCTTGTTTACGGTTCAACTTGGGGTGGATGGACTGAGAAAGCTTCTCAGTTTATTGATCTTTATAGAGGGGTGGAGAAGCAGAACGAGCAGACCGTGAACGTTTCATGGTCTGAAACTGAAGCTGAATATGTAGCAACAGTTTCTATCAAAAACACTGTTGATACAGACAAGGATGCGACCTATACAAGGAAACTTGCAAAGGTTCACAGCCTTGAGGCTGAGGCAAAGAAAACTTTCTCTTCGGAGAATTTTAACTTTGTATCATCCAATTCATTGGCAGAACAGTCTCGTTCTGTAAAGGATTGGCAATATGACTCATCAAAAGAGCTTAAAGCTCAGTTGATTGAGGTGGTATATGCCAATTCGAATAGCCATTGCACTAATAAAGTTGTAGCAAGATATCTTGCAAACTTTGAGTTGGTTGTTGATGGCAAAGTTTATAAAAATGAATTTTCTGCTCCTACGGTAGCGTTTGTAAAAGACGTTATCGGTTCGGAGACAACGGTTGGAGAGAATATAATTCTTCCGGTTCAGGTTGTTTATTCGTCAGTTCTTAGCGGAAAAACAATTACTGCAACCCAGGAGATTGAAATCTCAAAGGCTGCTCCGAAAAATGAACAGAAAGTAGAAATAACCTCTGAAGATGAGGGTGAAAGCGTAGAGGTAACCGTTAAGATTACCAATACAGTTGATACCCAGAATGACAAGACGTATACCTTGTCATTGTCGAAAGACCATTCTGTGAAAGCAGAAGAGTTGAAGAGAATTGAAACTAACAATTTCTCAACAACTTATGGTTCTTTGACTCTTCAGAGCACAACTCCGGGCAACTGGGTATATGATGCAACCGGAGAGTTGAAAGCTCAACAGTTCGTAAGAACTTATGTGCATTCAACAACTCAGGGTAATCATCAGATTACTCAGTCGTATAACTGGAACTTTATAGTTACAGTTAATGGAGTTGATTACCAAATCAACTTATCTGAGCCTACACTCAATTTCTCGCAAGAGAGAAAGGGAAGTGCGCAGGTAAGCGGTGCATTGGTTGAAATGCCAGTAAGCCTTGATTATTCAAGTGTTTATGGTAAGTCAACCAAAAACACAACACAAGAGATTGTGTTGTATGCAAATGCTATTTATTTTCCAGGAGAAGAGATATTGGTAGCATCACGCACTGATGCGTATAATGCCAATATGCAAGATCCTGAAGGAACA
>JAZLEQ010000024.1:0-24674 GCA_045615365.1 Alphaproteobacteria bacterium
TAAGCTACCGAAAACGAATTTACAAAACGAGTGACCGCAGCGAATTAGCAAGCGCAGCGAGCTTATGAGCCAGACAGCTCACCCCGACGAAAACGAGCTTATATTAAGCGAAGTTTGAGGCGAAGAATTTTTGTAGTAAACGAAAAAAGCCCGACTGAAAAGTCAGGCTTAAGTTAATTGGCGGAGAGGGTGAGATTCGAACTCACGGAAGGGTCGCCCCTTCGACGGTTTTCAAGACCGCTGCATTAAACCGCTCTGCCACCTCTCCATTAGGTGTATAAGAAAAAATAATATTTTGAGAAAACCGTCACAAACTTCGTTTGTTTTCGTCGGTTTGAACCTTTGGTTATCTGCGATTCCAAGACCGCTGCATTAAACCGCTCTGCCACCTCTCCATTAGGTGCTTGCGACCTTGTCACAGAACAGACTTTTATACGAAAGTTTTTTAAAGGTCAAGAGTTTTTTTTAATTTAATACGCAGTTATCACCATTGAAGTTATAATTTATGATAATATTATCCTGAATAACAAATGATGTTTTGCAATAATATGGTCCGAATTGATTTTCATTAATAGGGCCTGAAAACAGGCTGTCGTAGTAATCATCGTCAATTCCCTGATAATAAAATTGATTTTCATAAGGTTCGGGAGTTCCGCTGGCCGATGTTGTGATGTATGTAACTACTTTTTCTTCCGGTGTAACATAAAAAACCTCTGCAGGTTCTCCCCATGATGAGTAAAGTTGTTGTTCCGAACGTCCGACCCATCTTTGAAGTTCCGATAAATAATTTGTGTTGTTTGCTTGGTTAAAATTACTACACGCGGCCACACCGCAAACTGATAATAAAGTAACTAATTTTTGCATATTTTTTCCTCCCGTTGCTGTAGGAAAAAACATAATCATTATATTTTGCTTTGCAAGGCATTAAAAAAGCCCTCCATGTTAAATTCAAACACAAAGGGCTCGGTTATTATCTTAAAACAATATCAAACTACCAAAATTTAACCTTGTTCAAAAGACTATTTGCTTCATCGGCAACTTTATCTTTAGCGGTGGCAACAGCTTTATCAGCTGCTTTTTGTGACATTTCGCTGATATTACCCAAAGCTTTTGTAACCACTGATGTAGCATTAAACAAAATTTTATTAAAGATTGTAACAATCGTATCTTTAATATTTTCACCATTATTGCTTTCACCGATTCCCGTTATTTCAACAGCGGGCAAATTCAATTCCAAAGCACTGGCATTTGTTTGCAACGGAGTTAGGGCCGACAATGCACCACCCTCAACCAAAACTCGTTTAATTACAACTTTTTTGCTTGGAGCAGTAGCTGTTTCTTCTTTAACGGTTTCAGCTTCTTGAGCTTCCGCTTTGTCAGCTGAAGGTGCTGTATTTTTAGCGACATTTTGTTGAATTTGCATAACATTACTTGTTGTAAAATCCGGCATTTCATAGCTGATTTTTGGTTCATTCACGCTAATGTCATCAACTACAATAACATCACTCATCAAACTTTTCACATCAACCTTAACTAAGATTCTGCCCAAAGATAGCAGATTTTCGGTTTTATAACCTTCGGGGTTTGCCACTTTAAGTCCTTTAAGTTCAACTTCACCGGCAAACGGACTGAATTTGAAACCGTCCAAGCTAACATTTGTTCCAACGATTTGTGAGCCGAACTTATTAACAGAAGTTTTAACCAATGGTTCTAAAAACAACCAAACACCTAAAACTGCCAAAACAACAATAACCAATAAAGTCAAAAGAAAATATTTCAAAAATTTCATCTCAAAGAACCTCCTCATAATAAATATTTTATATAATTTATATATCGAAATATAATTAAAGCAAGTTTTTCTTAAAAAATATCTGGAAATTAATTTTAGACGAAAGACAAAAAATATTGCAATTTTGTCTAAAATGTGATATATCGAGTCTTATTTTAACACTTTAGGGAGTTTTTCATATGTCGGGACTTGGCACCAAATATGTTTTTGTCGGCGGTAACAATGCAGAACGTATTGGCGGAAGCTGTTCAATTATTGAACACAAGTATGATTCTTATCGTCGTCCGACAAGAATAATGTTGGACTTAGGCTCTTTATTTGCTCCCGATTACTGTATGGATGTTGATGCAGCTATTCCCGATGTCAGGCAATACTTTAATAGCGAAGACAGTCTGGCCGAAAAAGCTATTGATGCTATTTTTCTTTCTCATGGTCATGAGGATCATATTGGAGGCTATGTCCACCTTGCACGTGCCGGTTTTGAAATGCCTTCTACTTATGCATCAAAACCAACTTTAGAACTCTTAAAATCAGCTCTGTTTGAAGCCGGAGTAGAGAAAACAAAATGGCCCAAAATGTATGAGGTTGAAGCAGGAACTCCCATATCATTTGACGGAGTTGAAATTGAAGCAATAAATGTATCACACTCCACCATGGGCGCTTTGGGGTATCATATTCTAACCGAAATTAACGGTAAACCGGAAGCGGGTATATTCCACCCCGGAGACTATCACTTAGGAGAAGTCAGAGTAGGAAAGGGATTTAATTCTGAAGAACTTAAAGATTTACTCCAACGCAAACCGTTAACAAATGTCATCTTAGATTCCACCTCATCAGCAACCGATGACAAATATCTCATAACTCACTCCCAAGCAGTCGCCAATACTCTTGAAGTTGTAAAACAACATCCTGAAAAACAAGTTATATCCGCAGTAATATCTCGTAGTGTTCAAAACTTAGCCATAGATTTGGAAGTGGCCAAAGAAACCGGACGCAAGGTTTTCTTAGACGGTTATTGGGCAAAAATTGCATTTAAGGCAATGCAAAAATCAGGTGTTGCCGATTTTGATGATGTTGTTTTTGACGGTTCAGCCGAAGCCTATAAATCAAAATTTCCGGCCTCAAAAAGATACCTCATCCCGAGTGGAGCTTTCGCAGAATCTAAAAAAGGCAAAAAGTCCGGCCTTTACAAAATGTCGGAACAAGAAAAAGTAAAGTCCGGCAAGCAGAAAAAAGAACAAAACGAAGAGAAAAAACAACGCATCGGACACCCCGATTTCACAGTTGACAGCAATACTCTCATTTTGGCTCGCCAACGTTGCATTGAAGAAATCAATGGAAAAGAGGTTAGGGCAATGTATGCTCGCCTTGCCGCATTAGGAGCTACGATTGTCGCCAATGAGGCAGAAACACCCTTGGGTCATTATCAAACTGCAAAAATGCAACGCAGCGGCCATGCCGTTTTGTCTGAGACCAAAAAAATGGTGCAGCTATTTCAAAAATATGCACAAAATCCGTCCGACGTAATTTTTATTCCCACCCACGGAAACCCAACTCAAATGATAAATACTGCTAAAGTTGTAAAATCGCAAAGTGCAAATTTATACTTTGGAAATAACTTAGATGTTTTACAGATGAAATGCGGTAAAACCATAAAAGTTGATGAAATATCATCCGAGTATTGGATTGGTGTTTGCGAAGAATCTGATAACGTCAACGGCACCCAAACATATACATACACCGAGATTGATAAAAACTTCATTGTTCAAAGAGAACTTAAAACAATTCAAAAACGCCTCATCCGTCAAGCTGATAAATTTAAGGGCAAAAGGACAGGGAAAGATGATAATAAAAACAACACAAACAGGAAACAAATAAACAATAATCAACGAAACAAAATCAATTATCAAGGATCCCGCTAAGCCCTTCATAAAAAAGCTCCGTAATCTACGGAGCTTTTTTTCATCGTTTTATAATTCTCAAAAACACCTTTACTTTATTGGTAAGTTATTTACAATAAACCCAAATAAATTCATAGTAGGAAAGGAATATACCATGGATCCGCAATATTCAATTTACATTCCCATACTTTTTTTAATTGTTGTTTTCATCATAATCCCCGGTTTTCGAGTTGTAATGCAATACCAAAAAGGTATTGTTTTCACTCTCGGGCGCTACACTGACACGCGCGAGCCCGGCCTTCGTTGGTTTTTTCCATATATTCAAACAATGCAAAAAATTGATATGCGCATTGTAACGGTAGATGTTCCCAAACAAGAAGTAATGACCAAAGATAACATTCCCGTTAATATCAACGCCGTAGTATATTTCAGAGTTAAAGATCCTGCACGTGCGGTGGTAGAAATTGCCAACTATGTAACTGCGGTTGTTCAACAAAGTCAATCAGCCCTGAAAGATGTTGTCGGCACCAACGATTTAGACACCATCCTTTCCGAAAGAAAACGCATTGGCGATGAGATTAAAGCCATTGTAGATGCTGCCACCGAAAAATGGGGTGTTGATGTTGATGCCCTAAATGTTCAGGAAATTGAACTGCCCGAAGATATGAAACGCGCCATGGCTAAACAAGCCGAAGCTGAAAGAAATCGTCGCGCCATGGTAATCTCGGCACAAGGGGAAGTTGAATCTGCTAAAAAAATGCTGGAGGCTGCTCAAACCTTAGAACAAAGTCCGGTAACTATTCAGCTCAAAACCTTGCAAACAATCAAAGATATTGCATCGTCGCAGTCCCAAACAATCGCATTGTTTCCGGCAGAAATGACCAATTTCTTGGGCGGCAAAAAATAGTCGCGCAGAAATTAAGCTTTAAAAAGCCCTTATTCTGAGTAGAATAGGGGCTTTTTTTATGCGATCTTTAATTAAAACATGATTTTTGTCCAAATTTATTTATTGTGCTATCAGATAAAAAATTATGAACTAAAAAATATTATTATTATGAACATGAAAATATGCTGCAAAAAAATTAAAGTCAAAGAATTTCCGGAAGATGGTTGTTGTTTTATTCATGGTCGTTTATTGAGAGCCCCCAAACAGGTGTTATACGGAGATGTGATATATATATACATCGCTATAGAAGTTATAGAACCCAAGTCAATTGCCGGTCAAAGGCTGCAATTATTCACATTAACTCATAGCAATGGCATAGACTTTAATGACGAGTGCTTAAACGGACAAGTCGTTCTGTCTGAAAAAGGTGATAGTGTAGTAGTCGATGTTGATATTCAGGATAATGAACTGCTACACGTTTTTAGTGCGTTTAGGAATCTGACACTAAATGCAGTAATTCCTTGTAGTTTCTTTTCAGAGGATTAATAAAAAAGGAGACCGTTAAGGCCTCCTTTTTTATTAATATGGGGTAATTATGTTGACATTGAAATCGTTAAAAACTATAAATCATCATATATTAAAACAGAATTTGAAATATGGAGTTTTTATCATATGTGGATGATTTTCGCCTTATTATCGGCTTTCATGCTTGGCATTTATGAAGTATGCAAAAAAAAGGCATTGGTCAATAATTCGGTTGTTGTGGTTCTATTACTTAACACATTGTTTTCAACTCTGATATTTATGCCTTTTTTCTTTTTATCATCTGCAGGGATCATAGATGAATATTCAACTTTATACGTTCCTTGGCAAGGTTTTGAAGAACAAAAATTTATTTTTATAAAATCATTTTTGGTTTTATTGTCATGGGGATTCGCCTATATAGGTTTGAAACACCTGCCTCTTACAATTGTCGGTCCGATTAACGCCACAAGGCCGGTTCTTGTTTTGTTGGGAGCGATAATTGTTTTTGGTGAAAAGCTTTCTTTAATGCAATGGATAGGTGTTGTGTTGGCGATTATCTCTTTTTACCTGCTTAGCTTAAGCGGAAAAAAAGAAGGAATAAACTTCAGTAAAAATAAATGGATATTTTTCACTGTTGCTGCAAGTGTCGTAGGTGCTGTTTGCGGACTTTACGACAAATATCTGCTTGCTTCCCCCATAGACGGAGGCCAAGAAATTAAACCGATATCTTTATTGGTGTGGTATAATTTTTATCAGTTGTTGCTGATGTCATTAATTTTTACAGTTTTATGGATTTCACATTCTAAAGAATTAAAAAACTTTGTTTGGCGAAAAGAAATACTGCTCATATCCGTATTCATTTCTGCAGCGGAAGTTTTCTATTTTTCATCTTTCACATATGAAGGTGTTTTGGTCAGTATTGTGTCTTTGGTCAGAAGAAGCAGTGTTGTAGTATCATTTATTGCCGGTGCAATATTGTTCAAGGAAAAAAACATCAGATCAAAAGCTTTTGACTTAGCATTGGTTTTAATAAGTATGATATTTTTGTTTTTGGCAAAATTGTAGTTGTTTATAATATTTTTTCAAAAGCAATTCGCGGTTTACCGTTTTCAGCTCCGCCCTTAAGATATATCGTTCCGCAAGCTTTAAGACCGCTTTTTAACATTGTTTTTTGCATTGCCAAATTGTCGTGATGAGTATCTGCTCGTAAACTTTTTAAATTATTTTCTTTTGCAATTTTTTCAGCCTGTCTGTATATCTCCACCCCGACACCTTTTCCATGCCAATTTTTAGCAACCGCCATCCGGTGAACCGTTGCATATTCTTTTTCCTCAGAAAGCCACTTTCCTTCAATTTTTCCATAGCTGGCATCTTGTCCGCAAATAAGTGCGCAAATTCCCAAAATTTCATTTCCTTCACACAACACATATCCAACTCCGTTTTCAATATCGGAAATCAAGCGCTCACGATTAGGCTCTCCCAATTGCCATTGGTTAATATTTTGACCTTTAAGCAAGGCTTTCCCATCCTCAACAATCTTCATCATTTCATCAATGTCGCTTAATTTTGATTTACGAAAATTCATGTGCTTTATCCCTTAAAAATTACTAGCAAAGTGAAAATAACATCATTTTTTTCAATAATCCATAAAAATTGTTTTAAATTTCTGAAAATATAAACTTTTTTTTAACTATTGACGCGTAGTATGACGCTCGAACAGAACGTTATTAATCTATTTTATTTGGAGAACTTTAATGTATAATTTCAATGAAGATGCTATTCGCGAAGCTGCTTACTATATTTGGAAAAACAATGGATGCCAAGCTAACACTAGCTTGAGCGATTGGGATGCTGCTATTAACCAGTTGTCTGCTCAAAATTCTTTTGATTTGAAAGCTCCTAAGAAAAAAGCTTCATCAATCAAAGTTTTGATGCCTAAAAAAACAACAGTTGCGAAAACACCTTCTTTGCGTGTTGCTAAGTCAATCATTTTGAAACCGGCATCATCTGCTTCAAAAAACAATTCAAAAACAGTTTCTAAAAACACCAAAAAAACTGTTTCTAAAAAATCTAAATAAGATTTTCTAAAGAGATTAAAAAAAAGGAGGCCCTAAAGGTCTCCTTTTTTTAGTTGTTACTTTTTCAACAAAATTGCAGGACGCATTTGAATGCCTATGCAATCATAACGATCTTCCTGAACAAAAGCATTCATCTTCAGTAAATATATATAATTGGTTAACTCTTAGAATTTACAGCAAATTGGTAAAAACAAGATATATTTTAATGTTTAAATGCAAAGTATTTAAACAAAAGGTAACTTGTTACACAAGTGAAAGCTACTGCAATAATCTGTGCCCCATAAGCATTTATTTTGGCTATACTGACCAAAAAATCTAAAATCACCGCATTGATAAGATACGAAATCACCCAAACACCCACGCATTTGCAATATTCTTTAACCCAAGTTCTGAAATTTCCTTTTGTCGCAAAAACAAAAATTTTCTGAGCAGCAAAGGATGAAAAGCTTGATAATATCCAAGACAACACAAGCGCAATCTGGTATTTTTCTTCATCAAACAATAACAGAAAGATAACATACAAAGCATATTGAACTGTTGCGTTAAATCCTCCCACCAGCAAAAAACGAATTTTATCCGGCAATTTAAACCAAAAATTCCACAACTTCCAAAATATCTTAATTAAATATTTCATTTTTTTAGCTTTTCAAATCCACAAGCAGTGAAAGCATTTCATCATTAACCGTAAAGCTTTGCGAGTTAAGACTATATGCGCGTTGCACAGAAATCATTTTTGTAAATTCTTGTTCAATATTAACATTAGATGTTTCTACTGATTCGGGAACAATTAAATCTTGCAAATCCACATATCTTTCTTCTCCAACTTCTCCGCTTGCTTCAAAAAGAGTGGTGTTGGCCGGTATAAGATTTTCGGGTGCAGTAAAACCTGATACAGCCAATTTTGCAATTATGTGTTCGTTTGAATTGGAATAAATTGCTCTTAAAATACCATTTTCATTAAATCCAATTCCTTCCAGAGTTCCCGAAGGAAATCCGTTCTGATAAATTTTCGTAACTTGAGACGATGTTCCCATTTGTGTCATTTGAGAAATATCCAACTCTACATTGCTGGTAGTTCCATCATCCCAATTTATTGTCAAAGTCATATTTTTTGGAGTTTTAATTGTTCCGTCCGTATTAAAAACAACCATATTTTGATTTGAAACAACAGTTCCGTTTTCAATATTAAAAGTCAAATCCCATGTATTGATGGCGCCTTCTTGCTTTTTGAAACCGACATTCAGGTTTTTTCCGTCATAACTGTCGGAGTAAATATTGATACTATACATGGCCTGATCAATTTCTCTTGCAGGAAGATTGGCATTAATTGATGCTTCAGTAGTAGCAATTTGTTTTAAAGCAAACGGCGCGTTAATTACAATGTCCGATATTGTATTACTAAATTCGTTTTTTCCGTCAATGGCGGCAAACCCTTGCACAAAAAGTCCGCCGCTTGAAACTAAATATGAGTTGCCGTTAATATCATTTTTTGAAAAATCGCCTGCTCTTGTGAAATAGTAGTTCCCGTATCCGTCATTGAGTTTAAAAAAAGCATTTGTATTTCCGCTTATTGCAACATTATAAGTGTTGCCGGTATTTTTAACCGTTCCATCGAGCTCAACCAAATATCTGTCAAACGAGCTGACACCATTAATTGATACACGTGACGAACTTAGTCCGCTTTGATTGTTGATCCCCATTTCAGCTGATCCCAACAAAGTTTTAAACAAAGTTTGTCTTTGTTTATATCCGGTAGTGTTCATATTGGAAATATTTTCCGCAACAGATTCCAAGGCAGCAGACATAGAATTCATGCCGGTAACCGAAGGTATAAAGTTAGATATGGTCATTTTGGCCTCACTATAAAAAGTCTTATTTAGCAATTTAATGCAAAAAATATGCCAAAAAGCCCCGTATGAAAACGGGGCTTTTGTAAAATCATATAAATTCTATGCCGATTTATGATTTTTTCTCTTGTCAACCAGCATTAAATCCGGTTTTGCTGCTTCTGCAGGGATGGGCCCGCCCTGACGAATGCAATGTCCGTCAATATATGCTCCGGGCTCTATGGCAATAGTATTATGTGAAGCGTCGCCTATAAGTTTTGCCGACTTAGAAATAAACAAATTATCAACCAAAGCTCTACCTTTTAAAATTCCGTAAAGCTGTAAATTTTTGGCGGTAACGGAACCTGTAACACTTCCTTTCATTCCGACAACAAGTTCATCGCAGCTGACATCACCTTCTACGGAGCCGTCAATATGTATAATTCCGTCACTGAAAATATTGCCCACGATTTTTGTATTCTCGCTGACAATACTTGGAACGGGAGCCCCCGTTGTGCTTTTGCTTAACCTGCGAGCTAATTTAAGGTATATCAATCTTTTAAGCTTTTTCATTTTTTATCTCCGTTAAGATATTTTGGCTTGCATGAACGGCATCGGGTCAACCGGATGCCCTCTGAACAATATTTCATAATGTAGGTGAGGACCTGTTGAACGCCCTGTTGAACCAACTTCGCCAATGGCCTCATCAATTTCTAAATAATCACCTTTTTTTACATAAATTTTATGTAAGTGTGCATATTTTGTTAAAAAACCGTTTCCATGGTCAATTTCCACTAAATTACCATATCCTGTATCTGAGTGAACCACTCTGGTAACTTTGCCTTTTGCCTGAGTTTTAATTTTGTTGCCTGTGCGTGAAGCTAAATCAATACCCTTATGTCTTGCTTTTCCGTTGTTAAAAGGATCTTCTCTTGTTCCGAACTTTGAACTCACCCAATAACTCCAAACCGGTTTGCCCAAAGGAACATACTGCGAAACTTCCCTGTAATATTCCAAATCATCAACAGCCTTATATATATTGTTTATTTTTTTGATTATCTTTTCGTCCTCAAGCACGCCCACCGATTCCGGAACAAATATTCCTCCTTTGGAGTCTCTTTTTTTGGAATTTGCCAATGGATTAAAATATAGGCCTTTTTGTTTCAGTGATGAATTTGCTTTGTTAAAAGCGCTTTTAATCTTGCTGATTTCTTTTAATGCTATTGTTTCCACCTTGTTAAACACGTCTAATTCTGCTTTTTTAATATTGATTACCGCTTTTTCCAGTTCTTCAATTTGTTCTTTCAAGGCGTCTCTTTCAGCAATAATCAAATCTCTTTGCAAAATAATTTCATTAAGTTCAGTTTTGTCGCTGAGAGTTTTATTATCCACCCAATCTTTTTCCGACATAATTTGCTTAATTTTGTCTTCTACAACTACTGCTTTTTTCTTATATAGGTCGATATCCTTACTTTTGTTATTTTTGGTTGAGGTTAAAACATCATCAATATTTTTTTGAATAGCCATAAAATCACTCATCAAATCAACATATGCATCACGTGTCTCCAGAAGTTCTTGGTTTTTATCATACACCAAACGTCCCGACATATTATACAGGTGATAAGTGTAAAAACTCCAACCGGCAACAAAAACTAAGAGCGCGATGATAAAAAGTTGCGCTTTTGAAGAAAATTTTAAAACCATAGCCTTTCCCGAACCTCTGAATATTATTTCTTTTTCAGATAAGATGGGCTTTTTTTCGCTGTAATGCGGACGATATTTTTTCTTAAATTTAGTTTTATATTTCATTCAGATTCAATAAGTTGTTAAAACAAGCAATATTTCTTATAACAGAAAAAATGAAAAAATAAACCATTTTTTAATAAGTTATCCAAAAGCAGAGATAAAAGTCTGTGAATTCAATTGTTAAGATATACCTGACTTAAAGAAGTCAACCACGTAATATAACCAAGTTTTAGCTTCTTCATTTTTTTTCTCTTCACAAATTTTTGTTTCTGCGTTCCAATATTTTCCTTCAGCTTCGCAGTTTCGTTTATCCTGATTGCTCCAATATGCATACCCGAAAAAAACACAAGTTGCCGCAATAATCAGCAATATCAGTTTAAGCAAATGCTTGGCAATAAACATAAAAATCCAAATTCCGATAATTCCGGTAATTATTGTTTTATAAAGCCAAGGTGTGTTTCCGAGAATAAAAGCTTGAAATAAACAATATAAAATAACTGAAATTACAATTGTAGCAATAGGATTATGAAGCGCGGCACTTAAGCATCTTTTAAATAAATTATTATTTTGTTCAGCCATTGTTTTTCTTTCAAAAAAAACAAAAGTCCTGAAATATCAGGACTTTCTAAGTTGGTAGGGGTGGTCAGACTCGAACTGACACGGCCTGAGGCCACAAGATTTTGAGTCTAGCGCGTCTACCAGTTCCGCCACACCCCCATAAACTGAAAACATACATAATATAATTATTTTTTATAGTCAACATATTTTTTTATTTTTTTTATTATATTTTTCTATAATTTTAGAAAATCTATAAAAATCAAGCGTTTCCTGACAGCCCACGAGCTATATTCATATTTATATTAATTAAAATATCAAGCTTTCTGGCTTCCGGATGACTGATGATGTCAAGGGTTTGTTTAAATATAAACGAAGCCAAATTAAGAATGTTTTGCCTTATTTCTTTTGGTTGAGGGCAATCTTCCTCAGTCATTGCCGATGCAATGATAGACCAGAGTTTCCTGTTTTTTTCCAACGCCGGCACCAATTCGTTTTTTGCATTATCCCAGTTATCTTTAATTCTGTTAAGTGACGATGCTGTCCTTATCAAAGCTCTGGCTTCAAGTTCTGCCTCGCTCATTCCGGCCATTTCATTTTGCGCATATCCGCCCAGATTATTCATAATTTAAATATTTCCTCAAAAATTAAAAGGTTTGTTAACCCAATAGATGTAAACTGTCATATAACATAATAAATACTCGGAGTAAAAGCAACCATGAAAAAAGGCATACTAACAATTTTTATTTTAAGTTTATTGTTTGTTGCAAACGCAACATATGCGGAAGGGGAAAATCAAATAATCAAGGGGGTCACAAAGAAATATACAATAAAAGTTGATGGTGCAAGCAATTATCCTCCTTTTTCTTGGATTTATACAAAAGGAAACGTAAGGTCTGTGGAGCATCGCTCACCTTTTTTTCCTTTTCTTAACAAACTTACGGAAGGCGGTAATATAAAATTTGAATATAATGTTAGTGAAAGAAATGTTGATAAGGTATTGAAAGATCTCAGAGAAATTGGAGGCGATATTTTTATAGGGGCATTATCACAAAGCGATAAATTTAAAGATGTTGCGCTTATTTATCCTGCTCCGATATATAATCCTATAACTGTTTTTATGATGCCCGACAAAATATCACAAGTTAAAACAATTGATGATCTCAAATCGTTGAAAGGTGTCAGATATACTCACGAAGTGCTAAGTGATTTTATTAATCAAAGAATATCACAATATAATATTGAAGAAGTTGACACCCCATATAAAATGTTTGAAAAACTTTTCAAACGAGAGGCAGACTACATATTATGCGGATATTATTTCGGAACCGTAGAAGCCATAAAACTCGGTATAAGGCATCAGATATCAACTTCAAGTAAAGCGCTATGGAATATTCCTGTTTTTATAGGCGTTAACAAAATGTCAAAAAATCGTAAAATCCTAACTGAAAATATTTCAAGACTCTTAAGTAATGAAAACAATGTAAAACTTATTAAAGAGAATCTTGATAAAACGATGGCTGAATTTGAGGCTGAATATAAAGGAAAAATACCGGAAACATTCGGTTTGGATAAACAATAAAATGTTTGTTTGCAAAAAATATATCAGTCTTGACGTCGGGCAAAAGTGATTATATATTACACACACTATGGTTTTATTAATTCATCATACAACTTCGCCGTTTGCTCGCAAAATAAGGTTGCAAATGAGTGAAAAGAAAATGCTCTTTGTTCTGAAAGACGAAGAGCCTTGGAATATATCTGCCGATTTATACAAAATTAATCCGGCGGGAGAACTTCCGGTTTTCTTAAATGACGGCGATGTAATAATCGGTAATTATGCAATTTCTGAATATTTGGAAGAAACATATCAAGAAGTTCCTTTAATTTTCGGTTCACCCAAACAAAAGGCCGAAATCAGAAGGATGATTGACTGGTTCGACAATAAGTTTTATCGTGAAGTATATCGCAATATTGTTACCGAAAAAATAACAAAACGCTTTGCTTACGGTTTGGCGCCTGATTCTAAAATTTTAAAAATCGGTTTAAGCAATATCGGTTACCATTTGGAATATATTGAGTGGTTGTTGGAAAAACATCAATATTTGGCCGGAGAACAACTTTCATTGGCCGATTTGACTGCTGCAGCCCATTTTTCGGTTGTTGATTATTTGGGGGATATTCCTTGGGACGAATTTGCAACATCAAAAATTTGGTATTCAAAAATAAAGTCGCGTCCGTCGTTTAAAGACCTTCTTAAAGATACGATAAAAGGCATTTTACCTTCCCGCAATTACACCAATTTGGATTTTTAGGCATGAGAAAACTTTTTCTTTTGAGTATTATATTTTTAAGTTCTTGCAGCATGCTTCGTTATGGAGAGGGGCAGGTTGTTTACCATTGGCATAAAAAAAATACCAGTATAGAAAAATTTGCCAAAGATCATCAGACATGCATAAATTCTTCCAAAAGAACAAAATTTATTCCGGATATTCGTTCGTGGTTCTACACGGAAGAAACTAAGCTTAATACTCGCGCCGACTGGGATGCGAAGTATGGTATATGGGCAACATATGTCGCCTATCCCGGAGCTCAACCCGTTATTATAAATTCGCGTTCGGATGATGACGATGTATATCAGCATAAATACGAAAAATGCATGCTTAATCGCGGATATTTGTTCCGTGGCAGTGATATTCCCGAAATCACAAATATAAATCTCTATGAATCATATGCTATTCCGCGAAGCAATTTTTTCTGGCTGTAGTTAGCAACGGCTTTATAGAAATTACTTATGTTCACATACAAATTTCCCTGACTTTGAGCTAAATCTAAGTCACTTTGTAACTTTTCTTGTTCATTTTGCGAAACCTGAGCAAAGTCAATAAGACCGTTTTCATATTTTATTATGCTTAAATCCAAAATATTTTTAGCCGATTCAGCATTTTTTTGAGCAATTTTGTTTTTAGCGATTCCTTCTTCAAGATTTTTAATGGCATTGCCGACATCTGAAATTGCTGTTAATACGGTTCCCTGATACAAATAGAAAGCTTGTTTGGTTTCCGATTCCCTTATACGAACCTGATTAATTAAACTCCCCCAATGCAAGATAGGTAAGTTTACTACACCGCTTCCGTCATACATATTAAAATCCGGACCGAAAACGGGAGACAATGTATTGTTTTGCCATCCTAAAAATGTTGTCAACGAAACCGAAGGAAACAAATTTGCAACAGCATTTCCTATTAATGCATTTTGTGCAATCAAATTTTGTTCCGCAGCAACAACATCCGGACGCATACTTATAACCTTTGCCGGCAGATTATAAATATTCTCCGCGTTAACCGCAGGTATCGTTTCAAACAACAAACTTTTTTGTTTAAAAATCTCATCATTAGGCAATTTACCGATTAAAATAGCTAAAGCATTTTTATAAGTATTTTCTTGTTTTTTTAGGTCAGGTATTTTCATTTCTGTTTGGTTGAGGGCTTCTTTTGCTTGTTCCAGATCCAAGTCGTCGGCCAAACCTGAGGCATATTTTTCTTCAACCGTTTGGAAGATGTCTTGTTGTAGCAACAAGTTTTGCTCGGATATATGCAAAAGTTTTTGAGCCAAGCGCCAATTAACATATTGTGAAACGGTCTCATTAACCAGAGAGACTCTGACATTTTCAAAGTCAGCCGATGCTTTTGCAAGTAGGGCTTGAGCATTTTCACTAAGTCGTCGTTGTCCGCCCCAAATATCAATTTCCCAAGTTGCATCAGCACCTATTTGAAAATAATCACTTTTAATAGGAAGAGATCCTGCCAAATTCTGATTGCTTTGCGAGTATGTTCCCTGAGCATTAAAGCTTGGCAAAAAACCTGCGCGGTTAATATAAACGGTATAACGGGCTTGTTTAACGTTTTCTATTGCCGATTTTAGGTTATAATTATTAATCAAAGCCGCATTAACAAAGCGATTCAAGCTTTCATCTCCGAAACTTTTATACCAAAAATTATTTTGTTTATAATTTTCATTATCCTTAATATTAAGACTATCGGCGATTTCCGCATCAGTATAAAATGCGGGCTTTTTATAATCGGGCCCGACACTGCAAGCCACACAAGCTAAAACGGCAATTCCGCCCAAAAGCAATTTTTTCATTTTTTCTCCTCCTGTTTTTTAACAGGTTTTGCAGAATGTTCCTTAATTGTTTCAAACAGTGCAAACAATGCCGGAATAAATATAAGTCCCACTGTTGTTGCTGCAATCATTCCGAAAAATACCGAAGTTCCGATAGCAATTTGGCTTGCCGCGCCGGCTCCCTTAGCCACAATCATCGGAAATACGCCTAAAATAAAGGTAAGAGCAGTCATTAAAACAGCTCGGAATCTTTCTTCAGCACCCTTTTGAGAAGCCTCTAATATTGAAAAACCTTTTTCACGATATTCTTTAGTAAATTCAACGATTAAAATAGCATTTTTGGCCGCTAAACCGATTAACATAATAAGTCCCAACTGAGCATAAATACTCAACGATTCGCCCATAAAATGCAAGCCGAGCAAAGCTCCCAAAATTGCAAACACTGTTGAGAACATAACCGCAAAAGCCAACATCCAGCTTTCATATAAAGCAACCAAAAACAAATAGCAAAAGATTAAGGCCAGACTTATCAGAATAACAGCTAAACCTCGGGCTTCCACTTCTTGCAAACTCAAACCGGTCCATGCAATCTTATATGTTTTAGGCAAAATATTTTTTGCAGTTGCAATAATATCATCAATAGCCGTTCCGCTACTCACATTTTGAGCCGATTGCGCAGTAATTGCGGCTGCAGTATATAAATTATATCTGTATAAAATTTTAGGTGAGATTTGCAATTTTGCATCAGCAACATTTTTAACCCTAACCAATTTGCCTTCATTAGATTTTATGTATAAATTCATCACATCATTAATATTATGCCTATAATCATAATCGGCCTGCACAATCACTTTGTTAACCTGTCCGTCCATAGTGATATTGTTTACATATGAAGACCCAAGATTGTTATTTAAACTTTGAAAGAATTTTGCAACCCCTATCCCCAGACTCTCAAGCTTTGTTCTGTTGATATCTAAGAAAATATGCGGAGTATCGGCCGTATAAGTGCTGAACGCGTAAGCAAGAGCAGGGTTTGTATTTAAGTTTGCCAAGAATTTTTGCAGTTGTTCATACAATTCTTTACCGGTTGTGTTTCCGTCCGTGGCCAAAAGTTCCAAAGACAAACCGTTTGAATTTCCAATTCCCGGAATTGAAGGCGGTGCAAAAAAATCAATCTGAGCTTTGGGGAAATTCTTATATTTTTGCATCAGCTTTTCGGAAATTGCCTCGACTGACAAAGTTTTGGATTTTCTGTCATCCCAAGGTTTCAGCTTAACCACACCCAAAGCGACATTTTCTCCCCCACCGCCCAAAATTGAATATCCTGCAACCGAAATAAAATGTTCCACACCATCAATTTTAAGAACATCCTCGGCAATAGATGATAAAACCTCATTAGTCTGATTAATTGTTGCAATATTAGGTAATTGAACATTTGCAAAGATGATACCTTGGTCTTCTTCCGGTAGGAATGAATCCGGTGTCAGCTTAAATCCCAAAGCAATAAGAAAAATAATCAATAATACGAATACAGCCGTAAGCTTAACCTTTTCGCTCAAAAAAGTAACAGCTTTCAGATATTTTTCTTTTGTTTTTTCGATGAAATCATTAAATTTTGAAAAAAATTTGTTTTCCTTAGTTTCACTGTTTTTAAGGAAAACCGCACATAACGAAGGACTCAATGTTAAAGCATTTATTGCCGAAAAGATAATTGCCGTAGCGATGGTAACCGCAAACTGTTGATATATTTTTCCGGTAATGCCGGCCATTAAACCGACCGGAATAAAGATTGACATCAAAACAAAAGTTGTTGCCACAATAGCACTGCTGATTTGCGTCATTGCTTTAATCGCTGCGGATTTAGCATCAAGTTTTTCTTTAGAAACAAGATACTCCACTCTTTCCACCACAATAATCGCATCATCCACTACCAATCCGATTGCTAAAATCATGGCAAAAAGGGTTAAAATATTGATATCAAACCCCAAAGCATAAACAACTGCAAAAGTGGCAATTAACGAAACCGGAATTGTAATAAGCGGAATAAGAGTGGTTTTAACTTTTTGCAAAAACACAAAAGTAACCAAAACCACTAATGAAAAAGTAATGACCAACGTTTCTACAATACTTTTAATTGAAGCTCTTACAAAATCAGTAGAATCATAAGCCACTTCAAGCTTCATATCCTCAGGGAATGACTGGCTCAAGGTTTCAATTTCTTTTCTCACGTTTTTCATAATATCCAAAGAATTTGAGTTTGGCGTTTGGCTCAAGCTTATAATCACCGCGGGAGCATCATCAAAATTTGCATTCATATTATAAGTATCGGCTCCGATTTCCACCTCAGCCACATCTTTCAAGCGAACCACTCCTCCGTTTGGCGAAGTTGTAATTACAATATTTTTAAAATCATCAACATTATTAAGCAATCCCTTAGCCGTAAGCGACAACACAATCGGATTAGATTTTGGCGATGGCGCGGCTCCGATTGAGCCGATGGAGGCTTGAATATTTTGCGAGCTGATTGCATTAACGATATCACTACTGCTTAAATTGAGGGCGGCAATCGCGTCAGGATTAAGCCAAATACGCATTGAGTGTTGAGGTCCGTAAATATCAGCACTACCCATTCCGCTTATTCTTAGCAAAGGATTTTGAATATTATTATATGCAAAGTTTGACAGATACAAACTGTTGTAGGTATTATTAGGCGACCTCAAAGCCAACATTGCCAACATATTTGCCGATTGAGATGTTATATCGATACCTTCTTTTGTAACGATTTCCGGTAATTGGGAATTAACTTGTTGCAATCTGTTTTGCACCTTCACTCTGGCAATATCCGGATTTGTTCCCACATTAAAAGTAACCGTAAGAGTATAACTTCCGTTGTCATCAGATGTTGAAGACATATAAAGCATATCCTCAACACCGTTAACGGCATTTTCAATAGGAATAGCCACAGTATCAGTTAAAATTTGTGCCGAGGCACCGGGGTATGTTGCTTTTATGATAATTTGCGGTGGAGTAATATCCGGATATTGCGAAACAGGCAAAACAAAAATAGCCAGTGTTCCAAGCAAAACCATAACGATTGAGACAACAGCGGCAAATCTTGGCTTATCAATAAAAAATTGTGAAAACATCAGCTTCTCTCCGAGGGGCGTTTAGCCAAATTTGTTTCAATTTTGGTATTTGTCGGAATATTGCCTATTTTATCAATTACCAAAAACTCACCTTTGGCAAAATCATTTTTCACCACATATGAATCTTCATAATATGCAGCTATATCCAAGTGAACTTTTTTAGGCATATTATCTTTAACCACATATACAAATGCTCCATTGTCATCAAAAAATGCATAATTTTGTTTAATCAGGAAAATATCGTTCATTTTCTTTAACACCAAAACGTCAACATAGGAATTAGCTGTCAGTATTTTGTTAGGGTTATCAAAATCAGCAAACACGCTCACGGAATTTGTCAGTTTATTCAACTGATTATCAGCAAACTGAAATTTGCCGTTTAAGTCATATATCTGTCCGTTTGCCAACTTTAACTTAATTGCATCGTTTTCGAATAATCTTTCCGATTTTGCTTTCTGCATTTCATCAATATATTCTTTGTCTGAAATTGCAAATTCCACCCTTATCGGATTATATTGAACAATAGAAAGCAGAGCAGGGGAGTTTGATGCCACGAAGTTTCCCCTTGTCAGGTTCACATTTCCGATAACTCCGTCAATAGGGGCTTGCAACACCGTATAATTAAACAAAACATCAGCTTTTTGTTCATCAGCTTTTGCTTGTTTTAATGCTGCGTCGGCAGATAAATATTTTGCTTTTGCATCATCATAAGCAGCTTTTGAAAAAGCTTTTTCGCCGGCTTTTTTCACTCTGTTAAAATAAGTTTTTGCATTATCATAATTGGCTTTTGCTTGGGCTGTTGTTGCTTTTGCGGCATCGAGTTGAGCCTTATATTCTCTTTGGTCAATCAAAACCAGATTATCGCCTTGTCTAACCTCCATACCTCCTTGGGCCCATACTTCATCAATATACCCCGAAACATTTGGCACCAATTCCACCTCCTTAATAGGAGTAACATATCCCACATATTTCATTTGAATTTCAACATTTTGTTTAGTCAGAGGGACGACATTCAACGTCAGGGTATTATCTGTATTTGCCGTTGTAGCCTTAAGGTTTGTATAATTTGCTGCAACCAGCAATATTAAAACCACGCAAGATCCAATCGGTAAAATTTTTTTAACAAACTTCAAATTGCCCATATTCATAAAACCTTATAAAATTAAAGCCTGATATTAACCATATACATAAGCGCGGATAACGAATATACAAGTTATAACTAAAGAATAGAAAAAAATATTTCATTGCGAAATGTTGAAAAGTGTGTAAAAACAATGCGTTAGTTAGTGGTATTATTTTACCGTTAATTAATTTGTTGAAAAACAACGAAATTTTTTTGTTGACATAAAAAAATATTTATATATATTGACCCCGAAGTTAAATTTCTAACTAAAGAGAGAAAACAAATGAACACATATGCAACAAAACCCTCGGATATCGAGAGAAAATGGTATGTAGTTGATGCTGAAGGCGTTGTTTTGGGCCGCATGGCTGCTGAAATTGCAAAGATTTTGCGTGGTAAGCACAAAGCAAACTTCGTTCCCAACATTGACTGTGGTGACTATGTAGTTGTCATCAATGCCGACAAAGTAAGATTAACAGGCAACAAATTGGCTGCCAAAAAATATTTCCGCCACACCGGTTATGCCGGCGGCATCAAAGAAACAACTGCCGGTAAAGTATTGGCAGGTCGTTTTCCTGAAAGAGTTGTCATCAAGGCTGTAGAACGCATGATTTCACGCAATCCTATGGGCCGTCAACAAATGACAAAGCTTAAAGTATATGCCGGAAGCGAACATCCTCATACAGCACAAAATCCGGAAGTTTTGGATATCGCTTCTAAAAACCCGAAAAATAAAAGGAGTATCTAACAATGGCTGAAAAAATCGATTCTTTGCAAGACATTAAAAAAGCAGCCAAAGTTGAAGCTGCTTCTGAAACAACTGTTCGCAAAGCAAAAAAAGACAAATTTGGTCGTGCTTATGCTACAGGTAAGAGAAAAGACGCTGTTGCACGCGTATGGATTAAAGCCGGAAAAGGCAACATCACCATTAACGATGTTACCATTGACCAATACTTTGCTCGTCCGGTTTTGAAAATGATTATTAACCAACCTTTTGAAGTTGCAAACCGTGTAAACGAATTCGACGTAGTTTGCACAGTAAAAGGCGGTGGTTTGTCTGGTCAAGCTGGTGCTATCAAACACGGTATTTCCAAAGCTCTTAACGACTACGAGCCGGAATTACGTGATTGCTTGAAGAAAGCAGGCTTCTTAACTCGTGACGACAGAACTGTTGAACGTAAAAAATACGGTAAAGCAAAAGCTCGTCGTTCATATCAATTCTCAAAACGTTAATTGGTATCAAGAAAATATTGTGTATTTTCAATGGGTTGGAAGAAATTTCAACCCATTTTTTACA
Organism: Alphaproteobacteria bacterium; assembly: GCA_045615365.1. Classification (GTDB taxonomy): domain Bacteria; phylum Pseudomonadota; class Alphaproteobacteria; order RF32; family CAG-239; genus CAZU01. The sequence continues at coordinate 20,998 of JAZLEQ010000024.1, forward strand.
TTCACACAATATTCACATAATCCTTGACAATCCTTTATTACCAATTTACCATTTTCACAAAATCTTCACATTTTTGAGGTCAAAATGGATAGTAATTTTTATTCAGAAACACATATTTATAGAGAAGGTAGGATTCTTATATATAAGAGACCTAATTCTAATAATTTTCAATGTAGATTGAGAATAGAAGGAATTAGAGGATACATTATTCAATCTTGTAAGACATCAAATTTGGGTAATGCTGTAAAATTTGCAGAAGATACATATGACAATTTGAGATTTAAAAAATTAAATAATTTACCATTAAAAAGCAAAACATTCACACAAATATATAATGACTGGTTTGCCAAAGCAGATAAATCTGAATATAGACAAGATTTTTACCAAAGTAGAGCAAAATTGTATCTAAAACCATATTTTGGTGATTATGATATTAAAGATGTTACAGAAGAAGTTATTGATGGATATTGGATATGGAGAAAGAATTATTACAAAGATAACCCAGAAAAATTAAAAGGAAATGCAACAGATACACCATCACCACAGTCATTAAAGATGGAAAAAACTGCTATTAAAGAAGTTTTAGAGTATGCTTTTAGAAAAGGTTATATAAGGGTAATTCCAAAAATCAATTTTAAACCAAAAGCAAAAACAGAAAATAGAGATACATTTTCCAAAGATGAGTTTGATACATTAGTCACTAAATTGAGTTCTTGGTGTAGAGAAACACAAAAAATAAGTGATGAATACCAAAGAAAAATGATATATAATTTAGTTAAATTTTTGGCATATACAGGTATAAGACCAAGTGAATACTATAAAATTAAATGGAGAGATATAACTATACACACACAAAATGAAATAAAATTACTATACATATATATACCTGAAAATACTAAAACAGGACATAGAATTGTTGTAAGTTTGCCAGAAGCATATTCTTGTTATAATTATATTAAATCATTTTCTAAATATACAGATGATGATGATTTGTTTTTTACAAATTATGATGGTAGTTGTATGAAAAATTTTAGTAAAACATATGTGAAAATACTAAAAGAGTTAAATTTGTATATTAGCAGAAATGGAAAAACAAGACCACCATATTCACTAAGGCATTATTATGCAACCCAGAGGTTGCTTGATGGAGTGCAAGTATATGATTTAGCAAAAAATATGGGGACATCAGTTGATAAAATAGAAAAACATTATGGACATATCTTATCAGTTCAAAAAACAAAAGAATTGATACAAGGAGCACCTATATCTTCATCACAAAAAAGTGAAAATATTACAAATAAAAATATAAAGCATAGTTATATTGAAATATTACAAATGATTCAAAAAGCAGAGAGAGAAAGTTTAAAAAAATAATACCATCACTTCAACAACTTCTGACATATAATTTGCTGACCTTCATTGTATAAAGCATCAATTTGCTTCACTATGCTTTTATTTAGGTTGGGCAATCCTTTTAACATTCTAACATTATCTGCTGTTGTCATTATACAAGATATGCTTGGAGATTTGCCTTCACACATCAATTTAGCATAATAAAATTGATTGGTATTCATAAATTGCTTGCTAAAACTATATTGAGATTCAACTAATTCCAATTCATTTGCTACCAAGTTATAACATTTCTTCAAAAAACTAATTGCTTTATTAGGCAAAGCTATTTTATTAACTTCTTTTTTTATCTTTCTTAATTGGTTCTGTTGTTGGATGCTTTCTATTATATTCATATAATTCCCCATAGTAATTATATATATTTATCATTTTTTATTGATTTCCAATAAGTTAAGCAAAAGTCAAAATAATTTTTTTTAGATTTTAAAATTATATTTTTGAAAGATTCCTTCCTGAAATGATATTTTAATAAATAGATTTAGGACACCCTGTCTGATTTTTTAAATCAAGAAGGTAAGGTAGTATAGCTATATTATTTAGGGGTGAATAACAGGGAGTAAAACCCCTGTTGTTATAATTATGACTAAAATCAAATGGTGATAAGAAATAAATTAGAGAAAATATTTAAAACAATACAAGTAAAACAAATAGGAAGTGTTTATGAATAAAGAAATTAAAGAAAATGTTGAAAATAAAAATATAGAAGACAACAATAAAAACAAGAAAAAAAAGAAATATACTTACAAAAATATAAAAAAATTAACATTAGGTGATAAAATTAGAAGTTTAAATAAAATTAACTTATCAATAAATGGATTAAGAAAAAGAAATATTGAAAAATTAAAAAATTACAATTTTCTTGACCCAAATTATACAGCAAGAATGAAAATAATAAATGAAGATAATTTTAATTCATTAGTGGATGAAATAAATGAGAAAATAAAAGAAAAAGAAAAAAATAAGTCATTACCAAAATTGGAAAAACTGAATAATTCAATTTTGAATTATATGAAAAATCCACAATTTATAACAATCAATTCTAAAAATAAATTAGATAAAAATGAATTTTTTTATGAAATACATAATATTTTCAGATGTTATTATACAGATAAATTAGGAAAAAGATGGTGCTATAATATAAATAAAATACCTAATTTCTTTTTATTTGAAGAAAATGGAAAAGCAAGTGAGGTTGATAAACATCTTCATTATCATCTGCTAATTGATATTGATGATATAGAGGCAAATGAATTAAAAGATTACATATTTTACAATTTGTTCAGCATTCATAAAAATAAAATAAAAACAATAAGATGTGCTGATTTAAAAAATGTAGATGGGATATATAAAGCATATAAAAAACATATATCAGTAAATGGAGAGGAAACATATGAAGAGGTATGTAAATTTCCACAGCATTATTTGTATAAAAAAAGGGAAAATATAATTATAAATGAAGATGATAAAGAAGAGCATTGCTATTCCATTACATATTTGAAACCTAAATATTCAAAATTAGATATTGATATTACAAAAGCAACTAATGATGGGATTTATTCTTATTTGGTAAAAGAAGATGTAATGGATGCTAAAAAACAATTATTAGGACTTACTTCAAATAGTGAACCCATCAGAATATATAGTAAAGAAGAAGTATTATTTGCTAATTCCCAATAGAAATTGGATAAATATTATTATAATAAAAGGATTGAAAATGAAATTAGCAACAGATTTTAGGGATATAGATATTGATTCACTTGATATTATGGTAGCAAAAGCAATTAACAGAGGTATTCCTTGGTTTTTATTAAAAGAGCCAGATAGAAGTTTATTAAGATTAGTAGAGAGATTGGCTGAAATAAAGCCATATGATAATTTAGAGCAGTTTAAAATCATTCTTGAAGGAGCACCTTTGGTATCAGAGTTTTTATTTGAAACAGATTATACTAAATTATTGAAAAAGATTGATAAAACTACTTTAAGAGAAAAATGGCTTGGATTTTATACACCTTTGATGGGAATTGTTTGTAATGAATCTATTATGAATAAAGATAAAGAAATTATAATAGATAAATTGCTTGAATATGGAGAAGATATTAATGCAATAAATGAAAAAGGAGAGACAGCATTATTTATGGCAGTTAAGAGAAACAATAGACCTATGATTGAAATGCTATTAAAGAAAGGAGCTAATCCCAATCTTGTAGATGAATTAGGAGTAAGTCCAATGATGGTGGCTACCTATAACAACCATTTATACAATATGG
>JAZLEQ010000025.1:0-4586 GCA_045615365.1 Alphaproteobacteria bacterium
TTGTTTTTCAACAAGGCTCTTTTTTTTAACTAACCACCCAAACAAGAAAGGAAAACACAATGGACATCTGGAACAAACACAAATCTCCTCTGGGCTATTTCAATAATTCCGACCAAATTGACAGCTACGGAGTAAATCATATCGGATTTAATACCGGCGATGAGCTAAATTATCAATGCTTTCGCCAAGACAAAGAACAATCCATGATAAATGATTACAATTCTCAAGGCATAACCGACAACTATCCGCAATTCGGCACCGATTTTTGGGGCACCGCACCTGACAACAACTATGGTTTCGGCACTTCAAACATCGCCCCGAATATAGAAAACATGAAGCAAAAATCAATTAAAAAAGGGGTTGATTTTCTAAATATCAAAGATAATCAACAAGGATTACTAAATGCTGCTAAGGCATATAATGATTTATTGCCACAGAAACTAAATGACAAATATAAACATTCAGTTGTAAGTTGTATTGGTTCTCAAGGAGGGGTTATGGGATCGTTGGGAATGGCCATGTTGGGGACAGGAAAAGAAATTATTGATGTGTCTGAGAAAATTTCAAATTCAGAAAAATATGGCGGTTTTCGAGAGATATTAAAAGATTCAATGGACGATTTAAAAGCCGATGCTTTAGGAATAATTCAAGGCAACATTAATCCAAGCGGTGATTGTTATAAGATAATAAGAAAATTTTATTCTCCGATTATTAAATAGTTGCATACGATTAAAATATTTGCTACTTCTCATTATTATAGAACGTTTGGAGTAATCGGTATGAGTAAAATAAAATCAGCAGTCAAAAGAATGTTTAATAGCAAACAAGCCCACCTGATGTGTAAATTTTTGGAAAAGTTGATTGCTTTATGTTTTTACTCATGTTTTATAGTGGCAATAGCTTCAATTTTAGGCGACATTTTTTATATTGCTTCATATAAATTCGCAGCAAAAGAACTGTTTTTATCTATTGAAATTACAGTTATAATGCTAATGTTATATTGGGCTGCGCAACAAGCTCCCAAAACTGTTTATAGGATTTTATGGATTGTTTTATATATCAAAATAATGACATTATTTATGTTAGTGCCAAATTATCAAAAAGTAATAGATTTTGAAGTTTGCTATGACTTAGAATATTGTAAATCCTTTGTTTACGATAATATTAATCAGGAAACGTGCCTTGCTGACGGAGGGGCATGGAATATAGATGATAAAATCTGTGATTATCGTTACAACTCCAAGGACGAATGTCCAAAGTTGAAGGGAAAATGGCTATATCCTAAGACTTGCAAAAATAAATAAGAGCTTAATAAATGATTACAATTCTCAAGGCATAACCGACAACTATCCCCAATCTATAATGCAATAAAATCAAAGTTCATAAAAAATGTTCATGAAGTTGAAGACAAATATATATCAAACGACTTGTCTCAAAAAGTTTTTGAAATATGGCATAGGAAAAGGTATAATAGTTATTAATTGCGCGCACTTATATTTTTGATTATTTTGTTCACATACGCATCCAATTCATGTGAAGTGGCGTATTCACTATATAAATACACCGATACGCCACAATTATTTTTTTTGCAAAAGTTACTTTCGCCGTAAATAAATGCATATTGTGAATATATAAATTTACTGTAATCATCAAATTTTTTTTCAGCTTCTTCAGTTGTTAAGCCATAATATTTTACGAATAGCGAACGAGCAACATCCTTATAACAAATTTGAAGGTCTTTATGAGCATTCATTAGAAAGTTATAACATTTCATACTCCAAGTTTCAGGGCATTCAGCATCTTTTTTTTCAAATTCTTTTAAGCACAATTCATACTTTCTTTCAATATTATCTAACTCTGACGATATATCATCAGCTTTAGCAATAATTGAATGCATATTTATGACAAACAATAAAAGAAACAATGAAATATTTTTCATAATACCCTCTTCAAATAACAATGTTCGAAGAGTAATATTATAAAGAAAAAAGTCAAGCGTCATAATAATTCAAAAAAGGAAAAATTCAATTTTCACCGCACCTGCCAACAACTACGGCTTCGGCACAACCGACATAGCCAAAAATATCGAGGCTATCTAAAAAAAAGAGCCTGATTTTTTTAAATCGGGCTCTTTTCAGATACATCACTTTTTACAATTTTGGCAGCAATTCCAATTTGTAAAAACCAATACATCACCATAAGATGTCAGGTATTGCAATAATTTAACCTCTCTGTCCTCACACTTGCAAACCATAGTTTCGTCATCCATCCAAGTCGGAAAACGCCAGTTAATGTTTGGAGTTTTAACAAAACCGTTATGTTTTAATATATCAAAAGTTTCTTCAATCTCTTTCTGATATATTTTCAACAATTCAATCTCATCTTTTGAAGCCACCCAGCAAGCAATATTATTACAAAATTTCCTATCAAACCATTTTGCAATAAACTGCTTGTCAACATATTTGCTCTTAATTTCGCCATTAATTCTGTTAATGGAGCTGAAACAAACAACTTTGTCCGATGTCGGAAGTTTAAACCCAAACAATTCATTTGCCCTATCAGGCAAAAACTTGTTTAATCTGAAACAGTTTTTGTTTTTTGCATCATAATAAACCAAGCTGAGAGGGGTTTCAGCGGTTAAGTATCTAAGGTAAAGTAAAACCTCATCAGCAGTAGGGGAGGTTGCATCCCAAATCTTAAATTTTTCTTCTTTTGTCATAATAATTAATTTTTATTGGTTATAAAATAATAGAAGCACATAATTTTTTTGTTCAGTAACAATAAATACGAAATATATAAAAATCAATAAAAAAGCTCCATGTTTCCATAGAGCTTTATTTTTCAGGTAAAAAATTTGAAACTATCTTTGTGAAAGTTTAATTGTTTTATTTTCAGCAAAGGCTTTTCCGAAGTCTTTGTCAATACTTGCCACAACCTTCTTAAACTTAGAGAGGTTATTTCCACTCAAATTTTCACCGGTTGCAGCTTTAATTGTGCGAGGATTAACACGTCTGCCGTTTTGAATAACCTCATAATGTAGGTGAGGGCCGGTAGAACGTCCGGTAGAACCGACATAAGCAATAACTTGACCTTGTTTCACACGAACACCCGAGCTGATACCTTTTGCAAATCTGCTCATATGACCGTATGCTGTAGAATATTCGGAATTATGGCGAATCTTTATATATTTACCATACGAACCATTATATTTTGCCACCTGCACAACACCATCTCCGGCAGCAAAGATAGGAGTTCCGGTTGGAGCCGCATAATCAACCCCCCAGTGAATTTTATATTTTTTCAAAACAGGATGGAAACGTTTACCGAACTGCGATGAGATTCTTGCATTTCTTTGAGCTAAAGGCTTGCGATCCAAGTTTTTTTTCAAAGCCTGACCTTTTTCGGTATAATAATCAACTTTTCCTTTAGCATCTTCAAAACGATATAGTGCAATTTTTTGGTTACGTAAAATCAAACCGGCATATAAAATATTGCCGCTTTTAACCAAAGAACCGTCAGGGATAACCTTACTTTCATAAACAATCTCAAAACGATCACCTTTTTGCACATCTTTTCTGAAGTCTACCGAATAAGAGAACAGATTAATAAAGTTGCTAACCACTCTCATTGGCACCCCTTGCTTATTCATAACGCTGGAAAGGTTGCCGTCGATTTCACCGCTTATAGAATTAACCTCATCAATAAATTCTTCTTTTTCCACATAAGTTTTGAAAGCTCCGTCTTTAAGAGCGGTAACGATTCTCTCACCCACATTAGGTTCAATCATCAAGTAGTTAACATTGAGAGTTTTTTCGGTTTTAGAATCCACTGCCAAATTAATTTTCAATTTTTGGCCGGCTTTCAAATCTCTGGGGTCATACTGTTCTTTAAGTGAATAATATATATCATTAGCGGTTTCACGGCCGATTCCCATATTTTTCAACATAGAAATAAGAGTATCGCCATTTTTTAATACAACTTCTTTTTCAATATTTCTGTTGTTTACAAGTTTATCAACAAAATTAAACATAAGTTTAATATTATCGAACGATTCTTCATTTTCCGAATTATTGTTTTTTTCATCAATCAACAAATAAGAAAAATAATCCTTACTATCGGTTGATGCTTCCACTTTGTTTAATGATAAAGTCAACACTACAACCGACACTGCAGCTCCTAAACAACAAGCGGTTAGGGTTTTAGGGTGGTTTTTAATTTTAAAAATATTTTTCAAATGTTTTGTCCCATACAAAATTAATTTCCCCAAATATACAAAGAACAACTTTGTAAATAAAGGAATTAAATAGTTTTATGTGTATAACTAAGATAATTATACTGATAAAAGGTGAATAAACTCTAAAAATGTGAAAAAAATAAAAAAAAGTTCTTGCAATTATATTTTTTGTTGTTTATAAGATGATTCGTTCTGATGGGGGTGTAGCTCAGTTGGTTAGAGCGTCTGCCTGTCACGCAGAAGGTCGCGGGTTCGAGCCCCGTCACTCCCGCCATTAGAACAAAATGCGCCCAAAAGGGCGCTTTTTTTGTTTTAAGGCGTAGGAGTGCGCGCTCGAACCCGAATAAAAAAA
>JAZLEQ010000026.1:0-2162 GCA_045615365.1 Alphaproteobacteria bacterium
TATAAGAAGGATAGGAATTTATCCGTTTTATGTAACGAAAGTATGAGGAAACACAGGAGTGTTGCAAGTATTGAGACATAGGCTATTGAAGCATTTAGGCTCTTTGCGAGAAGGAATCGCAAAGGGTTTTTGTGTCTCGAATCGTTTTACCCCCCCCCCTACATTTCTAAGGCTTTGCGCCGAAAGCGAGGTGAGCTGTGAGTAGTATCACCTTAACCGCATCGATGAGAACGAATTTAGCGTCGCTTAAAACAATCGCGACACAGATGAACAAAACGCAAAATATTCTCTCAACCGGCAAGAAAGTAAACTCGGCAATCGACAATGCCTCAAGCTATTATCAAGCCCGTGCCTTAACTAACAGAGCCGGCGACCTGAGCGCACTTCTTGATAGTATGGGACAAGGAATCCAAACAATCCAAGCTGCAACTGAAGGCTTAACAAGCGCCACAACTTTTCTTGAGCAAGCAACCGCAGTAGCTAATCAGGCTTTGGAAAAAGGAGAGAATGTTATTGCACGAGTTTCTAATGAAACAGAATTATTGGCTGCGGTTGATAGTGGTAAGAAAGGGTTAATTGTTATTGAAAATGATATAACACTAACCAATGAACTTAAATTAAAAGATGGACAAGGCCTTGTCGGCACTAATTATTCTGACGGGGACGGGGGTAAAGCAACCATAAGTTTTACAACCGATAAAGAAGGGGTTATGATTTCCGGTAATGATATATTTTTATCGGATTTGAACTTGAAAGCTACTTCAACAGGACCTGATACTTATTATGGTTATACTATTAGAGCTGTTTATCTTGAAAATGGACAGTTAAATAACGTGGATATCAATACTGAAGGATATGTGACTATAGGGGCGCAAGGTAACATTAAATTTACCGGAACTAATAATATAAATACTATAGGACGATACGGTTATGGTTTAAATAGTAGTATGTCAAATATGAAAGTAGACGGCATTCTTAATATTGTAACAGAAGGTAATGGAGCATTAGCTGTAAATTTGCCAAATTTAGAAGTAAATGGTAAATTAAACATTGATACCAAAAATTATCATTCTTTTTATAATGCAAAAATTACAATGGGTGAGAACGGACAAATTATGACCGGTGAAGGCATTTTTACAGCTCCTCAAGGAAAGAATTTTAATACAGGTAAAAATATTAGCGACCTCTCAACTATCGGTTTTACCAAGATTGGTGATTTTGACGCAAGTTTGTTCGATGAGGTTGATAAAAATAACACTCATGCAGTTAATAGGGCGGAAGAAGAACAATTTGCAACTATTTTGAAAGAATTTGATAACCTTATTAATGATAGTTCATATCAGGGAATTAATTTGCTTAATAACGGAAAATTGGATATTACTTTTAATGAGAGCAGGTCAAATAAATTTTCTGTTCAGGGAAGAGATATGAAGTCCCAATCTTTGGGAATTGAGAGTAAAACATGGAACACGAAGTCGGGAGTTGAGAAAGCCTTAAAAGAGCTTACATCGGCGGTTGATAAGATTAGAGATTTCCAATCGGAATTGGGAAATAATTATTCGATAATTCAAACAAGGCAAAACTTTACAGAAGCTTTAACCGATGTTTTGGAAACCGGTGCGGACAATCTGGTGCTTGCCGATATGAACGAGGCTTCGGCTGAATATCTGATGTTGCAAACTCGCCAACAACTTGCCACCAACTCACTTTCTCTTGCAGCACAGTCTGTACAATCAATTTTGAGTTTGTTTTAAAAACCTCGTATAACGGCTCATCTAAAGCCAAAATTTCAAATAATCGGCTCGGTCATGTAGGTTCATATTTAAACTGTCATCGCTTGAGCGAGGAACGAGCGAAATAAGCGATCTTCGATGTATTTAAACTAATTCGAAGATGCCTAATTTCACTCAGGTATTTCATACCTTCGTTCAAGGCATGACATTTAGGGGAGCGCGCTTGGACTACGAACCTCAAGGCATGACATTTTTTTGTTTTTCCCTAAGTTCCGCGACTTATTGTCCAGCTTTTTTGCGAAATAAAGCTAAAGAATGATGAATCATGCAACGCAATAGGCATGGTGGGCACATATTGAGCAAAAAAGCGAGAAAGGACAATATCGGAGCGGTGCTTTTTGGTTCTTTTGTGCACACAAAAGAACATAA
>JAZLEQ010000027.1:0-58922 GCA_045615365.1 Alphaproteobacteria bacterium
ATTTTACAAACATTTATATCCTGAAACCAATATGATTGTTGGAGATATTACAAAAGAAGAAATTCAAAATGAAGTAATTGATTATTCAAAAAAACACAACGTTGAACTGATTTTAGCCACTCCACCTTGTCAAGGAATGAGTTTGGCTGGGAAAATGGATCCTCTTGATGAGCGGAATCAACTAATTTATTATGCCGTTGAAATTATTAAAAAGATAAAACCTAAATATGTTTTTCTTGAAAATGTTCCTCAATTATTAACAACAGATATAAAAATAAATGGTAAAATAATTAAAATACCTGACTATATTCACAATCAACTAGATGGTATCTACAATTTTGCTAAACAATCTTTAGTAAGTGCTAAAGATTATGAAGTTCCTCAAATGCGTAAGCGAAATATTTTTCTGTTATCTAGAAAAGATCTTGAGTACATTTGGGAAATGCCTGCTCAACATAATATAATAACACTTAAAGATGCTATTTATGATTTACCATCTGTCGATCCTATATTAAAAGAAGGAATAGAAGAAACCTTAAAATTATTTCCTGAATTTTATAAAAAGAAAGAAGAGGCTCTAAAAATTTCAAAATTTCATATTCCACCTAAACATGCAAAAAAACATGTTATTGCAATGATGCACACACCAAGTGGTAAAACAGCCTTTGATAATAAATTTTATTATCCTAAAAAAGATGATGGTTCTCGCGTAAATGGACATTATAATACATATAGACGTTATGATTGGGATAAACCATGTAGGACAATAACTCAAAATAGTGGTGTAATATCTTCATTATGTTGTGTTCATCCTGGAAAAGAATACATATCCTCTAATGGCGAAATTTTATATTCAGAGCCACGTTGCTTAACTATCTACGAATTGTTAATCGTATCATCGCTTCCTAAAAATTGGAATATTCCTGATTGGGCCGATGAGAAATTAATAAGAAAAGTTATAGGCGAAGGTATACCACCTATGCTTGTAAAAAATATATTCAAGCCACTAGTTCAAAAACTATAATTTGTGATTATTTATAGTATTTTGTAAATAAATCCCCAAAAGAAATATTCAAACCTACTGATTTTAATTCCTTTTCTTTAAGATCGTATAGTTTCTTTAGGAATTCCAATCTAACAGAATCATTTCCTAAATGAATTGCAGAATGACAAGTTGGACAAATACTAACAATATTTTCAATTCTATCCAAGTTAATTGGAAAATCTTTTTGAGCATGCATAGGTATCAAGTGATGAGCTTCCATATATTGCTGCCCGGATTTTGCTATAAATGTCGTATGAACATCAGTATTAATCATACATTTAAAGTCTGCAATTTGCAAAGCTGTCTTAGATATTCTGGGATTTGTTTTGTATCGTGAACTGGATGAAGATGACGGGATTGGTTGCCTATCATTTTGTTTTTTAAATTTATCGCTTTCTATATCATAGCCAAACGACTTAATTATACTAATTTGTTCAATATTATTCTCTTCCGTGGATGTATCTGTATCAATAAGTGTTTCATCCAAAGTATAAATAATATTAGGGGTTGTATTATATATAGATAGCTCTCTAATTTTTTCTCCATATCTTTGAATTATATCAGGAGAAAGACGATAAAGCTTATCTTGACCTTCAATACAAATATTAAAACTACTAAGCAAACATGTAAATTTAACGTCACTATATTTGTTACTAACTTCTATAGGAATAAAGATTTCTCTATCCGCAGAAGAATGCCTAAACTCATTTAGTGCATCATCATAGCTTATTTTTTTATCATGAGTAATATACAGTAAATAAGCTAAGTCTTTTCTGGTTATACCGCCTAAATCATACATTGATTTTATAAATAATTTAGGAGGATCTATGTCTGAATCACTACTTTTTATTGCAGTATTATTTCTTCCAAAAGTATGAGTAAGTATTGATGACATTAACAAATCAATTTGTGTGTTAACGTCATTTTGAAGAAAAGCTTCATAAAATATTTTACCAGAATCAGTTATTCTTGTTTGTCTTGCACTATAATCGTACTCTGCAAATCCAAAATATCTAGTTAATTCAGATTGTTTTACTAAATATGGGCCATCTTTTGCCCCTTCTGATAAATAAGGCAAAAGAACCTGTATTTCGTTTTTAAAATTATCATTTGTGTACCAAGACTCATTACGTTGAAAAGAATCATAAAACAACTTCAAAGAAGCAATAAATGCATCTTGTTGTCCTGTTTGTTTGGGCATAATGAGTGTGCTAGACATTAAAAAACCTTTCTTTTTTTATATATTTTATTGGTAATACATCAATAGCAAACTCTCAAGATAATTTTTAAAAACATCAACTTTTATTTTTAATCTTAGTTAATGACAAAGATTAAAAACATCTCAAACTATAAATAGGATTCCAATAGTTCTAATTGATGTAATTATAATTATTGTAAAGGAATTCCTAAAATGATTAAATTTGGTTTAGACGAAAGTAAAACCGATTATAAAGATGCTGTAAGTTGGTGTTTATTTGCTTTACAGAACACGGTGTCAATGCTCTGAAAAACCAGTAAAATATTAGTAAAAAAGTTGATTTTGCACTCATTTTTTTGCGTACTTTTTAAATAACACATGATATAATAAATTATGCAAAATCAATGGAGTATGAAGATAATTTTGACGATGAAGAAGATGAGGAATATTAAAAAGTTATTAGTTTTAGTAAAAAAACACATACATTTAAAATTTTTGTGTTTAAAATATTATTTAAGAAAAAAGTGTATAGCAAACTGTATAGCATTTAGCAAAATGCCCGTTTTGAAAATTGAGCAAACCCAAGTATTTCAAGGGATTTGGAAGAATTTGGTGCGATTCCGGCCTAGCGCACCAATAAAAAACCTCCCTTCATGGGAGGTTTTTTATTGGTTTGTACTATCGGAAAACGAAGCGGCACCGTGCCGGTTTGAACCGCAGTTCGCAGGCAGACGGAGTATGCCGGTCAGGCTTGCCTGAGCGAACAAGGTCGGCGATGCAATTTATTGCGAGCCATTCCGGCCTAAAAAACTTGTTTTTTTTAATTCAAAAAATATCCCCTCCCTTCATGGGAGGTTTTTTATTGGTTTGTGCTATCGGAAAACGAACCGGCACAGTGCCGGTTTGAACCGCAGTTCGCTGGCAGACGGAGTATGCCGGTCAGGCTTGCCTGAGCGAACAAGGTCGGCGATGCAATTTATTGCGAGCCATTCCGGCCTAAAAAACTTGTTTTTTTTTAATTCAAAAAATATCCCCTCCCTTCATGGGAGGTTTTTTATTGGTTTGTGCTATCGGAAAACGAACCGGCACAAATTAAGAATTATGTGTTTTGCAATTTTAAATCAACTATCATCAACCTTTGATTGTATTTTGTTCTTAATATCGTTTTTTTGTTGAATATATATTTTTTTATGCTAAATTATAATAAATTAAATATACGATGGATAAAAAAAATGAAATACTTTTCAACTTTTAACATATTTAAAAACAAACACAAAAGATTTTTTGTCACTCTAAAAAATGAAGAATATGAAATAATCAGCATTATTCGCAACCTCCCTGATAATGATGTAAAACAAAAAATCATCGATTTTATAAAATCATTAAACACTTGATTAAAGTGAACATATTAATTTACTTCAGTCAACAATAATTCTTTAATTTTATTGCTTAAGAATACATTGAGATTTTTTAAATTTCAAAATCAACAATCTTCTAATTAACTGTAGGAACAAAAAATGTATTCGACAACTAAAAAACCGAAAGCAATTTTACTTGATTGGGACGAAACTCTCGCCCATACACGAAATTGTGTGGTAGAATCAATAGAATACACTCTAAAAAAATACAACAAAGAACCTTGGAACATCACTAAAAATAAATATAGAGATACAAAAAAATCATTAAAAGAAAATTTTCCTAACTTCTTCGGAAAAAATGCAAATACCGCATACAATGAATATATAGAACACTATACTCAAAATTCTCTCAACAAAGTCTACCCCATGGAAGATGCAAATAAATTTCTAACAATTTGCACTCAACAGAATATCGATTTATTTATCATCTCAAATAAAGAAAAATCCTTATTAACAAAAGAAGTTGCCATATGTTTTCCTCACATTCCATTTAAAAAAATCTTAGGCAACGATGATGCAACACTAAACAAACCTGATGCCGCACCGGTTTTTGAAGCCTTGCGTCATACAAAATACGAAATAAACAAAGATAATATATGGTTTATCGGCGATAGCAAACAAGATATCGAATGTGCATATAATGCCTGCATTCAACCGATTTTATTGGGAAAAGGAAATTTTATGGATAATAACTATGTTAAAGACAAAGCAAATTCTTCTTTTCCGTTACTGGCATTCAAAAACTTCAATGAAATTACCTTTTTTTTGCTTTCAAAAATAATTTTATAATTTTTATTTCCAATAAGAAAAGCTGCCTGAATTTCATTTCAAACAGCTTTTCTTAAATTAAATTTTACTCAACAAACACCCTGCTTCATCATCATCCGAAAACATTGCTTCATCAAATTTCTTTTTCTGTATTGCCTGACGAGCATTAAAAACGCAACATCCTTTAACCCAATACTTCTCCTTGATTTGAGGCAAATTAAATCGTCTTAACATTTCATTCACCTCGTCAATACAAAAACACAAGTTTTCAATGTCTTCTGAATTCAAAAAAGCATACTCTTCCTGACGCGCCCCCCACAAACCGAACGGATAATTTAAAACCTTATCGATTACACAATTTTGTGAAATGGCTATTCCGCAAATTTTTCTGTTTTTATCAACGACATATTTAGGTTTCTTATCATCAAATTTACGAGCGACCGCCGACATTAAAGATTCGTTGTTTGAAAAACTCAAAACTTTTTTTCTGTTCAACAAAAGAAACATCTTTGAAACTTTCGGCCATTCAAACTTACTCATCCTACGACGAAAAAGCCTTAAAATACTATCATTAAAAACAATATCATTGGTCAAACTTTTTTCAAAGACTTCCTCAACTTGCCACAACGGAGCTTGTCTTACAAACGCATCCCATGCTGCTAACGAGTGTCTTTTTTTCGGCAATGGCTTTCTGGTCCACCATCGCCAAATTTTTTCTTTTAATTTCATACAAATTTTTTTAATAATTATTTTTTCATTTTCATTAAAATTTTTGCAAAAACACCGCCGTCAAAATATTTTTGAACAGTTCCGTCATTCCAAACACACAGCCCCATAAGTCCGCCATTAATCCAGTATTTTCCTTCTATTCTTGACAGTCCTATTCGCGACAACATCCTGTTAATTTCCAACATAGACACCGTTAAATAGTCTGCATCTTTCATAGAAAAGAAATTATCCGAACTGTATAATGCCGACCTGTCATCAATTTCAGTGTTATAATATTCTGAAATTATGCAATCATAACGAATTATCATTCCCAAAACCTGATTTTTAGTATCAATCAAATATTTCGGAAATTTTCCTTTTGCATATTTCTTAACATACTTCACTTTCGATTTAACATCATCGGGCAACACAAAAATTTCATATTCGTTTTCTTCAACAAATTTTTGTGACAACACCGGCCAAGGATTTCCAAACAATCTGTTTTCAAAATATTCTCTTATCAAATTGTCTTTACCCAAGCAGTAATTAAAGTTTTCAACACAATCGATATCAAGCGAACAATCATCGTGAAAAACTTTATTAAAGCGTTTTTCATAAACTTCTTTAACCTGCCAAGAAGGTGCGTGAAGTGTCCAAACATACCAATCCGTAAGAGAGGCATTTGCTTTAGGCACCGGCTTTGATTTAAGCCAACGCCAAAATTTTTTAGCTAATTTTTTTAACATAATTATATTTTTTTAGTAAATAATTCAAAATCCGAATCTCTTATAACAGATACCCTACAAAAATCAAACAAAAAAACTTTCACTTTTTTAAATTATATTAGATAACAAAATCATATCAAATAACAAAAAAGCTCCTCCGTTTAACAGGAGGAGCTTTCATTCAAAACATTAAATATTAGAAGTGTTCATCAACACGACGGATCAAGTCTTCAATATTCTCAGGCGGCCAACCCGGAGTATCCATACCCAAATGAATTCCCATCTTAGCCAAAACTTCTTTAATTTCATTCAAAGACTTACGACCAAAGTTCGGAGTTCTGAGCATTTCAGCTTCGGTTTTTTGAACCAAATCACCAATATAAACGATGTTGTCGTTTTTCAAGCAGTTTGCAGAACGAACAGAAAGTTCAAGCTCTTCAACTTTCTTAAGCAAATTGCGGTTGAACGGCAATTCTTCTTTTTCTTGTGCATCTTCAGCTTCCGGTTCATCAAAGTTAATGAACATTCTCAACTGATCTTGCAAAATTCTTGCAGCATAAGCAACTGCATCTTCCGGAGTAACAACACCATTTGTTTCAACAATCAAAGTCAATTTATCATAGTCAGTAGCTTGACCGACACGAGTATTTTCAACTTTGTAAGAAACTTTTCTAACCGGTGAATAAATAGCATCAACCGGAATAACTCCAATCGGAGTATCAGCAGTTTTGTTTTGAGCTGCCGGCACATAACCTTTTCCTGTTCCGACAGTCATTTCCATATTGATTTTTGCTCCGGCATCCAAGTTACAAATAACCAAATCCGGATTCATAATTTCAACATCATGACCTGTTTCAATCATTGAAGCAGTAACAACACAAGGTCCTTCTGCTTTCAAAGTCATAGTCTTGCTCGATTCGCTATGAACAGCAACGGCCAAACATTTAATATTCAAGACAATGTCAGTAACATCTTCTTTAACACCGTCAATGCTTGTAAATTCATGCAACACTCCGTCAATTTTAATACTTGTAACGGCTCCGCCCTGCAAAGACGAAAGCAACACTCTGCGAAGAGCGTTACCCAAAGTCAAACCGAAACCTCTTTCAAGCGGTTCAACGACTATTTTAGTTTTATTAGCGCCATCTAAAGCTTTAATATCCAAATTAGTCGGTTTAATAAGTTCTTGCCAATTTTTTTGAATCACTGGAATGCCCTCTAAAAATTTTATTGCAATAAAATAAGTTCAAAAACACGGGGAAAGATTGCAAACATAACGTTTGCAATCTCTATCCCTCAAAATACTATACGCGACGTCTCTTCTTCAAACGACATCCATTATGCGGAATGGGAGTAACATCACGAATTGTTGTAATTGTAAATCCGATAACCTGCAAAGCTCTGATAGCCGATTCTCTTCCGGATCCCGGACCTTTAACTTCAACTTCCAAAGTTTTCATTCCGTGTTCTTGAGCTTTCTTACCGGCTTCCTCAGCTGCTACTTGAGCTGCATACGGAGTAGATTTTCTTGAACCTTTAAAACCCTGAGCACCTGCTGTTGACCAAGCAACGGTGTTGCCTTGAGCATCAGTAATGGTAACACGGGTATTGTTGAAAGAAGAATTAATATGAGCAACACCTGCCGTTATATTCTTCTTTTCTTTTCTTTTAATACGTTGTGATACTGCTTTAGCCATTTTTCAAATCACCTTACTTTTTCTTGTTTGCAACAGTTTTGCGTTTACCCTTACGAGTACGAGCATTTTGTTTTGTGCTTTGTCCTCTAACAGGCAAACCTTTACGATGACGCAAACCTCTATAACAACCGAGATCCATCAATCTTTTAATATTAACACCGACATCACGACGAAGTTCACCTTCGACCACAACATCGCTATCAATAACATCACGAATTTTTGCAACTTCTTCATCACTCAATTCGTGAACACGACGATCAGCCGAAATTCCCGATTTCTTGCAAATGTCTTGAGCAGTTTTTCTACCAATGCCATAGATATAAGTCAAAGCGACTTCAATTTTCTTGGCAGTTGGAATATTTACACCAGCTATACGAGCCAAATTAACTCTCCATTTTCCAAAATTAAAACCACATTCAAAAAGTTGATCACCACTTTTCAAAATTAATGCGGATTATATGCTAAAATTATTTAGTGTCAACTAAAGATTTAACAAAAAACATAAAAAAATCAATTTTTTTTCACATTTTTTTAATATCATCAACCTAAGCCACCGCCAACAACTTGTCAATTTTGCTCGAAACCGCAGAAATTGAGCCGGTTCCGTCAACACATCGCAATAAACCTTTTTTCTCAAAATAAGGTATTGTCGGATATGTCAAAGCTCTATAATTGACGAGTCGGTTCTGAACGGTAGTTCGATTATCATCGATTCGGCGATAAAACTCCGTTGCGCCGCAATTATCACAAACCCCGTAAACTTGCGGTTTTTGATACTTATCATGATAACCGTGTCCACACTTCATACATGCATATCTTCCCAAAATACGTTCCATAATAATCTCATCAGGGACCTGTATTTCAATTGCCGCATCCAAAGTAATACCCTTTTTATTGAGCATACCTTCCAAAACTTCTGCTTGCGGCAATGTTCGTGGAAAACCGTCCAATATAAAACCATTTTTGCAATCGTCTTGTTCGATTCTCTTTTCAAGCATTTTAATTATCATTTCATCAGGAACTAAATTTCCGTCATCAATCAATGCTTTTATTTCCAAACCCAAAGGTGAACCTGTTTGCGCTTCTGCTCGCAGCATTTCACCGGTTGACAGATGAGCTACAGCCACTCTTTCTTTCAAAAGTCTTGCCTGAGTTCCTTTTCCACATCCCGGAGCTCCGGTTAAAACAATATGAATTCCTAATCCGTTTTGATTCATATTATCTTCTCTTCTTTGAAGCCAGCTGAGCCTTACGAATTAAGCCCTCATACTGATAAGCAATCAAATGCGACTGTATTTGACTTACAAAATCCATTGTAACCTGAACCACGATAAGAAGTGTTGTTCCACCCAAAATAAACGGAACCGAAAGCTTGGTTATCAAGATTTCAGGCAAAATACACAAGCCGACCAAATAAACCGCTCCCAAAACAGTCAATCTGGTAATTACATAATCCAAATATTCGGCTGTATTCTTGCCCGGTCTGATTCCGGCAACAAAACCTCCGTGTTTTTTCAAATTTTCAGCTGTTTCTTCCGGATTAAACACAACTGCCGTATAAAAGAATGCAAAAAAGGCAATCAGAAATGCATACAACGCCAAGTATAAAGGCTGTCCGTGTCCCAACATTTGTGACAAACTGCGCACCCACGCCGGACCATTCTCCGCAGTCAGATTAGCAATTGTAATGGGCAACAACAACAACGAACTTGCGAAAATAGGAGGAATAACACCTGTAGGATTAATCTTAAGCGGCAAATGCGAACTTTCGGCACTTCCCATTCTTCCCATAGCCTGACGCTTAGGATATTGGATTAAAATTTTGCGCTGAGCTCTTTCAACCATAATAATCAAATAAACCAAAGCCAATGCCATAACCAAAAGCATCAAAATAACGCCCGCCGACATAGAACCGACACGTCCTAATTCAAAAGTTTGAGCCAATGCAGCCGGAATATTGGCAATAATACCAACCGTAATAATCAATGACGAACCGTTTCCCACACCTCTTGCAGTGATTTGCTCTCCAAGCCAAACAATAAACATTGTTCCGCCGACAAGAGAAATAATGGTAGTAAACTTAAACACAAAACCCGGCAACAACACTGCTGAAGTTCCTGCAGAACCGCTCATACTTTCCAAACCTACTGCAATACCGTAGCCTTGAACAATAGTAATCAAAACCGTCAAATAACGAGTATATTGAGTAACTTTACGATGCCCTGCTTCACCGTCTTTTTTCAATGCCTGTAAAGATGGAATGATCGACTGCCCCAACTGAATAATAATTGAAGCCGAAATATAAGGCATAATATTAAGTGCAAAAATGGTCATACGTTCCAAAGCACCACCGGCAAACATATTAAACATTCCCAACAAGCCGCCTGAATTTTGAGCAAACAATTCGGCAACAACCGTCGGATCAATTCCCGGAAGCGGCACAAAAGTTCCAACCCTGAATACAATCAAAGCCAAAACCGTAAAACACAATCTTTTCTTCAACTCTTCAGCTTTTCCGAAAGCCGACATATCAACATTCGCGGCCATTTTTTCTGCTAACGAAACCATCTTATTATCCTTATTCTCTTTATCTCTATTTAAAACAAAACACTGAACCGAAGCCGGTCCTTTTTAGCAGACATATTAATACACTAAAAAAATTTTTATGCAACTAATTTATCTTTATCCAAAAGATTTTGCTTTTTTTTCATAAAATTAAAGCCCCTTTTTCAAATAAAGGAGCTTTTTTTTTAACGATTTTAAACATCTAAAGCTTTTCTGTATGTATCCAACAAAAATTCTTGCTCTTCTCTATCTGCCGAATTCATTTTACGCAATTTTATAACAGCTCTCATAATTTTAACATCAAAACCTGCTGATTTTGCTTCGGCAAAAATATCTCTGATATCACCTGATATAGATTTTTTTTCTTCTTCCAAACGCTCAATTCTTTCAATCAATGAACGCAAACGGTCAATGGCAATTCCGCCTGTTTCGGTAACCTGATCAGTCATATTTCACTCCTTATAATATACAAACGTCAACCTCATGCTTTTAACAAATTAAATTCATATTTACAAGCACAAAAATAACACCTTATTAACTTATTTTAATTATACTGTGACAAAAATTGTTCAATTAAAGCAAAAAGGATTATTTTCATGCCCATAGACACTCACACCAAAATACTTGCAACAATAGGCCCTTCATCATCAACCAAAGAAACTCTTTCCAAACTTATGGATGCCGGAGCTGATGCGTTTCGTATAAATTTCAGTCACGGCTCCCATCAGCAACACAAAAAAAACATTCAGCTGATTCGCTCTCTGGAAAAAGAAAAAAATCGCTATGTTTCAATTTTGGCCGATCTTCAAGGACCTAAATTAAGAGTTGGAAACTTCAAAGATGAAAAAGTTCTTCTTAAAGAAGGACAAAAATTCACTCTGGACATGAAAGATACCCTCGGCGACGAAACACGTGTATGTCTGCCTCACAAAGAAATATTCGCAGCCCTGAAAGAAGGTGAAAAACTTCTTGTAAACGATGGCTATATTGTTTTGCGTGTAACCAAATGCAGTAAATCATCTGCTGAAACCGTTGTTGAAGTCGGCGGCTATATTTCAAGCCACAAAGGCGTAAATTTGCCAAACACCAAATTAAAAATATCTGCCGTAACGGAAAAAGACAAAGAAGACCTCAAATTTGCTCTCAAAAACAACGTTGACTGGATAGGGCTTTCTTTTGTTCAAAAAGTTGAAGACATTCGCTCCGTAAAAAAAATAATTAAAGATAAAGCAAAAATCATAGCTAAACTTGAAAAACCCAGCGCCATAGACGACTTGGAAAATATTGTCCTTGAATCCGATGCCATCATGGTAGCTCGCGGCGATTTAGGTGTTGAATGTCCGCTTCCCATGGTTCCCGTATTGCAGAAAAAAATAATCAAAACCTGTCGCAAATATGCCAAACCGGTAATCGTTGCCACTCAAATGCTTGAATCAATGATTATTAACCCCACTCCAACTCGCGCCGAAGTTTCCGATGTTGCCACCGCCGTTTACGATGGTGCTGATACAGTCATGCTTTCGGCAGAAACCGCAGCCGGCAAACACCCTGTTGAGGCTGTTAAAATGATGCATAGTATAATCTGCCAAATAGAAAACGATCCCCTGTTTTTTGAACTGATGAACAAATCTCGTCGCGCACCTTGCATGGCAAGTGAAGCTGATGCAATTTCTTATTCTGCCTCCAACCTTGTCAATGTCCTTTGCAATGTCAAAGCCATCGTCAGCTATTCATCATCAGGTTTTACTGCACGTTTAACCGCCAGTGAACGCCCGACACTACCGATTTTAGGTCTGACCCCCGATATCAAAGTTGCTCGCCAAATGTCAATCATCTGGGGAATAAAACCATTTTTAAACAAAGAAAACTTCAAACGTTTTGCCCGCATTCGTGAAAGCGCCATTAAATGCGCCAAAAGCTTAAAATTGGTTAAATCCGGTGATCATATAATAATTACTGCGGGCTATCCGCTAAACGAAAAAGGCAAAACCAACTTACTTCATACTGCCCGTATTGATTAGGTATTTTTTATAAAGGATATGCAATATGACAAGAGTATTTATTTTAATGATGGATTCTTTCGGTATCGGCGGAGCTCCTGATGCCGCCAAATTCAACGATGACGGAAGCGATACTTTCGGTCATATTGCAGATTCTTTCCCAAAGCTGAAAATACCCAATCTTGTAAAATTGGGATTAGTTGAAGCAGCAAATCATGCATCAAAATCCAATCGTTTTCTATCTTCCGAAGGAGCACAACTAAACATTCCTTCTTGCTATGGACACAGTATTGAAGCAAGTATGGCCAAAGATACTTCTTCCGGTCATTGGGAAATTGCCGGTGTTCCCATTCAAACCCCATGGGGATATTTTAAACCTGAACATCCGTCTTTTCCGCAAGAATTAGTCAACAAAATATGTTCTCGTGCAAAACTCAGCGGAATTCTGGGCAACAAAGCCGCTTCGGGAACCGAAATAATCAAAGAACTTGGCGAAGAACATATCCGAACGGGGCTCCCTATTTGCTACACTTCTGCCGACAGTTGTTTTCAGATTGCAGCACACGAAAAACACTTCGGACTTCAAAGATTATACGATTTTTGCCAAATAGCATTCGAAGAAATAAAACCATATAATATTGCCCGCGTAATAGCCCGTCCGTTTGAAGGTGAAAATGCAAATAATTTCTATCGCACTAAAAATCGCCACGATTATTCAGTCCCCCCCCCTCAACCGACATTGCTAGATATAGTAAAAGAAAGCGGTCGCAAAGTCATCGGCATCGGAAAAATCAGTGATATCTACGCCGGTTGTGGAATTTCTCAAAAAATTCTTGCCTCCGGTTTGGAGGAGCTTTGGGACAAAACCATTGCAGAAGCAAAATCCGCAAAAGACCAAAGTCTTATTTTCACAAACTTTGTAGATTTCGACATGGTATATGGCCATCGCCGTAACACCGAAGGATATGCAACTGCTTTAGAATATTTCGATTCTCGGCTTCCCGATTTTGTAAACAATATGCAAGATGATGATATTGCCTTTATAGTAGCCGACCACGGCAACGATCCCACATTCAAAGGAACAGATCATACTCGCGAACAAATCCCTATTTTGATGTTTGGTAACTCAATAACACCACGGTATATCGGTCAACGCCTGACCTTTGCCGATGTTGGCCAAACCATTGCCGAAATTTTTGACCTTAAACTAAAACACGGAACATCTTTTTATAAGGATTAAAACAAAATGTCTTGGCAAGCGAATAATCTAATTACGGAAAAACATTTTTTCTTCGGAAACCAAAACGGATTTTCGCAAGACATATACACAAGCTTAAATGTAAACACTAAAAGTAACGATTCCCCTGACAATATCCAAAAAAACTTAAAATTAATTGCCGATAAATTTGCCATTACACCTCAAAATCTTCTTTTACTAAATCAAGGAATATCAGCAGATGCAGTTTACGTAAGCGAAGCATCGCAAGATACAATTTTTGCAGACGGAGCAGTAACCACTACCCCGCAAATTGCCCTATGTATCCGCACTGCCGACTGCGCTCCCATACTATTTGAAGACCGCATAAACAACGTAATCGGAGCAGCCCATGCCGGTTGGCGTGGTGCATTCAAAGGTATCATTGAAAATGTTGTTGAATTAATGTTAGCGCATGGTGCAAAAAAAGAAAATATTTCTGCAGCTATCGGTCCTTGTATCGCCCAACCATCATATGAAGTAGACACGAATTTTTACAAGCTTTTTCTTGAAAATTCAAGCAACAACGGCAAATACTTCACCTCAGGCTCCGACACTCTGCACCATCAATTTAACCTACCGCTTTTTTGCTCTGATAAACTGAAAAATGCCGGCATAAAAGATATAACGGTATGTCCTCACGACACTTACACAATGCCGGATAAATATTTCAGCTATCGCAGGTTGTGTCATCAAAATCAACTAAACGGCTCCAAAAATTTTGGCACCCACATGTCAATGATCGTCTTATAAAGAAAGGAACAAACTCATGTCTCCACTCGGCAAATTAACTTTTTCTCTCATCGGATTTCGCTTTCTTGGAATAGATGGTCTTTTATGCGGTTTATTCTTAGGACATATGTTTATTGATAAAACTCATCTGATTCGCTATATTGAACGCCAAATAAACCGTTTAGATGATTATATCCGCATACACCTTCCATACCGCTACTACCGTTATTACAATCGTCTCGATGGAAACATTTGGGGAAAAACTTTTTGCTCATTGCTTGGGTTAATTTTATTCGGACTTCATGGACTTATAATCATGTTTTTTGCCGGCCACATAATCTTTGACATGCCTCAAAATCCAAAGATTCGCAAAATCAAAAAAAACACCGACCACTTTTTTGACAACAACTGGGGAAAAATTTTAGGCACCCTTATAGGTTTTGTTCTGCACAGCCCCATACTCATTTTTGTCGGTTTAATCTTAGGTTTTATTGCCGATTTTCATCGTTTGGAAGGAGCCAAACTCATACCATTTAAATTCATGCAACAATATTGGCAACGTATAAATCCTCTTAAACTTTGGCGCGATGCCAAAGTTGGAGAACACCGCAAATATCTGGAAACTATGGCAGCCCTTTCTGCTATAATATCAGAAACCGATAACAAAATAAGCGATAAAGAACGTAAAATGTTTTGCCATTTATTTGCCATAAAACCGGAACAAAAAACTCTCATTTCTGAAATCTTTGAAAACAAAGCAAAACATCGTTTTTCTTATGAAAAATACGCCGAAATACTTGAACAATTAACACGTTTCAACGACCAACTCAAAGAAAGCACCATGGAAAATTTGTTCAAAATTGCCGCCTCTGAAGAATTCATTTCCGAAGACAAAATGCGCATTTTGAAAAAAACATCTAAAATCATAGACTTAAATGACCGATCATTTGCTCTGCTCAAACAACAATTTACTCCAAAACCCATAAACAAAAAGCTTGCAAAACACTATGATATTCTGGGACTATCGCAAGATGCAGACCTCGCCGAAATAAAAACCCGCTGGAAAAAATTGATTGTTATATACCACCCTGATAAACTTTCCGAAGCTTCTGAAAAAGAAATAAAAGTAGCCACTCAAAGAATGGCCGAAATAAATCTGGCATATCAGGAAATCATTAAGGCGAAGAGAAAAAAATGAGAAGAAAACTTTTACCTTACTACGATAAAAACACTCTTAAACCCAAAATGATTGTGTTTCACTCCGTGGCTTTTCCTGCTGAAAAAGCTATTGAAGTTTTTTCCGAAAACAAAGTAAGTTCGCACTATCTCATTGCCGAAAATGGTGAACTTTGGCAATTGGTAGGAGAAAGAAATCGCGCATATCATGCCGGCCTTTCCTATTGGCAAGGAATTTCCAACCTCAACTCCTGTGCTATCGGCATTGAACTTTGTTCACCGTCCTTAGGCGAAAAAAAATTCACCAAAGCACAAAAAGAAACCACCAAGATTTTACTCAAACGTTTAATAAAAAAATATAAAATAAATCCACAAAATATTGTTGGCCACTCAGACATTGCGCCAAGCCGCAAAACAGACCCCGGAAAATCATTTTTCTGGAAAGAACTGGCAAAAGACAATTTATGCCTTTGGTATAACCTTAAAAATGCTCAAAAAGTTGCTTCCGATAACATTCCCGAATTACTAAATATAATTGGTTACGACCCTACCGATATCCTAGCCTCATCCTATGCTTTTTGTCGCCACTTTTTACCTCAAAAAGTTCCAAGCTGTTCAAATATCAACAACCTGGCCGCAAACAACATCACATATGATAAAAATTTATTAAATGACAAAGAATTTCTCACAACCCTAAAGGCTGTTGCCTACACATATTTAAGCGCATCCAAAACACCTTGCAAGATATAAGCTGCAGCCGAAGCATCTAAAATCTGCTTTCTTTTAGCTCGTGACATATCAACTTCTTTAATCAAAAAGCTTTCCACCGCCCGCGATGATAACCTTTCATCCCAAAACAATATCGGCAAACCAATTTCCTGTTCAACCTTTTGAGCAAATATACGAACAGCTTTCACGGTTTCTCCTTCCGAGCCATCCATTTGTAGGGGCAAACCGAATACTAAACCGCCAACTTCTTTTTCTTCAACAACCTTTTTAATTGTTTCAATATCTTTTTTCAAATCCGATCTATAAACAATCTCAAGCGGATTTGCTGTCATCAACAACAAATCAGACACAGCCAAACCCAAGCGTTTTTCGCCATAATCGAAGGCCAAGATCGCTTTATAAGGTTTTATTTTTTCTCTAAATTCTCTAATATTCATACATCTATTAAATAAAAGAACCAAACAATTTGTCAAGCCTGCTGATAAATATATATACGCTAATTGATTTTTAACGATAACGATATTACTATCAGCCTTAACGAATCAATTTTGGAGTAACAAATGAAAATAAAATCTCTCATACTTTCACTTTTAACAATATTTTATTGCACTTCCGCAAATGCTGAGCTTGCTATTGATGTCAGCGGAGCCATGCGCGACCCTATGCCTATTGCGATTCCCGACATGGCGCACGACGGCTTCTTTATCGGCCAACAAGGCAACAAAATATTAAAAGTTGTCGCAGCCGATTTAGAACGTTCCGGCTTGTTTAAAGTTGTTGATGAAGACAGCTACATTCAAGAATTCACCTCCATATCCCAAGAACCTCAGTTTATTGACTGGAAAGCTATTAACGCACAAGCACTTGTGCAAAGCGAAATAACCGAAGTTGACGCAAACAACATAAAAGTTTCTTTTCGCCTATGGGATGTATATGCCGAAAATCAAATGACCGGCCAAACATTCACAACCACTAAAGATAACTGGCGCCGCATTGCCCATGTTATTGCTGATGCCATCTACGAACGACTGACCGGCGAAAAAGGCTATTTTGATACTCGCATAGTATATGTTTCAGAATCAGGTCCTGCGACCAAACGTGTAAAACGTTTGGCAATTATGGATCAAGACGGAGAAAATCACAAATTTTTAACCAATGGTGCCGCCATGGCTCTTACTCCTCGTTTTTCTCCAAACTTACAAAAAATCACCTATATGTCATATGCAGGTAATGTCCCTAAGGTATACGTATTAGACATTGAAACAGGAGAACAAACCTTGTTAGGTAATTTCCCCGGCATGACATTTGCCCCTCGTTTTTCACCGGACAGTTCAAAGGTTTTGCTTTCATATGCTTCAAACGGAAAAACCAACATCTATGAAATGGATTTGGAAACCTTAAAAAGCAAACAACTGACCAGAAGTCATGCCATTGACACCTCTCCAAGCTATTCTCCTGACGGCTCACAAATTGTCTTCAACTCTGACAGAGGCGGCAACCAACAACTGTATATTATGAATGCCGACGGATCAGATGTCAAACGCATAAGCTTCGGACAAGGACGATATGCGACCCCCGTTTGGTCACCTCGTGGCGACTATATCGCCTTTACCAAAATGGCTAACGGCCAATTCTATATCGGAGTTATGTATCCGGACGGAAGCGGAGAAAGACTTTTAGCCTCCGGTTATTTGGTCGAAGGACCAACATGGTCACCTAACGGACGCGTTTTAATATACTTCCGTCAAGATAAAGGACGTGGCCGCTCAACACCACCGGTAAAACTCTATTCGATTGACCTGACCGGCTATAATGAACGTCAAATAATCACACCGGCCGATGCATCCGATCCGGCTTGGTCTCCCCTATTACCTTAAAAAAAAAGCCTCGCATAAAAGCGAGGTTTTTTTTATTATTAGTAAACTGTTATTTTGTATTTTTCAAAAATTCAACCTTCATCACGGCCAGAGAATTCGCTGAAATTTTTGCAACCGCTTTAGCAAAATTATCATAAACTTCAGCCTCCGTCAGCCATTCGGAAAAAGCTTTATCCCGCAACAAATCTTGATTAATCGGCTTTCTTGCAATCAAAATAGCCTTAGCAATATCACCTTCTTCAACCAAATCTGCTACAATTCCCCAAGCTCTATCTTCTTCCGAAAATTCTTTTTCTTTAACCTCTGAAGCTTTTTCAATTTTTACAACCTTATTAACCTGCTGATAAATTCTTTCCTTCCAATTTGCAGGTTCATTTTCTTCTTTCTGCAAATCATATTTTTCCGCATAAACTTTTGCAAACAAATCCTGCAACATCAAAACATTAGGAATTCCTTTTGAGGCCACACTTTCAATTAAAGCAACTTCTTTGGCAATCTTATAATTACCTTTAGCCAGTTCTTTCAAAACCTCTGCTTCATAAACAAACTCCCCGCCTCTTTCTGCTGCATCCTTAACCAACATCGCTGCAGTCAACACCAAAGCACTATCATTAGTAACCTTTGCCAAATCATTAATCCGTCCTTCGGCATTATCCATCCTCATTACAAGCCCCAAAACAGTTTCAACATCGGCTTTAGACTTTATGGTATTCACATTAATCTGCTCAATATTATCGATTCGTTTATTTATTTCTTCAAAATTTGGATTCTGAGCCAATTGCATAGCCTCATTCATTTGCACTTGCAAATTATTGATTTGTTGTTGCAACAAAGATATCTGGCTCTGATAAACATCTTCCTGTTTTCCTATATTACCTAACTTTTGTTTTAGATTATCCCAAACATCCGGATTCTTATAAACAACTCCGCCCAAACCGACAATACCGACCAACACCAAAGCTCCCAAAACTTTTTTGGAAGATATTTTTTTCTTTAGTTCATTTTTCTTTGTAGCATCTTTTGTCATTTTATTCCTCTCATCATTAGGATTAAAACTCTTGTTTTTTTTCAGTCTATATAATATAAAAAAAGAAGCAATAATAATTTTGATTAAAGAAGAACAACTATGATTGTATTAGGTATTGAAAGCAGTTGCGATGAAACCGCCGCAGCCTTGGTAAACGACAACAAAGAAATTTTAAGTTCGGTTGTTTTAACTCAAAGCGAACACAAAACTTTCGGAGGTGTAGTTCCGGAAATTGCAGCTCGCGCACACTTAGACCATATCGACGAAATTATTGAAGAGACTTTTTCCAAAGCGGGACTGTCTCCTTCGGAAATTGATGCAGTTGCCGTTGCCGGAGGCCCCGGACTTATTGGTGGGGTAACAGTAGGAGTTATGGCCGGAAAAGCTCTGGCATTAGCCTTAAACAAGCCTTTCATTGCCGTAAACCATCTCGAAGGCCATGCCCTAACCGCTCGCCTTAATTCCGATGTTGAATATCCTTATCTTCTTCTTTTAACATCCGGCGGACATTGTCAAATTCTCATTGTAAAAGGAGTAGGTAATTTTGAACGCTTGGGAACAACTATAGACGACGCTGCCGGCGAAGCCTTTGACAAAGTTGCAAAGATGCTTGGCTTGGGCTATCCCGGAGGTCCTATAATTGAAAAAATGGCCGAACTGGGCGACGAAAATCGTTTTGTTCTTCCCCGCCCTCTTCACAACTCACCTGACTGCAACCTGTCATTCTCCGGACTTAAAACCGCAGTTAGAAAAATCATTGAATCCTACTCTGAAGATGGCAACCTCGAACATGCAATCCTACGCAAACGTGATATCGCCGATATTTGTGCAAGTTTCCAAAAAGCTGCAACCGAAAGTCTGCTTCACAAATTAAAAAAAGCCTGCAAAATATTCAAACAAAATCACCCCGAAGGCAAACATATCGTTGTTGCCGGCGGAGTTGCAGCCAACACATATTTAAGAAACAAACTTCAAAATTTGGCAAATGAAGAAACTCTTATTTTTGCAGCACCTCCCATCAAATTTTGCACCGACAACGGCGTAATGATAGCATGGGCAGGTGTCGAACGGGCTCAAAAAGGCCTGTTTGATACCCTCGATTTCAAACCTCGTCCACGTTGGCCATTAGATGAAAGTGCCCCGAAAGCCGCAGGTGCCGGAGGCGTAAAAGCATGAGAAAAATATCCGAAATATGCCAAATATTAGATATTCTCAGAGATCAAAACCCAAATCCCGAAAGTGAACTTAAATACCACAACGCATTCACTCTTTTAGTAGCAATTGTCCTTTCGGCTCAAAGCACCGACAAAGGAGTAAATAAAGCAACTGAAGAATTATTCAAAATAGCTGACACTCCGCAAAAAATGTTGAATCTTGGCTTAGAAAACCTAAAAACCCACATAAAAACCATAGGATTATATAATAACAAAGCCAAAAACATTATCACCATGTCACAAATTTTAGTAAACAACTATAACGGTGAGATTCCTCACAACCGCGAAGCATTAGAGAATCTCCCGGGTGTCGGACGCAAAACAGCCAATGTCTTATTAAATGTATGGTGGAACGAACCGACAGTTGCCGTAGATACTCATGTTTTGCGCCTTGCCGAAAGACTTGAGTTAAGCGATGAGAAAACCCCTCTTAAAGTTGAAGAAGACCTAAACAAACTTCCCTCGGAATATCGCCTACACCTCAACCATTGGCTTGTCCTTTTTGGGCGATATACCTGCAAGGCTCAAAAACCTAATTGTCAATCATGTCCGCTTACCTGTTTTTGCAAAAGTCCCGATAAAAGAATCTAAACTCTCACAAATTTTCCATCTTCAACCGGAGGCAAAAGCGAGCTTATCCGCCCTACAACAAACTCCAAACTGTCGACTCTACCCCAAAGCGGACCTTTTTTGCAAGCCACAATCATTTCATCAACCTTTTGCTCTTTTCCTCTGATTCTAAGTAGCACCGAACCATCATAATCATTATGAACCCAACCGGACAACTCACCGATATCTTTTGCCTTAGAAACAGCCCATCTGCGATATCCTACCCCTTGCACACGGCCCTTTACACGCACCACCACATCTTTCATGAATTCAAAAATCTTTCAATAACTTTCAATTCTTCACAACGTTCTTCACGTCTTTTCTCTGCCTCTGTTTCCTTACCCCAAATTTCATTTTGCCATAATTCTTCCAAATACGACAACTTTCCGGCCTCTTCAGCATCAATTCGTCCTCTTATCAAGGCCAACGCCAACAACACCGATTTCATATTAAGCGCTGCAGCATAAAAGCAAGCCAATTCTTTATCGCTCATTTCCTCAACAATCACTTTCAACGGATGTTGCAAAAATTCATTATCCGGAACATTTAAGGATGTAGTAGTTTCAATTCTTTTATTTATTCTCTCTTCCATCCAATCTAAAATAGGTTTCCATTCTTTTTTTTGCTTTTCAAAAAGCTCTTTTTTTTCGCCCCAAAAGAACAACAAATCGGTTTTTGCAAACTCTAAAATTTTAGATTCAATATCTTTGCGATATTTTCCGATTTCATTCATCGCTTTTTCAAGTTCGTTTTTCAAATATTTTCTCCCTATCTATTTTTTATCCATTAATGCACCCAAAAAATCCTTTGCAACATTTTTTAATTCCTTAACCGCAGCCTTAGTATCTTGCTTAACATCATAATAAACTTTTTTGGTTGCTGCCTTTACACCATCTGTAGTCTGAAATTTATTTGCATATTTTGTTCCTTGCAATGCTGAATGACAAATGTCAACATCTTCATTAAGCAGAACTTCCGACCCCAAATATAAACCTCCTGTTGCCATAGTTCCTACAATTGTTGAAATAGCCGAAGACTGATCCAATCTTATTTTCGGACTATTAATTGTTCCCACAATTTTTATAAACGATGCCAAAGCTTGCGTAATATTACCGTCAACCAATTTATTCAAAGACGGAGCTATTGTAAAATCAATATCATCGTTTACCAAATTAATATTTCCACTACTTACAATCTTCAACTGAGGAGAATTAACGGCTATTCCGTTAGGGAACACGGCCTTTCCTGATTTAACATCAGCCCTTATCACCGCACAACGCAATTCCATATTTTCATCTCTGACTTTATCCAAATTCAAAACTTTCAATATTTGTTCAATTATATTGTTATAAAGCCACTGTATTTTTCCTATCTTAATGGTTGACTTATCAACGATAGCCACAACTCGACCGCTCATATTTTCCGACAATTTACGATAAGTATCACCTGTTGATTTCAAATCGACATCAACATCAAAATTTCCGCCATTTAATATTTGCATACTGCCGTCTTTTCCGGTTTTGAAATTTGCATACAAATCCTCTAATTGCAAATTACTGCTTATTAGTTTCACTGCTATCGAGTTGTTTTTAGCATTTGCTTGAGCATTAATATCTACAGATCCGCCGCCAATCTCTACATCAAACTTATTAATGTCAAGCGAACCGTTCTTCAAAACGGCATTCAAAACAACATTATTCAATGCAAAACCATCTGCCAAAATAATTTTTTGAGCCTTAAGTTTCAGCGATGCATCAACAATATTCAAATACTCAAAAGGAACCTTATCATTTGGCACCATTTCTAAGGCATTCGCTTCTGCAACAATAGCGGGAAACTTTAAGGAAAGCATTGATGTCTTTGCCAGTCTGTTAACATCAAAAACTCCGGCATTCAAATCAGCTTCCACCAATGGTTTTGCCAAACTCCAATTTGCCTTAATTTTTCCTGTAACAACATTTGTTGCTATATTCAAACTTTTCAAATCGATCTCTGCCAAATTAACATTACCATCGATTCTCAATTCTGCACTGGTTTCAGGAATTTCAAAATTTCCTGCCGGATTATGAACATTTGCTTCCACTGCATAGACCGGACTTTCAAAAATATTTTCCACTGTTCCGGTTAAAACAGTTTTTATCTTAAGAGCACCAACATCAGCCGTAAAATTAATCTTACCCGAATTAAGCAAAGAATTCAAAGAATTTGCTTTCACTTTGGCTACCAATTCCTTCCCGTCTGACAAAGCATCAACATTCAGCAGTATTTCTTCATCGGCATTCGGAATTCTCATATCTATATTCTTAATTACCAATTGCTTGGTAGTAGCATTTCTTGCATCATAATAAACAACTATTCCGTTTTCCAAACGCACCTCGTCGGCCACCAAACCAATTCCTAAAGCCGCACTTGCGCTTTTAACTTTTGCACCTCCAACACTTGAAGTTGCTTCAGTTTTCGCACCTGAACTGGCAAATTCCCAACTTTTTACACCATTTTCGCTCACTTCCAAATAAACTTGAGGTTCAATCAAAATAAGCTTATCAATTTCAATTTTTTTATTTAACAACGGCATAATAGCCAACTTAACTTCCAAACTTTTAAGCCTTATCATTTCGGGATTTTGCGCCCATTCCGGATTCGCAAAACTAACATCATTAACAACCAATGTAGGAATTAACGACAAGCCCAACTTTGCATCACCATTAATTTCTAGAACACGCCCTGTTTCATTAAAAACAATTTCTTCTATTTGCGTTTTATAGCGATTAAGATCAAAAT
The DNA here is from genome assembly GCA_045615365.1 of Alphaproteobacteria bacterium. Taxonomy (GTDB): domain Bacteria; phylum Pseudomonadota; class Alphaproteobacteria; order RF32; family CAG-239; genus CAZU01. The sequence continues at coordinate 23,525 of JAZLEQ010000027.1, forward strand.
TTTTCACAAAGAAGAAACCGCCTAAAGCCAAAATAATAATCAAAGTGGCTACCACCGACGCTGTTTTTTTAATAAATTTCATATTCTTACTCCCTACATTGCAAACCTAAAACATCCAATGCCTGTTTATAATAATCGGGTATTTCGGCCTTTATCTTCACCCCTTTATATATTTCCGATAAATCAATTTTATAAGAGTGCAAATACAATTTATCTTTCAGGTTTTCATATTTTTCTCTTTTTTCGCCAAAATACTTGTCATCACCCACAATGGGGGTTCCAATAAACTCCATATGAGCTCTGATTTGATGCGTTCTACCGGTTAAAGGCATAGCTTTTATAAGAGCAAATTTTTCAGCCAAATTATCCAACACTTCAAAATCCGTAATTGCTTTTTTACCTTCATCACAAACCACGGATTTCTCACCTATTTTTTCCAATGCCGCTTTAATTTGCCCGCTCATTTTTTTAGGACACCCTCTAACCAAAGCCAAATATGTTTTTTGTAAACTATGTTCTCTAAATGCTTTAGTTAAAATATCAGCATTTTTTCTGTCCCTTGCCAAAACCAACAATCCTGATGTTTCTTTATCGATTCTGTGCACCAACTTCGGCGCCTCTTCCATCTCATATTTCAAGGCAGGTAATAGCGCATCGATATGTCTGTTAGTATTAGTCCCGCCCTGAACCGCCAACCCTGATGGTTTATTCAAAACAATAATGTTTTTGTCTTTATATATAACCAACGATTTAACAAAAGCTTCATCTTTTGGCGACACAAAATTTTTATCCCTTATTTCCGCTTTTTCCTCCATCGGCGGAATTCTTATTTCCTGTCCTTGAGTTAATTTCAAAGAAACTTCACACTTTTTTCCGTCAACCTTAATTTGCTTTGTTCTAAGCAATTTTTGCAAACGCGACAAAGGCAAATCGGGATAATACTTCAAGAACCATCTGTTCAATCTCATCCCGTCATCTTGTTCTTTGACTTTAACCAACTTAACGCCCATACCTTTTTCCTCTTACTTGTTTAATTTTTGCCTTGATCGGATTACCTATTTTCTTAGGCGCAGGTCTTTTTGTTTTTTTCTCTGTTAAATCTTCTAAAAACAAATCAGGGAGCTCAGCTCTGTTAACTATCGGCAGTTCAACTATTTTTTCCAAATTTTCCACCAATTCATGAGGTTCATATTCCACCACAACCTCAACACCCTCCGCTTCCAATTTTTCACGCAAAGCTTCCGATATTTTTTCATTTGTTTTTTTGCTTACTATTATCACTTTTTTATTTTTCTCAATCATTTTTCGGTCTTTCTTGCTTGTTTTTCTTTGCGTAACTTATCAAAATATTCAACTCGCTTCTTAATTTCTCTCTCAAACCCTCTGTCAACCGGATGATAAAGTTTTGGTCTGTTCATTCCCTCCGGAAAATAATTTGCACCGGAGAATCCGTCTTCACAATCAGGATCATATTCATACCCCTCATGATACCCCAAATCTTTCATCAATTTAGTCGGCGCATTCAAAATATTTTTCGGAGGCATCAACGAACCGGTTTTCTTAGCCAAATCGAATGCTGCATGCATAGCCTTATAAACTCCGGCAGACTTAGGAGCTGTTGCCAAATATGCAGTCAGTTGCATAATAGCCAAATCCCCCTCCGGAGAACCCAATCTTTCATAAGTATCCCAACAAGCAATCGCTTGCACAACAGCTCCCGGTTCTGCCAAAGAAACATCTTCAACCGCAAATCGTGTCAATCTTCGTAAAATATATTTCGGATCTTCCCCCGACTTAATCATTCTGGCGACCCAATACAAAGCGGCATCAACATCAGACCCTCGTAATGATTTGTGCACTGCCGAGATTAAATTATAATGTCCATCTCTGCCCTTATCATACACCGGAGCCCTGCTTCTGATAATTTTGACGATTGTATCCTTATCAAAAATTTCGTCTTCTTTAGCATAATTCCACACACTCTCTGCCAAATTTAAGATATATCTTCCATCACCATCTGCAGTTGTTTTCATAAATTCACGAGCTTCTTCATCAACCGGCAATTTTTTGCCTTCTTCTTTTTCTGCGCGTTTCAAAAGCTCTTCAAAGTCATCTTCATTTAATCTGTTAAGCACAAAAACCTGACACCTTGAAAGCAACGCGGCATTCAACTCAAACGAAGGATTTTCAGTTGTCGCCCCCACCAAAACTATAGTTCCATCTTCAACATATGGCAAAAAGCCGTCTTGCTGCGACTTATTAAACCTGTGAATTTCATCAACAAACAAAAGCGTTCCCATACCTTGGTTAGCTCTTCGTTCTTGAGCATATTGAAAAACTCTTTTCAGGTCTGCAACGCCTGAAAAAACGGCCGAAATTTGTTCAAAATAAAGCTTAGTATTTTCAGCAATCAACCGCGCTATTGTCGTTTTTCCGCACCCCGGAGGCCCCCATAAGATAAACGAACCGACCTTTCCCGAAGCCAACATTCTGCCCAACGGAGCATCTTTTCCGATAATATGCCCCTGTCCCACCACTTCACTCAACGATTGTGGGCGCAATCTGTCTGCAAGCGGGCGCTTCACTCGCGATGAAAACAAAGTTTCTTCCATATTTTTTCAATACTCCGATTCGTTTAACCATTCTCACAATATCAGAAAAAAGCATAAATAACATCTATTTTTTCATATAAAACGGATTTTCTTCTTTTTTAATATCAAAAGCATCCTCTTCCATCCACCAATCTTCTGATGACGGCTTTTGCTGATTTTCTGCTTTAGCGGATACTTCTGCCTGTTCTTCATTTCTGTGTTTTTTCTTTTCATCAATTTCAAAATCAGCTTTCTCAAAAAGAATTTGCATATAATTATCCAATTCCAATAAATCATTTACTCCCAATTTACTATTGAATATTTCGCCTATTTTCGGAGTTTCCGCATCTGCCAAATTTCTTTCTGTCAAGCAGCTATCGGGAAGCATATAACTAACATCAAAAACAGCCTTTTTTCTAAACACATCATCTTCAAAAAACAAAATTTGATCAGCCAATATCGGTCTATGATAATATCCTTCAACCAAAACAACCTGATGTTTTTTTGTGTCTATCTCAACATTTTTCACCGAACTGAAATCCAATGCCAATCTATGAAACAATGCAGCATCCGCAAAATATTTTTTTCTGCCCAATCTGTATCTTTTTCTTATTTTCGGAATTTGCACCGATTTTGTCGCAAACACTGCCAATTTGTCGAGCTGACGTGCTAATTTTTTATTATTCGGAGCCTTAATAATTTTACACGATGTATTCATCACTATAAATTCCAGCTCTTCCTTACTATATGTTTTTTCCACCAAATTAAGAGAATTACACAAAAGTAAAGCCGACATTTTTTTATTTTTTCCGCTTTGCAATAAATCGGCTAAATTTTTCAAGCGCAAATTATGCCCGACATCGTCCAACACAAACATTAACGGAAAAATTCCTTTACCGTCATCTCTGTTCAAATTACGATTCAATGTTTCATCAATAAACATCTGATTTAAAATTTTAGAGGCATGATTATTTGCCAAAGAATAAACCGTAACCGGAACCCATGCCTTTTTTTCTTCATCATATATACCACGGACATCATCCAAATTAAAATCATTTCCGTTTGTTCTTTCACGCAAAGCCTGATTTGTAAAAATTTTAAACGGTTTTATTGCACAAGCAAAAACAATTTGCCTCTGACGAGCTGACAACGCCAAAACCTGCTCTAACCCGTTTCTGACAAAATCCCCATAATCAAAAAATTTAATTTCTTGCAATAAAGAAAACAGCCACCCTCTCCAATCTTTTATATTATCATCAGATGAGGCAATATAATTTTCAATCAACCAATCGGTAATTGCCGCAAAACAAACATTTTTTCCGATCCATTGTTCGGGAATTCCCGCCCAACTTCCTATCGGCAAATAATTATCTTTGTTAAGCGAATTTTCCTCCAAAGCTTTCAATACTTCATCCGTATATGCAGCAGGCATACTGATATAATAACTAAGTAAAATATCCTTTTCATCTGCAGTTAAGTGTTTTCCTTCAATCAATTTTCGCAAAAAATAATCATTTGCCTTGGCTTGTCGCACCTTTGCATGCCAATACCCCAAAAAAGAACAAATCATTGAGTTCGCCAATATATTCCAATAATTTCGTTTTTCAGCATCACTAACATCAACCAAATAATCAGCGATTCGCTTCAAATACTTTGCTGTTTCACCATTATCTGTCGGCATATTTTTTTCATCTAACGGGTTCCAACGAGGATAATATACTCCGTTTTCCGGATCATCCGGCAAATCCCAATTATAATAAAATACTTTTCCCAATTTTGCTCTGTATCCTGCCGTATATTTCGGCAACAACCCTGTCATATCAACTGCAATCACACAAGCATTATCAGATCTCAAAATAGAAGGTATGGCCACCGACGATGTCTTACCGCATCCCATTTCACCTATACACAAAACCGATTCAGAGGGTCTCACACTCAACATCTGTCCGGCAAATTTTCCCAACACCATAAAAACACCTTTGTTAATCCCCATCATTTCCACATCTTTAAGCTTTGCAAAATGATGATTCAAAACATACCATAAACTAAAAGAATATCCGGAGGTAAACAAAGCAAACATCATTGCCGAAACAATACCGACAGGCACCAAAAAAGGAACAAACAATACAGCCCGCACTTTTCCTTTTGCAAAACCGTAAAGTAAGTCATTCCACCACCCGCCATATAATTCAAATAAATAAAGCGGTTTCAACATAATCTTTTGCCAATCAATATGTAAATGAGTATAATGATCTATAACACCAAACTTACAAGCAACATCCAAAATTCCGAAACAGACAATAGTCAAAATCAAAAAAGCAAACAACCCCACAAATAGAAAACCGGCAAGTTTTTTCCAAAACATCAACCTGCTCTTTCCTTTAATTATATCCACATTGTTTGGCATAAACTAGCGTCCTCTGTCGCCATCTCGCGGGGCAGTCGGTATAAATTTTCTCACATCTTTCTTTTTCATATTATCTTTAATTGCTCTGCGAGCCATAAGCTCTTTCTGTTTTCTTGCTTCAATGACTTTTCTCAATTCCGCATTATGTGATTTTGCCACCATATCCTGCTCTTTTTGGGCTTCTTCCAACACTTTCTCATCCTTCACTTTTGGCTTATCTCCCTTACCGAAAACTTTTTTTCCGTATTTGATCAAAGTTTCAATACTCACACCCTTATCTTTACTGAAATCCCAAACAGCATAATTAGTCTTATCACCAATAAACATATCGGTAAAATCAATACCCTTAAAATTTTGCCCTTGTTTTTTCTTTTTGGGCGCCATAATTTTTGCCAACTCATCCGACGAAGGAGTCCTACCCAAAGCTTGAGCAATTTGCAAAGGTGTAATGTTGGTTTGACTCAAATCGAGTCCCGTAATATTAACTCCCGTAAAATCAATTCCCGTAAAATCGGCTCCGCGTAAATCCACCTGACTTAAATCAATACTTGCCAGATTCAACAACGTTAAATTTATTTTTGCAAAATTAAGCTTGTGCGGATAATACTTTGCCAAATATTCAATTAAAGCCTGCAGTTCATTAATACCGATTGTATCAATTTCAATATCCAAAAGAATTGCATCTTCCAAATCGGCATCAACCAGCTTAACACCATTCAGTTTTGCTTTAGTAAAATTTGTTTTGTGCAAAACCGAACCGCTCAATATTGCCCCGGTCAAATCCGCCCCCGACAAATTAGCATTTGTTAAATTAGCACCGGAGAAATCAACACCTTTAAGATTAGCATTTGAAAAATCCACATTCGTAAGGTTTGCAACCGAAAAATTTACCCCTTCCAAATTTTCACCGGAAAACTCTCCGCCTTCCAAATTTTTTCCGATAAACCTTACTTCTTCACCGCCATCGGCAAAAAAATCTTTTTCTTCAGTTGCCTCTTCGGAAACAGCATGCCAAGCAATATCGCCGTTAAGCTCTTCATTTATTTCACGACTAAAGCGAAGCCTGTTCTCTTCAATCTTATTTTTAACATTTTCAAAAGTTTTCTTGTCTGCCATGAAAAAAATCCTTCTGCAACAAATTTTATTTTATCATAGCGCAAAAAATACTTTTTACAAACATTTTTTTATCGCAAAATACAATCAAAACCGGCGTCAATCACTTTATTACACAAGTTTCTGCCATTTTCTGCAGTTGTTCTCAACATCAAACGATGATAAACATTGCCGCCGATTACGGCTTCTTCAATAACCATATCAACACCGGAAGCATCAGGCACTTTTTCTTTAATTTCATCTCTTACGGAAAATGCATTAGCCTTTTCAATATAGGATCCAAACTGCAAAATAACATTATTATTTGTCGTTTTGGCAACAACCGGTTGTTTTTTAGCTTTTTTCGGAGCCTCAATCAGTTCTTCCAACCAATTATCTTTATGAGCCCAAGCATTACCGCCATCGTCCCAACGTTCACTTTCTTTAACTGAGGACAACATTTCAATCAAATCATTATTAAATGCTTTTTTCAAATCCCTTTCAATTCCGCTCGTATTTTGTTTAAGCATTGTTTTGTCAAACGGCGAAAGTCCGGCCAAATAATACAAATTACGCAAAGCCATTGCTCGTTGAGCTAAAATATCAACTTCTTTTTGCTCCAAATAAATCAAATCATTTTCAGCTTTCAACAAATCAATTTTATCATAATATGCTTTATTATTCTTTTTTCGCATTTCTTTAATATTATTTTTCAATTCCTGTATCTGATACTTATTTGCTTCAAAATCAAAGGTTGTTTTTTCCACCAAACGATACCCCGCTTCAACTTGAGTCAAAACCAATGCGGCCAATTCATCAAAAGCTTTTTGTTTAACTTCTTCATTTTCGGGATTTTTATTATATTTTTCCAAGGCGTTCAACAAATTGAAAGTAACTTTTTTAGCCTTTTCAAACAATTCTTTTTCATATCTTGCATCTTCAATTTTCAAACCGTTAATATCCAATCGTGCAACAGTCGGATAATCCGAAAAAGCTCTTCTTCTTGTTTTGGCAGCATTAAATCCTCCCAACTTTTCCTTTGCCAAAACAAATTCTTTTCTATTACTTACAGCCGAATTTTGGAACAATTCAGGTGAATATTCCTTATCAAAATCGTCCAATTCATAAAATCTCTTTCCTTCCAACTTAATATTTTTTTCCTGAGTATTTATAAGGTTTGAATATTCAACATATGCAAAAGCCGATTGGGTTCTCAAATCTTCCAAACGTCCGAGTTCCACTTCCAATCCCTTCAAATAATTGATTTCCGGCTCGGTAATTGTCCCATCGTTGTTTTTCTGCTCCAAACTTTTCAACACCTTTGTCTGCTGGCGCAAAATATTATTAACCTGATTAATTTCTTTATTGGCAAAAATCAATTCTCTATGATTTTTAATAGCCGCCAAGCTCAAATTTTGAGCCGACTTTGCATAAAGCAGGTTTTCCACATATCTTTTATTATCAGCCAACAAACTCATTGCATACACATCAACAAAATCCATAGCCTTCATTGCATTTGAGAGTTTGTCATCATTTCCTTTTTCCGCAAACAATTCCTCGGTCACATCATAAACGGAAGTTTCGTTTCCGTATATCTTCTTATACAAGTTTTGAGCAGCCACATCCGTATTATATTTCACTGCACGAGCCATTGCCTTATACACATCAATCTTATCGGGTAAAGCTTCTGCATTTCCGTTATAAACCAAATCGGTTGTATTAAGCACATTTCCCAAAGATTCGTTTTTGGTTGCACAAGCCGAAATCATCCCCAATCCACCGACAAGCACCAAACTCAAAGCCAGCTTTCTTATCATTTCATTTCCCCCGAAATTGTAACAATGTGTAACAAGATTTTAAAAGCTTTTTATCAAAATAAATATAATATGTAAACCAAAATTAACTTAATACAAACAACTCAGAGGACAAAAATGACTAATCCGATTAAAGTAGCCGTTATTGGCGCCGGTATGATGGGTAAAAATCATTTGCGCACATACAAAAATCTTGCAAACTTTGAACTTATCGGTGTATACGACATATTCCCCGATGCTGCGAAAGCTGCTGCCGAGATGTTTGGCATCAAGGCTTTTTCATCATTGGAAGAAGTTGCCGCAGAAGTTGATGCCGTAAGCGTTGTAACCACTTCGGTAACCCATGCGGAAGTAGGCGAATTTTTCTTAAACCAAGGCATCCATTGCCTTATGGAAAAACCACTGGCAACCACCGAAGAAGAATGCGCTCGCCTTATTTCCGCAGCCAAAAACAACAATGTAACTCTTCTTGTCGGCCATGTTGAGCAATTCAACCCTGCAGTTGAACAACTTCACAAAATATTAACTGACAAATCAGCAATCTGCGCCATTGAAGCGCGCCGAATGTCAGCGGCTTCCGGCCGTATTACCGATGTTGATGTCGCCATGGATTTAATGATTCACGATGCCGAAGTTGTCTTATCACTCATCAAATCTCCGGTTAAAAATGTTTGCGCATCATCTGTTCGTTCAAGCAAATATCCTTCCGGCAAAGACTACATCAATGCCTTGATAGAATTTGAAAATGGAGCAACCGCTGCCCTCGCTGCTTCACGCATAACCCAATCACGTGTCCGCACACTCAATGTAACCACCAACGACAACTATATTGACATGGACTTCATCAACCAAAGCATTGCCGTTCATTCTCAAGGCCGCATGCATGGTGTTAATCAAAACGATCTTCCCGAAAACATGCGCTATGGATTGAAAGGCAGTGTTGAAAATCTGTTTATCATGCAAGGTCAACCTCTCAATTCCGAGCTCACACACTTTGCCAACTGCATTTTGGGCAAAGAAACACCTCGCATTTCGGGCGAACAAGCTCTTGAAGCTCTAAGAGTAATTTGGAAAGTTCAAAAAGCTCTGAATTTGAACTAGAAAAAAATAATCTTGCAAACTTTTCAATTAAGAGGCATAAAAATATGTCTCTTAATTTTTTTAAACGGAACAACAAATGCGCTACAAACTAACTTTAGAATACGACGGAACAAACACACTCGGTTGGCAACGCCAACTTGACGGACCTTCAATTCAGGAATACTTGGAAAAGGTCTTAGAAATTCTCTCCGGTCATCATTCCGAAGTCGCTGCAGCCGGACGCACCGATGCAGGAGTCCACGCACTTGCCCAAGTTGCACATATTGATTTTGAAACCACAATGGAACCATGGAAAATCAGAGAAGCATTCAACGCTAACCTGCGCCAATTGGAAGCCCCTGTTTGCGTTCTGAATGTTGAAGAAACATCGCCCGACTTCCATGCCCGATTCTCTGCCACCGGACGAGGCTACATCTATCGCATTCTAAACCGCCGCTCTCCTTCTGTTTTGCTAAACAATCGAGTCTGGTGGGTTCCGGTTGAGCTTGATGTTGAAAAAATGCGTCAAGGCGCAAAATTCTTACTCGGACATCACGACTTTTCATCTTTTCGTGCCGCAGCTTGTCAGGCCAAAAGTCCCATAAAAACCTTAGATAAGTTTGATATTGAAAAAACAGGCGATGAAATAATCTGCACCGTTGAAGCAAAATCATTTCTTCATCACCAAGTTCGCAACATGGTCGGAACCTTAAAAATGGTTGGCGAAGGCAAACTCTCGCCCGAAGATGTCAAAACCATCTTGGAAGCCAAAGACCGTTCTCAAGCAGGAATCACTGCTCCGGCCTGTGGTCTGTATTTAAACAAAGTAACCTACTAAAAAACAAGGAAGCCCTGCGGTCGGTAACAAACAATTACAGACTGCAGAGCTTCCACCCCATAAAAATTAACCACACAACCTCAAATAAACAGCCCTAAAATCAACTAAAAAAAGTACTGTTTATCTGAGATTATTCTTAAAAATGTCCGGATGAGGACTTTGATGAAAAACCTATGAAAAAACTCAATTTATTTTTCTCATCCGAACATTAATATAAAAAATTTCCCGACAAATTTCTTTTTTTTTTCGACTAAGAACAAATGAACAGATTGCTATGGAGAAACCTGTCGGGAAATAATAATATTCATAATAGCTACAAAACGAAGCCACAATAACACCACTTTTTTTTGTGTCAATATAATATTAGACAAAAAAACATTTATACAACAAAACCCCCCCCGTTTTATGTTTATCTACAAAAACAAACGGGGGGGAAAAAAACCTTACGTTATTAACTGACAAGAGCTGAAAAATCAGTCAAAAAAAGCCCTTGCCAGTATAGTAAAAAACCGAAGTGATTAAATAAAAATTTTTATTTATTCACACTATGAAGCAATTTTTTTAATCACTTCGGTTTTATATATTTTTAAAGTCCGGAGAAAAAAAAGGAAAGAAACAAAGTAAAGGCAGATATCTTTGACCTTTTCTTCCTCCGAACTACAATAATTTGCATATCTCTAATTTTATGAAATTCTGTATATCATCGATCGAACTACAATAATTTGCATATCTCTAATTTTATGAAATTCTGTATATCATCGATTCAACATTGAGTCAACACTTTTTAGACAAAAAAAACTCACTTTTTTCTCAAAAAGCGAGTTTTTTATTAAAAATCAACAACTTATTGCAAAGCCTTCAATTGAGCAGTCAATTTTTCAATACTTTCTTTAGCTTCTTTAATTGCATTTAAGGTTTCAGACGATTCGGCATCATCCGAAGACTGCCACTCAGCAATTTTTTCTTTTAATTCTGCTATTTTTTCCATTATTGAAGATTTTGCTTCTTCTTTCTTTTCGGCATTTTCGCTTTTTAATTCAGCAATTTTTTCATTTGCCTCATCGGCAGCAGACTTAACTTTTCCTGCCACTTCAGCCAAATCAAACGCATTTGCATTAAAAGCAAACAAAACACCGGCTATTGCCACCAAAATTTTTTTCATTTTCTTAGTCTCCGAAAGTTGTAGTCACATCAAAAATAACTACACCACCACCTTTCAAAACTCAACCTCACTCACATTTTTTACACAAAAAAACACTCCCTCTGAAAAAAAGGGAGTGTATTTTTTATTTTTCTGTAGTAGTAACCGGGAGATTAAGTAAGGTTCCGGTTTCGCCTATCACCACGGTTTTCCAACCGCTTGCTGATTTGGCTACTTCCCTCTGCACTTCAAGCTGTTGCTGCTCAAGATACTCAGGGTTCTGGCGAATTGCAGCACCTACAGTCCTGATTGCAGCAGCTTTTCCGTTCGCCTCTATCTTCTCAGCATCTGCTTTTCCTTTTGCCTCCTCAATCTTCACCTTAGCTGCCGCCTCAGCTCGGATAACGTCTTGACGAGCCTCTTCCTCAATCTTTACGGTGAGGTTTTTAGCTCGCTGTGCCTCCTGCTCTGCAAGAACTTTCGCCTCAATTCCTTTTTCAAAATTATCCGAATAGTCTATATTCGCCATCTGAAAAGAAATCTCAGTAAAGAATTCTTTATTGAGCTCTGTTAACAAGACATCTTGTATCTCGTTAGCAGCTTTGTCTCGGTTGGACACAAGTTCTTGTGCTGTCCATCGTCCAACAACGTCTTTTATAACGCTTCTTAAGACAGGCTGCACAAGTTTCTCCTCGTAGCCACGTCCGGCTGATAGATACAACTTCGGAGCATTTGCATCCACAATCTTGTATGTAAACACATACTGCAGATTTGCGGACTGAATGTCCTTTGTGTAGGTTGCATCTGTCGTCTCAAATCGTTGAGTGGTTTTGTCCAGCTTAACGAAATGAGCTCCTACAGGAAGCTTCACCGACAAGCCATAGCACGGCTGATCCGAAACCTTTCCAAAGGTTACTCGGATCCCCACATACTCAGCATCGATTGTCCTGATGGACAACAACGCAGTTATTACTGCCAAAATTACTAACACAGCTACAATGATCACTTTTCTGATTTTATTCATTGCTTTCTTTTTTTTATAAACCACAAGTTTTTCTGAAAATGCTTTCCTAATTTCTTTTTCAAATAAAATCGTTACTTCTGTTCCCGCAAACACCCTGTGTTCGCAATTGGGGGCCTTGATCAGAGGCACTTTCCGATTTTCAATTTTTCAAAATACTTTTTCGTTCCACATAGTAGTCTTTCTTATGGTTAGCCATAAAAATTCTTCCCCACAATAATCTCTTTCACGCCTACATTATACCACAGTTTTACCCCTCCCGCAAGATATTAATGTAATACATTGAAAAACAACAACATTTCCATATTTTTACACATAAAAACAATCTGCTTTTTTGTTACCGGATTGGTATTATACTACCACATTAACGAATCGCTGAAAATTTTTTCAAAAAACGCCTCTGCAAAAAACATAAAAAAATTTTTTTCATTTAAAAATCTCTTTAAAACCCTCATTTTTTAGTAGATTTTTAATCTTGCAGATGCTATAAGACTTGCAGAAATTTTTTCTATTTAACCAAAGCCGGTAGATTAGGCATAAAATCGTCTAATTTAGAGGCTTTTTTTATTTTGTTAACGTTAACTTTAAGGATGAAATATGTCTGAAGTAAAAATGAAAATGATGGATGGTAACGAAGCGGCCGCTTCCGTTGCCCACCGCATGAACGAAGTCTGTGTCATCTACCCCATCACCCCGTCTTCACCGATGGGCGAATGGGCCGATGCATGGTCTGCTGCCAAACAAAAAAACTTGTGGGGCATTGTTCCCGAAGTTCAAGAAATGCAATCTGAAGCCGGTGCTGCCGGTGCTTGCCACGGTTCACTCCAAGCAGGTGCCCTAACCACCACCTTCACTGCATCACAAGGTTTGCTTTTAATGATCCCCAACATGTATAAAATCGCCGGCGAACTTTGCCCGTTTGTAATGCATGTTGCTGCTCGTTCATTGGCCTACCACGCACTTTCAATTTTTGGCGATCACTCTGACGTTATGTCTTGTCGTCAAACCGGTTTTGCAATGTTGGCTTCCAACTCTGTTCAAGAAGCACACGACTTTGCAGCCATTGCTCAAACCTCAACATTGCGTTCACGTGTTCCGTTTATGCACTTTTTTGATGGTTTCCGCACATCTCACGAAATCAAAAAAATTGCACTTTTGTCTGATGACGACTTGCGTGCAATGCTCGAAGGTGTTGACTACCAATTCAATGCTAAAAATGCTTTACGTCCGGAAGCTCCTGTAATCCGCGGAACGGCACAAAACCCTGACGTATTCTTCCAAGGCCGCGAAGCTTGCAATCCTTTCTACAACAAGGTTGAAGGTATTGTTCAAGAAGAAATGGATAAATTTGCTAAAATTTCAGGTCGCAAATACAATGTTGTTGATTATGTTGGTCCTGAAAATGCCGAACAAGTAATCGTTGCTATGGGTTCTGGTGCCGATACTGTTGAAGAAGCAATCAACTACCTAAATTCCAACGGCTACAACGTAGGTTTGATGAAAGTTCGTCTCTATCGTCCTTTCCCAACCAAATCATTCTTAAAAGCTTTGCCCAAATCGGTTAAAGTTGTAAACGTATTAGACCGCACCAAAGAATCCGGTTCAATCGGCGAACCTTTATATTTGGATGTTGTTGCAACTCTCACACAAGCTCATGCAAACGGCGAAATCGCATCTATGCCTCGCGTTTTCGGCGGTCGTTATGGTTTGTCTTCCAAAGAATTCACCCCCGGCATGGTTCGTGCTGTTTATGACAACGGCGCATCTATGAAACCGATTAACGGTTTTGCCGTAGGTATCAACGACGATGTAAACAACACATCTCTCCCCTACAGTGACGATATTGACACTGAAGGCAAAGATGTTGTTCGCGCCGTATTCTTCGGTTTGGGTGCTGACGGAACTGTCGGTGCAAACAAAAACTCAATCAAAATCATTGCCGAAGATGCCGGTAAATATGGTCAAGGCTATTTTGTTTACGATTCTCGTAAATCAGGCTCAATGACCACTTCACACTTGCGCTTCTCGGACAACCCGATTAAAGCTGCATACCTAATCAACAAAGCAGACTTTGTTGCTTGTCACCAATTCCCATTCATGGCAAAAGTTGACATCTTAAAGATTGCCAAACCGGGTGCAACATTCTTGCTCAATGCACCTTATTCAGCTGACGAAGTATGGAATCACCTTCCACGCGAAGTTCAAGCCGAAATCATTGAGAAAAAATTGCAATTCTACACAATCAATGCCGTAGAAGTAGCTCGCGAAACCGGAATGGGACAACGCATCAACACCATCATGCAGGCATGTTTCTTTGCAATTTCCAACATCCTACCGAAAGATGAAGCTATTGCACAAATTAAAAATGCCATTAAGAAAACCTATTCTAAAAAAGGCGATGCCATTGTTCAAAAGAACTTTGTTGCCGTTGATGCGTCTTTGGAACATCTCCACAAAGTTGAATATCCTTCTGAAGTAACTTCAACATTCTCTCGTTTGCTTCCGGTTCCTGCCGATGCTCCTGAATTTGTTAAGAAAGTTACAGGTGAAATCATAGCCGACCGTGGCGATCAACTTCCTGTTTCGGCATTTGCCAAAGTTGTTGACGGCACATGGCCGACCGGCACAACCAAATATGAAAAACGTTGCATTGCAACTGAAATTCCTGTTTGGGATGCTGAAAGTTGTATCCAATGCGGTAAATGCTCACTCGTTTGCCCGCATGGTGTAATCCGCATGAAAGTTGCTTCTGACGAAGAACTCAAAAACGCACCTGCAACTTTGAAATCTGCTCCATACAAAGGCAAAGAATTCGAAGGCAAAAAGTTCATTTTGCAAATTTCTGCTGAAGACTGCACCGGCTGCGGCATCTGCACCTCTGCATGTCCTGCTAAAAACAAAGCAAATCCGGAACTCAAAGCTATCAACATGGATCACATTGAAAACCATTTGGAAGCTGAAAAAGCTAACTGGAATTTCTTTGAAACATTGCCTTATGTAAAACGCACCGAAGTTGCTAAAAACTTGCCCAAGACCACTCAAATGATTCAACCTTTGTTTGAATTCTCAGGCGCTTGTGCAGGTTGTGGTGAAACTCCATATGTTAAATTGTTGACCCAACTGTTCGGCGACCGCATGGTTGTTGCCAACGCAACCGGTTGTTCTTCAATTTACTCAGGTAACTTGCCTACAACTCCATATGCTAAAGATGAAAAAGGTCATGGTCCGGCTTGGGCAAACTCATTGTTTGAAGACAATGCCGAATTCGGTTTGGGAATGCGTTTCTCAATTGATCAACAAACATCTTTTGCCAAACAATTATTGGAAGGCTTAAAAGACAAAGTTGGTGCTGAATTAGCTGACAAATTGTTGAACAATCCGCAATCTAACGATGTTGAAATTGATGCACAACGCGATTTAGTTAAACAACTTCGCGAAAAATTGGCCAATGTCAACTCTGCCGAAGCCAAACACTTAGATAAACTTGCCGACTACTTGATTAAAAAGTCTGTATGGATCTTAGGTGGTGACGGTTGGGCTTACGATATCGGTTTCGGTGGTCTCGACCACGCAATCGCATCAGGCAAAAACATCAACATCATGGTAATGGATACCGGTGTATATTCTAACACAGGCGGACAACAATCAAAAGCAACTCCTATGGGTGCTTCTGCTAAGTTTGCCACAGCCGGTAAAGCCTTGCCGAAAAAAGATTTGGGCATGATTGCAATGTCTTACGGCAATGTATATGTTGCTCAAGTTTCAATCGGCGCCAACGATGCACAAGTGATTAAAGCAATGAACGAAGCCGAAGCTTATGATGGCCCGTCTTTAATTATTGCATACTCTCACTGTATTGCTCAAGGTTTTAACCTAATCGACGGTTTGTCACACCAAAAAGCAGCTGTTGAATCAGGTTCTTGGCCTTTGTATCGTTACAATCCTGAAAACGTTAAAGCCGGCAAAGCTCCTTTGAGCTTAGACTCAAAAGCTCCGAGCAAACCATTGGCTGAATATATGGCTAACGAAACACGTTTCCAAATTGTAAACAAACAAAATCCGGAACGTTATGAAACTTTGGTCAACAAGGCTCAAGAAAACGTTAACGAAAAACGTTCACTTCTTGAACACATGGCTGAATTTAAAGTAGCTGAATAAGCTTCTTTAAGCTAAACAAAAAAAGAACCTCTCGGAATATTCCAAGAGGTTCTTTTTTTAAATCTTCAGTCAGGTTAGAGTTCTATTTCTTCGCCAAACTGTTCCACCAATTGATGGATTTGTGCAAGGATATGATGTCTCGCATTTTCAGGCGACATCATCCATTTGAAGTCATTCCTCCTTGCTTCAAAAAGCTCTGCTCCCTGCCTTAAATCATAATTGAAATGTTCCCAATCATGATATGTTTCCATTCCGAGAGCATATCCTTTTTCCAAGAACTTGACCACAAGATCATTTTTCGGAATGTTTGCAGATGCACCGATAGTCAAAGGATATCTTTCCGTCCCGACATTTTGCAAAACATAAACCTTTTGCCTTATCAACATATCGACCATAAATCCTTCAGGACCGATAATCTCCGCTTCAAAGATTCTATCTTTCGGGTCAACATATTTGTTTTCATAAAACACCCAATTTTTATCAGGTATATGCATGAAAATTTGCTGAGCCACCGAAAGCGAATATCCACGAGAAGAAAAAATCACAATCTTATACAGATGTTCATTTCTTCCAAAGAATTCTTGCAAAATCTCTATCGGTTCACCGATTTCAGACAGGTTGTGTTGCGCTACAACATCCCCAGGTATCCCCATTTCCAACAAAATTAACTTCAGCCAATATTGTTGCGAGGCTCCGTAGCTTATTGTCTTAGGGATTGAAAATCCTTTAATACACACAACTTCCGGATATTTACCGAAGTTATGGTTCTGCACCTGAAGATATTTAGCGGCTTCTGCAGCAGCTCTGAAATTATCTCCGACAATTAACACAGCGTCTGCCGGTGTTTGTGAACCGTACACTGACGTTGTGTGAACAGGAAACCAATGCCCTAATTCAGTTTTTCGTCTGAAATTACTTACATCAAAAAAGGCTTTCCAAGCCTCTGATTGTCTTAACTTATAGTTAGACAAACGTCTTTCTTTTTTTAGCTCCATAAAAATATTTATTTGTTTGTGGTAATAATAGCCTAAATTGTATAATATTGAATCTAGACTTATTATGTTTTAGACAAAATTTCAAGTATTTTTTTATTTCAATTTATCAGGATTAAGCCCTATAAGTTCCTTTTTAACAAAAATTCCGTCTTTTCTTATTAACTCATCATCAAACCAAATCTCTCCGCCACCATGCGCTTTGTCTTGAATCAAAACCAAATCCCAATGCACACTCGAGCGGTTTCCGTTAAATGTTTCGTCATCATACGAATTACCTATTGCCATATGCAACGAACAAGCAATTTTTTCATCAAACAAAATATCCAACATCTCTTTTCTGATATACGGATTCACCCCTATTGCAAACTCACCCATATATCTGGCTCCTTCATCTGTTTGCAACAATTTTTGCAACTTATCATTATTCGCTCTCGATTCGGCCTTAATTATCTTACCATCCTTAAACTCCAAACGAACATTCGAATAAAACACTCCGCCATACACCGTATCCGTATTAAATTGAATATATCCGTTTATGGAATCTTTTATCGGAGCAGTATAAACTTCACCATCGGGAATATTCATTTTTCCGTCACAAACAACAGCTTTCAACCCCTCAATTGAAAAACTCAAATCGGTGTTTACCCCTTTAATTCTCACATTTTTTGTTTTGTCCATCAACTTTTTCAACGGCAACATTGCCTTACCCATCTTCTTATAATCAACCAAACAACAATCAAAGAAAAAGTTTTCCAAAGTTTCTCTCGACATTTTAGAAACTGCAGCCATCGTATCGTTAGGATACCTCATAACACACCAACGAGTGTTTGGGATTCTACTGTCAAAATGCACCAAATTATAATAAATTTCATTATAAAGTTTCATCTTTGCCGGCGGAATATCCGACATCGCAAACAAATCATCATACCCTCTGATAGCCACATAACAATCAACATCATCCATAATTGACTTATGCCATTTTGCATATTGCTCAATCTGTTCCGACGATGCATTAGACACCAAATTTTTTACAAACGAATTATCATTATACACATAAAACGGACTTGCCCCCAACTTGGTTGCAACACGAATAAACTCATTAAACAAATCTTTAGTAGAAGCACTGAAAGCCTCAATATAAATTTTTTCTCCCTTCTTCAAGCCGACCGAATTTTTCAAAACACTTTCAGCCAACTTGGTAAGTCTTTCATCAATTTTCATCACAAATCCTTTATAAATTCATTCAACAACTTAACACCGAAACCTAAGGACAATCCTGTTTTTTCCGATTTCAACACATCAATATCAATATGCGCCCACTTATTTGTTCCACAAATAAACCCGTTAAGAAAAGTCAACGCGGCCACAGAAACATATCTGTCAGATGACAAATTTTTAACATCGGCAATATTCGAAGAAATTTCTTTTTCATACTTTTCATCCAAAGGCATACGCCACAATTTTTCTCCAACCGCATCCCCGCATTTAATCAGTTTTTTAGCCAAGTGATCATCATTTGAAGTCAATCCGGCATAAGCATTTCCGAAGATTCCCCTCATAGCTCCCAACGACGCTATACTTATAATTTTTTTCACCTTATAATTTTTTTGCACATAGCTCAAACAGTCGGCCACAATCAATCTTCCTTCCGCATCGGTATTAACAATCTCCACTGTTTTTCCGCAATACGATGCATACACATCACCAACTTTCATCGCATTCGGCCCCAACACATTTTCAGCCAAACCGACTATTGCCACCACATTTTTTCTAATTCTTTGCAAAGCAACCGCTTTCATCACCGCCACAACTGCGGCAGCCCCCGACATATCCATTTTCATGTCATCAAATTCTTTACCTTTTTTCAGGTTCATTCCTCCGGCATCAAAACAAATTCCCTTGCCGACCAAAGCCAAATCATATTCTTCTTGTTGACGATTTCCCCTCCACGACAAAACAACCATCTTAGGTTCATTAACCGACGCCATCCCCACGGCATTAATCAGGTTAATTCCCTCCATTGTCATTCTTTGTTTATCCCAAACTTCAATATCAAATCCCAGATAAACAAGTCTTTCTATATCTTTGGCAAAAACTTCCGGTGTCAAATAATTTGCCGGTTCATTACACAAATCTTTACAATAGCGCACCCCTGTTGCCAAAGCCACATAAGGCTTAAAATTTTCTTGAGCTGAACTTGCATTTTCTGCCCTAACCAGCACTTGTTCAATTTTAGGAAAATCTTCCGTTTTTTTCTCTGTCTTATACTTATCAAAACTATACGAACCGAGCACAATTCCATAAGCCAAATTCAATGCTACATCATCATTTTCGCAAGCTAAATATATTTTTTCTTCATCTTTTATCTGCTCAAAAAACTTTTCCCCTATTTGAGCAATCTTAGCCTTTTCATCACTATGCCCCAAACCGAGCAAAATAATCTTTGCCCTTCCGCCGTAAACTATAGTCACATCATTTTTTTGAGCCTTAAAATCCGCCTGTTTAATAGCTTTTTTAACCAAAGAAACTTCATTTTCATTCAAAAAATCCGCTTTTATCGGCATTTCCTCAAACATAGTTATAACCTTTGTAACACTTCCCAAAGGTTTTTCGGAACTAAAAACTACCTCCAACATAATACTCCCTCCTTTTAAAAAAAACAAGGAACCCAACCTCTCAATAACATCATTGTATAACTTAAAAAATTAAAATAAAATCAAAATCTGCCTTCTTCCATAAAAAATATATAGACAAAACCAAATAAATATGCTATTTTTTGTCAAATAAAATAAAGGAGACCAAATGGTCAGACTAAAAAAACATATTGCCGAAGCAATTAATCAAGAGCTCCGAGATAAAGACGAGCTGACCTTGTTGCTGAAAAAAATATCTCACAAATATATCTCCGAACTAAAAAGAACCACAAAAAAAAGCAAAGACAGAGGCGGCAACGACGGTAAGAAAAATCCTAAAAAAGCAGAATTAAAAACCTCAAACAAAAAAGAAGATAAGGAAAAAATAAAATCTATCATATCACAACACCAAATCGGCATTCCTCATATAAAGATTCCCAATCAACCCAATCTTTCCGAAGAACAAAAATTAATTGTAAACTGGGATTTTGAAGGTGTTAATTTAAGCCATGAAGATATTTTACTATCCACATATTTTAACAATGCTCTGATTACATCGGAAAACTACGACATTGAAAACCGCCACGATATAAAGGAATACGACCTTAACGACATACCGACTTGGTCTGAAATGAAAAAATTTAAAAATTTTCAAAACATGCATCTTTCAATATGTCGCGAACTCTCTAAAATGGGTTATCCTCCCGAAGATCTCAAATTTCTAAACACCTACGACATTGCCTTTCTCATAAAAAAACACAACAAAGAAAATTCGCAAAATTTAATGCAATGCCAACGCACAAAATTCTTAAAAATGTTTGCAGCATGCTACGGAGAAGAATTTGTTCATATTGAAACGCTTCTCGGTCGCAAAGAACATGCAGAAAATTTTCTTGAATATGTAGCTCAACTCAACACTAACAAAAACATATCGGAAAAACGCTACGAAAAACTTATGGAAGCAGCATCTTTTTACAATGTGCACCACAAAAGAAATCGTCAATTTGCCAACGAAGCCGATGACTACAGCATTGTAAACGACATTTCCAATCTCACATTGACTCTTGCCTCCCCATACCACAATATACTTCATCATCCGCAAGAAATAGACCTTAACACCAATATTGTATATTTTGGAGGTTTACGTAAAGAATTTCAAATAATTCGCGACCCGGAAAAAGAACGCCAATACTTCAAAGGCAACATCCGCAAATTACAAAAAACGAGGTAAAAATGGAAAAATTACTAAAAGAAATAAACAATTTGCGCTTTGCCATAACCGGCACTCCTCTCACTCTGTCAGCGCTTAAATCTTTTCAAGCCGAACTTGACGAGTGCGGTTTTCCCTCTCTTCCTGAGATTGTCGTTTCATTTTTAAGAAAACACAATGGAATTCTTTTAGAAAACCGTTGCATTTGGGGAATAAACCCAAACGACCATTTTCGTTATGATATCTTAGGTGAAAACGCAATCGCTCAAAACCCATATCCTGACGAACTCCTTTTGTTGGGCTCAACCGAAACAACTTTCATCGGATACCTGCAATCAACCGACAAATTTTCAATCCTTGACAGAAACGACTTTTCAGTGATACATGAGTTTAATAACTTTCAAAATGCTGTCCGCTACATACTGAAAATAGATGACTAATATATTCGCATATTCAAACTCCACCATTCAAAAAGCCGCCCAAACAATCAAAGATGGCGGCCTTGTTGCATTCCCCACCGAAACAGTATATGGACTCGGAGCCAATGTATTTAACCCCAAAGCTGTTGCCAATATTTTTGCCGCCAAAAGGCGTCCCTCTTTTAACCCGCTTATTTCCCATATTGCCGAAATTGAAACCATGTTTGAATTAGCACAAACCGACGAACGAGCCGTTTCATTGGCAAAAGAATTTTGGCCCGGACCTTTAACCTTTGTCTTAAAGCGCAAAGAAAAAAACTCCCTTTTGGATTTAGTCTGCGCAGGTCTTCCCACCATGACCATCCGCATGCCCAATCACCCCATAGCTCTTGAGCTCATCAAAAAATCGGGTGTTCCTGTTGCAGCTCCTTCTGCAAACAAATCTCAAAGCATTTCGCCAACCACCGCACGCCATGTTTTTGAAAGCTTAGGCACAAAAGTTGACATGATTCTTGATGGCGGAAGTTGTTCTGTCGGGGTTGAATCCACAATCATCGACCTCACAACAAACAACATTGTTTTACTCCGCGCCGGAGGCCTTGCCAAAGAAGATATTGAAACATTCCTCGGTGAAAAAGTTTTGCTTTCTCACGGCAATCCCGATCTTCCGTCTTCTCCCGGACAAATGCTCAAACACTATGCCCCCAAAATTCCCACTCGTATCAACATCTCACAAAACGATTTGCACTCCGACGAATTTTATATCGGCTTTGGCACTAACGACGGTCACTTAAACCTAAGCAAAAGCGGCAACCTCATAGAAGCCGCCGCCAACCTTTTTGCCTATATGCACATTGCCGAAGAGCAAGAACAATATCCGGCAATCGCCATCGCCCCAATTCCTGAGACCGGACTTGGTCTGGCCATAAACGACCGCATTCGTCGTGCATCATACAGCAAATAACTAATTACTTTCCACCATAACCCACATTTTCCGCGAAACAAAATATTCAATCAACTGAAATATTCCGAACAACACTGCATACAATCCCAAAAATGTAGATATAGCAACCATTCCGACTGCAGGATAAGCCAAAATTAAAAATCCGAAAACAACTCCCAAACTTCCCATAATAACGGACCACCCCCAAGGATATCCGAACTTTTTATTTTCAAAAGCACCAATAAACTGAATAACTCCCACGGTCAAACACCACAAAGCCAAAATAACCGGCAAAGTCATGGCAGAAATTCCCAAATTTGCCATCAGTATTATCCCGATTAAAATATCAAAAATCCCCACCAACAAATACCAACCTGACTTAATTGCAAACGACGACATTGCATATGCCCCGCCCACCAACACAAAAATAAAACCGATATAAAAAGCCAGTGCCACCATTGTTTCAAACGGATTAAACCAAACTACTCCGCCAAACAAAATCATAACAATTCCGGCAACCAAATTCCACTTATTACTTTTTAGTTTTAAGGCAAACATAATCCCCTCCATATAAAATTACGCTTATATATGGATATATAGGAATTTAAAATTTCAATTTCAATTAGTGATTGATTGGATAAAAGTTTTTTTAACGGGCTGCTTTTTTTCCTTATAATTTTTATAAGCAAAAACACCTGCTCCCCAAAGAGCTGAAAGCGCCGAACCACACAAGATTCCCAATCTTACTTCGCTTTGCATATCTTCAGGTAACGACAATCTTCCGATAAACAACGACATCGTGAACCCGATTCCCGCAATACAAGCCACACCATACAAATCAATTTTCTTAACTTCTTTAGGGAAGCTGGCAATCTTTGCCTTACATAGAAGCATCGTTGTCAAGAAAATACCCAACTGTTTACCGAACAACAAACCGAAAACAATTCCCAAAGTAAGTGTATGAGTAAAGCTTTCCATAGTTACATCTCCCAAATAAACTCCGGCACTTTCAAACGCAAAAAGCGGCAAAATCAAAAAATCCACCCAAGGCTTCAACTTATGGCTCAACTTTTCGAGAGGTGAATAATCTTTTCGCTTAACTCTCATCGGATAAGCCATAGCCACTAACACACCGGCCATTGTTGTATGAATTCCGCCATTAAGCAAACAATACCAAAGCACAACCCCCAAAACGAGATAAGGTGTAAAATTGGTAACCTGCATCTTATTTAGCATATAAAGACCAAAACACGCAATTCCTGCATATCCGAGCAAGCCTACGGCCACCCCCTGATTATAAAACAGGGCAATAATTAATATGGCACCCAAATCATCAAAAATAGCAATCGCCAATAAAAATATTTTCACAGCTTGCGGAATAGAACGACCAACCAACATCAAAATACAAATGGCGAAAGCAATATCAGTAGCAGTCGGAATTGCCCAACCGTTCATATATTGCGGATTAGAATTATTGAGCAAGGCATAAATAATTGCCGGACAAGCAATTCCGCCAAATGCCGCTATTGCCGGCACCAAAATTTGTGTCGGATCCGACAAAAAGCCTTCCTTCATCTCCCTTTTTAATTCCAAACCTATCTGCAAGAAAAAAAACACCATCAAAACATCATTAATCCACCATTCCATCGGACGTGAAAACTTAATTTTATTAACCCCGATAAAGATTTGTGAATGGAAAAAACCTTTAATTTCTTCATTCCATTGACTATTAGCAAAAATCATCGATGCAATCATTGCCAAAATCATCAAAACCCCGCTTGTCATCTCATTTGAAAATATTTTTTCCAACCACTGTCTTATCTTCATGTTTTTTCCTTTTTTTTCATACACATTAAAAATCTATTTTCTAAATAAAATAAATTAAAATAAAAATAAATAAAAATCGTTGATTTTTTTACAAAAAATAATAGGATAGCTTTGTAAGCTACAATTAAGAAATTAAATAAACAAAGAAGATATGGAAAAAAATTTCAGAAAAGAAGCATCTTTATCAATAATTAAAGATACTCAACACAACAAATTCCTAATGATACGTCATCATCGTGGAATCAATGAAGGCTGCATCAATTTCCCCGGAGGCAAAAAAGAACCGAACGAAACAATGGAAGAATGCGTCATCAGAGAAACATTTGAAGAAACCGGCATCCGAATTAAAAATCCCATTCAAGTCGGCTACATTGAGTTTCCTAACGTAAACTTCTACGTTCATGTTTTCTTAAGCACCGAATATTCCGGCGAGATTAAAGAAAATGAAGCCGAGGTCAATGCCTTTTGGCAGGATGCCGACAACATCCCCTATTCCGAAATGCGTGAGGCCGACAAAGATTTTCTGCCCGATATCCTATCAGGCCAATATGTTAAACGACGCTATATTTATGACGAAAAATTCGCCATAAAAGAAATTATTAACTTAGACTAAAATTTATCTCCGAAAACAATTCAAAGAAGTTTTCGGAGATTTTTTTTTAATTTTTTTTCATTGCAAATGAACCTTTTCTATTTTAGCATCGTTATAAGAGGTATGAAAGGAGGAAAACATGACAGATATTTCCGTTTTAATCAAGGAAGCAAAACCTTTATACTTCAAACGCAAACACCGCAATCAGGCGCTCAAGACATCTCTGCCTGTTTTAGCGTTGGCAGCTTTGTTCTTTTCTTTTACCCCGCAACATGAAAACGATATCTACTCACAATATTGGGATTTAGGAGAAGGAGAGATTCAGCAAACCGGCATAATTGAAGAGATGGAACTTCCCACTGACGACTATGGCTTTTTGAAAGTTTGTTAAATGCAGAAAATCATAGCTCAATATAGCGGATTCATCAAATCTGTCATAAAAAAAGTAACCGGATTCTATAATGAAGATTTGGAACAAGAGGTATATATCAAAACTTGGAAAAATCTTCCCGATTATAAAGAGCAAGGCTCTTTTAAATCGTGGCTTGGCGCAATAACTAAAAATGTTTGCCTCGATTATTTCAAATCAGCAAGCTACCGCCAAACACAAAAAGAAATTTCCGGTGACGATATTTTGGCAAACAAATCCGTAAATTGCAATTTTGACAAACAGATTGATGCCAAAACCCGTCAAAAGATAATACTAAGATCCATTGATGAACTGCCTTCGAAAATGCGTAAAGTTGTATTTTTATGCGAATTTGAAGAACTTACAATTAAAGAAGTAGCCAAAAAATTAAATGAGCCTGAAGGGACCGTAAAATCACGCCTTTTCAACGCTCGCAAAATTTTGGCCGAAAAATTAAAATTTTTACAAGGAGAAAATTAATGAAAAAACTTTTACTTTCAACCATTTGTGCCACAACCATAATTTTTGGCTTCAACAACGTCGCATATTCACAAGAAAACAATATGCCCCCGCCCCCACATCACGAAATGATGAAAAAAGGTGAAGAAATGCACAAGAACCTCGCTAAAAAACTCAATTTAAACGAAGAACAAATCAAAAAAGCCGAACAAATTCGCGAAGACGGACACAAAAAAATGAAGCCGCTGATTGAGGAAAAGAAAGCCTTACACGAAAAAATGAACAAACTTCGCCAAGAAAACATGGAAGAATTTGAAAAAATTCTGACAGATGACCAAAAAGAACAATTCAAAAACATGAAAAAAGAACATCATAAAAAGTTCAAAAAACTAGGAAAAGGCTTCAAAAAAGGACATAAAAAGCCCAATAAAGACTAGCCTCAAGCTTTTATTTCAAAAACATATTAAAAAGGACAAATTAAGATGAAAAAAGCATTCTTAATACTGCTCGTTTGCGTCATGACATCAACTTCAGCCTTTGCTCATGGCGGACACAGGAAACCCAAACTTCCACCGAAACCGCCACATCATCATACAGTCAAACATAACCGCAATGCAGCAGGAATCATTCTGGGAACAATCGCGGGTATCACTCTGATAGATGCCATTGCATCTGCCGGCAAAACCGAAGTTGCCTATGCCTCGCAACCCAAGGTTTATATTGCCGAACCGGAAAACAAATGCTACACGGTTGTTTCGCGAAAAAAAGGCACCGTAACCCACAAATGCGTAGCCTCCACTGAGGATGAAATCATCTACGTTGATTAAAGTCTCCTACAAACAAAAACAACAAACAGTCCTCAAGAGGTGTTTGTTGTTTTTGTTTTATCAATTTCTCATCATTAACAACCGAAACAATTTTTTTCTTAATATAATCAGAAAAAATTTCGAATAAACAAAAAATACACAGTCATTATCCGGATTATTCTTTTTGCATTTGTTTTTGAATTTCTGAAATCTTATTTTTATATTTCATCAATGCCTCATAATTTTTGGGAGTCCAATTAACATTCTCATCCAGTGCGAACCATTTAAGTTCCTTTTGTTTAAGCGGCTCCCCGACTTTCAACAAAGACAAATCCGTAGGAGCGCAAACAAACCAATGAAGTTTATATTTATTATTCCTGGTTGCACCCAATTTTTTCAAAACATCAATATTCAAATTTGTTTCTTCTTTAATTTCTCTGTGAACGGCAGCATTTAATGTTTCCCCCGGTTCAACCTTTCCGCCCGGAACCACATATTGACTATCATCTGTATTAACCAACTTATTTATTTGTGCGGTTTGAGCCAAAATCTTATCACCATTAATAATAACTGCGCACACAACATCCTGATTATTTCCTTTAATTCTATTGTAAACTTCCCAATAAATTAAATCTTTCAATTTGCTGATAAACCTCATAACAACCTCATAATTCATCAAATTTAAGAACACACATTCATTAAACACCGGATCTCTATTTAAATCATCAAAATTCATAAGTTTGCACAGCTTTTAACAAAACAAAAAAAAGAACTCTGAAAAATTCATTTTACACGAAAATCAGAGTTCTTTTTTTCATACAACTACACTAAGAAATAATATCGTCACCGATTTCTTTTTTAGCATCTTTCATAAAGGTAGCTTCCAAGATATCAGCTCTTGCATCACCACCATTTTCCATTGTTTTGCCTGCAATATAAATACAACAAACGTCATGCAACCAATCAGAAAACCATCCCATGATAACTATAAAAATTTAGAGTGAATAAATATACAAAAATTAAAATACAATTACAGAATTAAACATATTTTCATCATCGTCAAGCATATATTCTCATACAATCACATAAAAAAAACAAATATCTCAAAAAAAACTCTTGCATTTATATTTTTGTTCATTTATATATAAGCCTGTCCGATAGATAAGATTAATCTGTTGGGGTGTCGCCAAGTGGTAAGGCTTTCGTTTTTGGTATCGTCATTCGCTTGGTTTGACTAACAAGAATTGCGAAGTAATTCGCAGTTAGACGCCGAGTAAAGCGAGGCGGTCTTGAGCGATTAGCGAAAGATGCGCAGTGCGAAGCGGGCGCACAATCCGGCCACCGGGTGGCTGAGATTAGAACATAAGATTATTATTGGGGTGTCGCCAAGTGGTAAAGAAAACAGTTTTGGTTTCGTTGTTCGCTTGGTTTGACTAACAAGAATTGCGAAGTAATTCGCAGTTGGACGCCGAGATTAGCGAGGCGGTCTTGAGCGAATAGCGAGAGATGCGCAGTGCGAAGCGGGCGCACAATCCGGCCACCGGGTGGCTGAGATTAGAACTAAAAATATTATTGGGGTGTCGCCAAGTGGTAAGGCAACGGTTTTTGGTATCGTCATTCGTTGGTTCGAATCCAGCCACCCCAGCCACATTGTATAAAGGACGAGAAATCGTCCTTTTTTCTTTATAAATCAAGCACTTAAGGTGGTCCGTGTAAGATGTTTCAAAAACAGATCATTTTGGGCATTTACACGGACCACTTATAATGAGTTTCTTTATTTTTCAATAAGTTATCAAATTTTAGCTATTTTTGAGCATAAAAATGAACCTATGTAAAAATTCATAAAGGATTGACTTAAGAAAAATCAATATAATGTGTTTATTTTCATAAAAAATTTGCATTTATGAAAAACTATTTATAAACTCTCCATATGTTTTAAAGGAGATTTCAATGTCTGATAATAAATATTCGGTTACTCAATACCCTGTTAGTTCAATTTTAGAATATATAAAAAGTGGCGATATTGCTATTCCTGAAATACAAAGACCATTTGTATGGAAATCTAAGAATGTTAGAGACTTAATTGATTCTCTATACAATGGATATCCAACAGGATATTTAATTATATGGCAAAATCCAAATGTAAAATTAAAAAATGGCAAAGAGTCAGTTGGCAAAAAGATTTTAATTGATGGCCAACAAAGAGTAACAGCATTAATGACTGCTATTGCTGGCCTTCCTGTGTTGGATGAAAACTTTGAAGAAAAAATACATAAAATAGCTTTTAATCCATTAGCAAAAGAAGATGAAGAAAAGTTTGCAGTCCAAACTCCAGCTCATGTAAAAAGCAAACATTGGATACCTGATATATCAGAGATATTCAAACCTGAATTTGACATATACGGATTTATAACAGATTATACTAAAAATAATCCAGAAGTTGAGCCTAAAAAAATAAGCGATGCCATAACAAAATTACTTTCTATAAAAAATTGTCAAATAGGTGCAATAATTCTTGTGCCTAATTTAGATATCAGAGAAGTGACTGAAATATTTGTTAGAATTAATTCTCAAGGCAAACGATTAAATGAATCTGACTTTGTAATGTCAAAAATTGCTGCAGATAACAAGTATGGCGGTAATATGCTTAGAAAAGTTGTTGATTATTTTTGCCACCTAGCAATAGATCCAAACTTCTTCTCACAATTATCTACAACAGATAAAGAATTTATGAATTCAGAATATGCTGATAAATTATCTTGGCTAAAAGATGACAGAGAAACAATTTACGACCCTGAATATAGTGATATGCTTAGAGTATCATTTATGCACCAGTTTGGTAGAGGTAAACTCGGTGATTTAGTAAGCTTATTATCTGGTCGTGATTTTGAAAATAGAATTTATAAAGAAGAAATAGCCGAGGAAAGCTTTAACCTACTTAAAGTTGGTCTTTTAAATTTCATAAATAAATATAACTATGAAAGTTTTGTACTAACTATAAAGTCATTAGGTTTTATTTCAAATCGTTTATTAAACTCTATGATGACTTTAGATTTTGCTTATAACTTATTCTTATTACTAAATTCTTCTAATGAGATATCAAAAATAGAAATTAAAAGGTATGTTCAAAAATGGTTTTTATTATCAACTTTAACAAGTAGATATATATCTTCTCCTGAATCTCAAATGGATAGAGATATAAGAGCTATTAAAAGCAAAGGTTTCAAACAATTTTTTGAAGAAAATGAAGAAGCTCAACTATCTGATGCTTTTTGGAATGTAGGTCTTGTTCAAAACTTAGAAACATCTTCTATTACCAGTCCATATTTTAATACATATATTGCAGCCCAAATATTTAATAGCGAGCGTTCATTATTATCAAATAGCTCAAAAATATCTGATTTAATAACTGTTATGGGTGATATTCATCATATTTTTCCTAAAGAATATTTAAAACAAAATGGTATTACAGATAAATCAACATACAATCAAGTTGCAAACTTTGCTTATTTAGATAAAGCTGTAAATATCTCAATCGGCAAAAAAGCACCTTGTGATTATTTCAAAGAAGCAAAATTACAATGTGAAAATGGAGATGTTAAAATTGGAACCATAACTGATAAACAATCATATTATGATAATTTGCAGGTAAATTGTATTCCTCAAAATATTGATGAAATGGATTATAGTAATTATCAAGAGTTTTTATCAGAACGCCGTAAAATGATGGCAAAGAAAATAAAAGACTTTTATTATTCATTATAATAAATGCAAGCTCGGAATAAAAAAAACTGGCTTTTTTATTTAATATTTAACATACACCAGTCCCTACTCCATACCACCGCAGGCACATGCCATACCGGGATACTCCACCGCCATACCAGTACGGGATATACATATCGCCAGTGCCATACTGCTATTACTAAAAATCAAGAAAACAACAAGCCTTTACGTGCGCGAAGAAAAAATTAGCCTTATCAAATTCAGTAGAATAACCAACCTTTGCAAATTTTTGCATAGGTTTAAATAAAAAATATTTTTTCATTTTCGGTTTTACTTTTTAAGAATCTCATATTATGCTTGATTATTAAGGTGATAAAGATGGTAGATATAAAAGAAAAATTTAAAGATTGGTGCATTAACAAACCTGATAACCTAGATGGAAAATCTAAGCCATCTACAGTATTGGAATATATAAATCGGCTTAATCGTCTATCTCAACGATTATATGAAGATAATCATTGGGAAAATTTAATAAATGATATTTATACTCTTAAATTATTATTTATGAATAATCGAAATTGGCAATATATTGAAGAAGATGATTTGTATAAAGTGGTTACATATATTTATCAATATAAGAAAAAAAATCGCAACTTTAATGATCGTTATAATCATTTTTTTCATAATTTAAGAAAACAATTAGATTTACCATTATCAGCTTCATCTAAACGACCTGATTTTTTCTTAGATATACTTAAAAACACCGAAGAATATGCTAACTTATCTGATTGGGTTAGACATGTTTTTATAACAGATAAATCTATTAATTACTTATCTTGGTTATATATAAATAAAGCCGAAAAACGAAAAGTATATGTTGCTTTATCAATGTTTAGTAATTTTTTAGTCCAAACAAATAGTGTAAGCAAAGAGCTTTGTTTTGCATTATGCCAAAAAGAATTATGGAAGAAAAGAAAAGATAAATTTACTGGAGATTTGAAAATTATTGAAGCAAGCGGAATAGAAAGTCGTAATTTTTATTCTATATATGAAGAAGGAAAAGTAGAAAAATTGTTATCAATTAAAGATGTAGCTTTTGCTATGGGGTGTGCAGAAACAAATGTTTACCGTTTATTAGAAAAGAAAAAGTTAAACTTTAAGCCAGGTACAAATAAAATTATAGCTGAAAACGTACGCAGATTTTTAAGAAGAAGACATACTAAAAGAAGTGTAGGCCAAATAACAGATGATGATAAAATAAAAGATAGAAAAAATTGGGTAAAAATGAAAGAAGCTAAAAAAATATCTGACCGTTCAGCTACATATATACGCAAAAAAGTAAAAGAAGGTAGAGTCGCGTATACTCGTTATGGATTAAGAAAATTTTTGTATTTTAAGCCTGATTTGATGAAAATTTAGCCAATAAAAAACAACACTTCAACACTGTATATAACCACCATCACACAATAACAAATTGTTTATTCGTTATTTTTTTTGCTATTTAGCGAGTTTAATCGTGGTTTCTATTGATTTGGAAAATATCTCAGATGTGATATTATTAGAAGTGTCAGGTGAGCTCACCTTTCAATTTTTTAAAAATTTTAGATTGAAAGGTAAAAAGATGACAAAAGAATTTTTTACAAAGCAGCAACTTGAGGCTGCAATTATCGAATATAATTTGACTGAGTTGGTTAATACTTTGCCACCTCAAAATTATATAGCACGTCATAAAAAAACAGTAGAAGATTCTATTGAAGCTTTACGCAATGACTTTATGTTGACACCTCATCTAAAGGCTATTCCTAAAAAGAAAGGTGCCAGAACAGATAAAGGCAAACATAGTAAACGTTCAATAATCGAATATTTATATGGCTTAAATCGTTATCATACAGAACAAATTGAAGCTTTGGAAGAAGAATGGGTTGAAGCTGCAATTAAATTTGCAAAAGATAACGGGTGTCCTATAAATCGCAGAACAACTTTTCGATTAAAACGCGAAGCTGAAGAGGCTAAAAAAGCAGAAGAAAGACAGAAAGCAAAAGAAGAAAAAAGAGCATCTATTGCAGAAAAAATGTTAAAAAATGTTATTGCTGATGAAAGCTTGCCATATGCAGGTGCTATCATTGACTTAACACAGCCGGAAGTATCGAAAGATTTAAATTCTGTTGCTCTTCCTTTGGCTGAAAATGCTTTGGTCTTTATTGCCGTCTACCCAAAGGACATGCTGAAGGCTTTGAAGTTAATTGAAGATTTGGAACTCGCATACGTTGATAATATTGTGTGGGACCGAGATGTTCAGTTACCAACGGGTACCTGGAGTAAAAATCAGCACACCAATATTCTGATTGCACTCAAGGGTCAGCCCAACGAACCGGTAAATGAGTTTCAGCTTGAATCCGTACATTTTGATCACAAGACGACAGAGCTTTTATCTTTGCCTGATTACTACTTTAGCATGATGGAAGAGATGTGTCCAGGTGAACAGTATTTAGAAGTGTTTTCTTACCGTCAATTCAGCGACAAGTGGCATGTATTGAAAATTAGCAAAGAAGAAAAGGAAAACTAATTATGACAAAACTTAATTTGAATAATGTGGTTGTAACCGACCATGATTTTGAACGCTACACTGCTATTTGCTGCAGTGGAGGCATAGGAACCACAAAAACCAAGTATGTTGGCTATGATATGGTTTGCGGTTGTGAACTTTTATTGGATAGGTGGCGCTTTTGTAGCGCCATCAATCCTCAAGTTGGTGAAGGCTTGATATGTGGCGATTTTACAAAAAATATTGAAAAAATTGCCACGTTGCATATTCAGCGTGGGGCTAGAGGGTTAGTAATAACTTTGCCTTGCCAATCTATGAGTTTGGCCGGCGGGCAACATCTTGATGATCCATTGACTTGGTTGTTTTTAGATGCCTTAAAGTTGTGCAAAACGATTTATAAGCTCTCGCCTGCACATTTGGAGTGGGTTAAGTGGGAAAACTGTCCGTACTTCATATCAGATAAGCAAGATCAAATTATTACAGATCGTCTTAATGGGCAAACTATTTTACAAACAATAACCAAAGAACTAAATGAACTTGACATGGATGTCAATGCAAAAATTTTGGATGCCAGTCTATATGGTACGGCTCAGATGCGTAAGCGCGGAATTATTCTCTGCAGAAAATTGAAACGTTGGGAGTTTCCTCAACCTGATGAAAAACCTTTGACTTGTGGTGATGTAATTGGTGATAGAAAAAAATTTGAACATTTAGATTCATCACATAGGAACTCATTTACAAATGAATTCCATCGCATCGGATATATTGCACCGGTACAAGAAGCCTTCATCAGAAAGATTGAAACAGGAAAATCAGCAGCACAGTGCTTACCTGCAAACGAAATTGTAAACCCTGACGGAACTCAAAGTCAAGGACAGCATTCAGGAGTTTTTGGACGTAATTCTATGAATGCTCCTGCTCATACTATTACTCAAGGCAGTAATTGTATATGCGGAGATTGGACATTGCATCCCGGAGAATTGGAAAACAATGGTCTGTATAGTGATCCACGTCCGTTCTCTGTGGCAGAAATATTTGCTCTGACAGGCTTAGATGACAATTTCATTAGTGCAATTCCTGCATGGGCACGTGGTAATGACAAATTGTTGCGCCAGTTGTGTGGAGAAGCATTAATGCCTAATTTACTTGCTAGATGCTTACAAACACTCTAATACTATATAAATTATAGTCTAAATGAAGAGGAGTTATATTGAACTCCTCTTTTTTTAACCTCTGCAAATTTTTACATAGGTTGGCTTTTTCTTTATATTATGCATCACAAAAAACAAAAAGTACGCAAAAAAAATATACTATTTGGAAGTTTTATCAATCAATCCATCTCAAAAACATGTTCTATCTCATTGTAACTTGTAGTCTAATCGTAGCTACCTGTTAGAATGTATAAAGAGATTTATCTTAGGTTATCTCTTTGTTTTTACTATTACCTAAATAAATGAATGAATACATACATAAAAGTAATAATACTTATACAGAAGTAATAATACATAAAGGTAATAAGTAATAAGACAGTAATAGTAATAGTTATGATTAGACATAAGATGAAATAACTAATGTTAATGAAAGTAATAGTAATGAGAAGAAGTAAACAGTCTAATCAAATAACAAATAACCTAAAGTATATAAAAGAAGTATCTAAAGCATATTCAAAGTCAGTAAAAAGCAGTATGCAGTCTATGTCGCCAAGCATACAGATGACAACAGGACAAAATGTCAAGATGTCAATGAGTAAGGCGACAAAGCACCAACTATCTTCTTATATATCTTATCTATATAATACTACTTATCTTACTTCTGTATTGTCTTTTCCTTATAGTCTTAATGTATTAGTTAATGATAGTAGTAATAAAAATGAAAAATATTATACACGTGAAAATAATGTTGGAGATTTTATTAACTGTATGCATGGAATAGTATACACCTCTTTTATCTCCAAATGTTCTTCCAATAATCCCTGTACAAATAAAAACACAAGCATAAACAAGCCTAATTTGACTTCTGGCAAGCCTATTGATGTAAAAGTAAGTAAACCTATACCAATAAAAACAACGGATTCCTGGAGTCAAAAAACAAGACTTCAAGAAAAATACAAGCAAATCATTATTGATTGGATATTTTCTATTCAACCTACACATTTAATAACAATACAGTTACCTGAGCATATAAAAACACATGATACATATAAATCTTTACAACATTTAAGAAGAATCATGGCGTCTTTTGAAAATAAGTTATTAGGCAGGCATTGGAATAAGAAGCATTTACATTTTAGAGGTGCTGCAGAATTAGGTACATCTAATCAATGGCATTATCATATATTGTTTAATCAAGGTAATTTTACAATAGAAGAATTAGAGGCTGCTAGATTTTTAACTTTATCAGCTCAACGTCTACCCAATTATTCATTTAATTTAATGCCATTAGAAGAACATCCTTATTATGCTACTGTATATTGTACTAAAGAACTACATATTAAAGACTTTGGTATGTTTGATAGCAGTAGGATTATTGTATCTAATGAGTTGTTTGATATTAAAGATAAAAATAAATAAAAAACCTGTTTTACATTTCAAAAGGATCACGACAAAACACATATATTAAGCTGATTCTATATAAAATTAAGCTGGTTATAATACATTGTGAATAGGAAAATATAGTTTTATGCATGTTGGATTTT
>JAZLEQ010000028.1:0-15494 GCA_045615365.1 Alphaproteobacteria bacterium
GGCTACGCAGGTGGCAGATATTTTGCGTGGAAATGATTGTAGAGGGAAGGGAACATCTTGTGCTGATCAGTTGGCAAAGGCAATTGATGAAGCTTTGGTTGACAGCTTAAAATTTTAAATGCTTTAAAAATGCATCGCAACCTTCTACTATATCCCAATAAGTTTCATCAAAATTGCCGGTGTACCAAGGGTCTTTGATATTGCGGGGCTTATTTGCAAAATCTAATAAGCGGTGGATTTTATTGTCTGTATCAGGTCCAACAATAGATTGAATGTCCTCAATGTTACTGTCGTCCATCGCTAAAATATAATCATAATAAGCATAATCAGACGGACGAATGCGACGTGAATAATGTTCTTCAAACGGCACATGCTGAGAGGTCAACATCTCACGCGTACCATAATGAATGCCGGCATGGCACATTTCATTATAGCCTTCGGTGGCTGCAGAATCAATTTCAAACTGATCGGAGAGGCCTTTCTCAGCGACCATTTGCTTAAACACAAACTGCGCCATCGGCGACCGACATATATTTCCCAAACACACAAATAAAACTTTAATCATGATGTTTTACTTTCTTTTTTAATTTTTTATGTTTCTTGTAACCGATTTGTAATGGTTTATTTTCTTTTATCGGTTTTACTATTTCTGCAATAGAATTGTCATAATTTTGTGTTCCGAACAGCATATCTACAAATTCCAAGGGATCTTTGCCGGCAAGTAATTGTTGAGTTGTAATTTGATTGGCAATTTGTTGAGCAACAGCATTGCGAAATGCTTCTTGGGTGCTTTCTTTGTTTTTGGTTTCTTTGCGTTTTTTATATTCGTTATATTTGCGTTGGAAACGGGCAAATTCGTAAATCGGGCATCCGCCGGCATTGAATTCATTCAGGCTGAAGCCATTTAGTTTTTCATTTATGAGTGTGTAGATACCGCGTCCTTCATCGTCTCGATATATCATCCAGTCAAATATAAGTTCGGAATTTATAGCTTTTTGCACAATTTCTTCTTCAATATTTTCAAATCTCAAAGACACAATGTCGGAAAAAGGAGATTCAACATAGATATTGTTTTCAAAAAATTCTTTTTTATATTTGTTTTTTGAGCGGTGATCTGTTAGGGCAATGCTTAAACAAAGGGCAGTAAGAGATATTTTTAATTCTTGATTGGTTTTGTATGAAATTTTGCGAGGGTCTTTTAAAACTTCTACATCGTTAAGGATTTTATTGGTGCAGAATTTATTAAGTTGCGCAATAAGATTTGTTTGCTGTGAAGTGAGGTGAATATCAGTTTCAATTTTTCGGCTACAGACTTTATTGATTATTTTTTGAATTTCTTGTTGTATGACTTCATTTTTTTGCATTATGGTGTTCTCCGGCTATGGAGCAATAATACCATAAAATGTTAGAACATGCAAATTAATATTTTTTTATTTTGTAAAAAATTAAAATGCAATAACTTTAATAGCCGCAACACTACGAGAAGATGTTGAATTTTTAAGGTGCGGTAATTGTGAGTAATATTTTTAAGTGATATATTTTTGTTTGGGCGGTTATAATAGTCGTTATTTTTCTGGTTTTATGTTGCAGGTGAATTTTTCATTTGAGAATTTTAATTGTTTTTAAGCAATTTTTATATTATAAAGATAATGAATATAAAGTTGTTTTTGTTAATTTTCAGAGAGATTTTTTTATGCGCAAAATTTTTTATGTTTTCAGGCACGGCGAAACCGATGCCAATTTGGCGGGTGTGTGGCAAGGCCAAGGGGTTAATATGCCCTTGAACCGGACGGGAGTTATGCAGGCTAAGGCTTTGGCTGAAAAAGTGGATGGTTTGGGAATTGAAAAAATTTTCTCATCGCCTTTAATCAGGGCAAAACAGACTGCAGAAATTGTGGCTGAAAAAATCGGGGTTGAAGTTGGAATTTTGCCGGAACTTACGGAAGGAGGATTGGGAGATTTTGAAGGAGTTAAAAAAACAGATATAGCCAAGCAAAATCCGGAATTTTGGGCAAAGTGGTATGATGATGTGATAGATATGAGCTTGCGATGTCCAAATGGTGAAAGTAAGCAGGAAATGCAAGATAGAATGTTTGAGGGTTTTGAAAAAATGCTTCAAACTCCCGAAAAAGTGATTGGAGTGGCTTCGCACAGCGGTGCTATGCGCTATTTCTTTTTGGCTTTTAACTATGGGCCGCATAAAATGCCTAATACGGCTTTGTATAAGCTCATTTATGATGATGGGGCTTGGAATTTGGAATTTTTGGGATAATCTTTTATAGGTGTTATAAAAAAACTTAAAGTGTAAGAAAAATAAGTGCTTGCACTATATGGTATTTTGTGATAATATTTTTGCCATATATGCTGATATTTTAAATTTAAAAGAAAGTTTTTTTGATAATGAGCAAAGTCATAAAAGATAATGTTTACAGTAATCCTAAAGGAATATCTTTGGATTTTGATGTGGATGATATCAAAATTCCGGGTGATGCCATAGATAATCGTAGCGATATAATAAAAAAAGGTATTGAAAAATTTAGCGATTACGGAAAACCCAATTTGGATTTGACAACTGAAGAGTTGAAAGAAAAATATAAAGAAAAAGAAAATAATGACTTAAAACAAATTGATAAGGCGTTTGCAGAGAATAAAATTGATGAAAAAACGCGTGATTTCCTATATGACTATTTTAAAGACAGTTGGCAAAAACATGATGATTTTAAAAAGCAACTGAATGTTGCTTTGGGAGGGGCTCCAAAGTCAATAAAGTATATTAATTTTTATGATGGTAAAATTGATGAGGAAACACCTTATTTTGATGAGCATGTCAGACCTGATACAACAATGGTTTATGAATATGAGATTAATGCGCCTTGGAGACCGGAAAATGAACTTCCCGACAGCAAAGGTGAAAAAATAACTATCCGTGTTTTAAAGCCGATGATGAAGGATGTTATGCGCACCATAGAAAAGGTGAAAATCGGCGGAAAATATGATTTAGAATGTAAAAAAGAATTGGCAAAATTGAAGC
Source organism: Alphaproteobacteria bacterium (assembly GCA_045615365.1). GTDB lineage: Bacteria > Pseudomonadota > Alphaproteobacteria > RF32 > CAG-239 > CAZU01. The sequence continues at coordinate 3,032 of JAZLEQ010000028.1, forward strand.
CGGGGCAAACTATTGAAGAAGCAGGATTGGATAAGAGAAAGCTGAGATTGCCATATGAAAGAATGAGAGATATTTTAAGATGCACTATTTTGGCACCGCGATATGATGATGTTCAGGCTATTCATGATCGCTTAATTGAAAATAACTTGGCTTTAAATAGTTCACGTCCGAGTAAGTATTTGGATAATGATGTGAAAAATGCCGAAGAATTTTTTAAGAACAGCAAAAATTATCGCGACAATAAGCTTTATTTGTATGTCCCTACATCAGATAATAAAACCTTGTTGGCAGAAGTTCAGGGAAAAATTGAAACACAATATTTTAAGGCAGATATTTTGAGTCACTTTTTTTATGAAGATGCAAGGGAATTTCAAGAAAAATTCCACGAAGCAGAAACAGAAGGCGATAAGTTGTTGTTAAATCGTAAAATATATAATAAAATGTTGGATATTCAAAATGTTAATACACAAGCCTTTACCTATTGTAATTTGGAAGTGTTTCGTGATATGAAGTTTGCTGAAGAACGAGCAAAAGCATCTGGAGTGAAGCCAAATGAGGATGGAACATATCCGGTAAGCAAAAAAATTGCAGAAAAATGTCTGTTGGTGCGTTCGTCGATAGCATTAATGCCGAATTCATTTGATAAGTATCCGGCATGGTGTAGAGATATTTGTAAGAGGTATAAAGATATAATTGCCGAAAAATATTTGGTAAAATTAGGGCCTAAAGATTTGCACAGAGAATGGTGCCATGAGGGTAAAAATAGAGGCAGATGATAAAAACAAAAAAAGCTCTCTTAAAATAAGAGAGCTTTTCTATTGGTGTATTTTTCAAATTACCTACTGCAAAATGGCTTGAAAAGATTTATCCAATATGATATTATTACTGTATTATAATATTGTATTAGAGGGTGATATGGCAGAGACAAGAGCAGATATAAACAGAAAACTTTTGCAAGTAGCTTTTGTTAATGAAAGAAAAGAAGATGTTGAACGCTATATTTCTGAAGCTTTAGCCAAAGATGATGTTCTGACTATTGATTATGAGTCTGATTTGGTTTTAGAAGATGAAAAGGGTGATGTAAAAGAGTTTAGACAAGAAGAAAAAATAACATGTTATCCGTTGGGCGATTGGACAATGTATGAAACAACCAGAGTTGTTGTTGAAAAAGGTATGAAAAATTGTGAAAGATGGCATGATTTGATTTTATTGACGCCGGAAGGAAATAAATATAATTGTGACTTTTTTGATGCGGAAACAATTAAAGAATTAAAGTATTCGAATTCAAATTACAAAAACATGATAAGAATGATGATTGAAAGCAAGCTTAAAAACAATGATGATGTTGATGCAGTTATGAGGTTTGTGGATCTTATTGAAAATAAACAGGAACAATGAAATGAGTGATGGAGTGAAAAAAAATATAATGTCGGACAGCTGGAATGAAGTCAAGAAAAAAGCAATAATGCTTGCTTTGACGGGTATTTCATTGTTTGGCGGAATTACTAAAGCTCAAGCAAATAACGGTAATTCGGATGACGCTTTTTTTTCAAAACATAAGATGGAGTATTCTGGCAGCGGTTTTGAGCATATCGGAGGAGATACATTAAAATATGTTAATAAGAAGAGTTCGGTGCATATGAATTTTAGTAATGGTAATGACGCATCAACATTTATGGTTGAAGATTATTTTCGTTCCTATGATATGGGGGGAGGGTATCAAATAGTTTTAGAAAACGGTTCCATTACCGAGTGGAACAGCAAAGGTAAATATAATTCAGAAGAAAAAGATAGATTGTTCTATATGGTTACTCCAGAAGGAGATACTTTGGATTTATCTTTTTATAATACAAAAGATTTTATGCTGGGTGGACATGTTGATATGTATACCGGCGAAGAAAAATTAAACAGTCCGGAAGAGATAAAGGCTAATAATGATAAATGGCAGGAGGAAATGATAGGATTGGCTAGAGAAATTTTCGGAAATGAAAATTCAGGAGCCGTTAATGCTTTTAGCAAATTTGTAGAACATGAAAGAGAAAAATTGGAACTGTATGGGGATAATTTGGGGGAAAACGGAAAACCTACCATCGGTTTCAGTGAAAAAGGAACAGAGAGGAAATCTGATTATCAAGAGGTAACCAATTCTAAGAAAGCAGCTATTAAATATTTGACGAGTGTAGTTTCGGCTCAAATCGGACGGTAGGTTGGGAAGTCAGATAAAAAATATTTAGTGTAAAATCAGCGGTAGGTTTTCGTCTTTGGTTATCGGTTCGTATTGTTTAAGCAAAGTATTGAATATTTGTTCGTCAATATACAATTCTTCGGGGTTGGCTTGAGTGCGTTCGGCAGTTGCGTTGATGCCAGATTCGTTTGCCAAATCTGCCGCTTGGGTCAGAGATGTGGTAAAAAGATATTGGAGTGTTATTGCAGATAAATACTTAGTTAAATTAGGACCCGCTGATTTATACAGACCATGGTGCCACCAAAAAGAAAAAGACAGATGATATAGTGTGAGTGCGACAGGCCATTAAAATACGGCCTGTTTTTTTGTATGGTTTGACAAGATTAATTTAATGTGCTAAAATAATTATACAAAAAAGAAGCGAAAGGTGTGACAAATATGGAAGAAAACAGATTGGCAATAAATCGCAAAATGTTAGAACTGGCATTAATGAATGCAGAAGGAGAATTGGGTGAAGACAAAGAATCTTACATTACAAGAGTCTTAGAAAAAGATGATGTTTTAAGTATTGATTATGAGGGTGAAATTTTTTTAGAGAATGAACGCGGAGAGCAAAAACAATTTAGAAAGAAGGAAAAAACAACCTGTTATCCGTTGGGCGATTGGACAATGTATGAAAGTAAGTTTGATTTCTTTGAAAAACAAACAAAAAAATATGAGAGGGTGTATAATTTGGTTTTGTTAACACCGAGCGGGGAAAAGATTGATTGTAATTTTTTTGACACGCAACAAATAGTGGAATTGGGGGATATGAATTCGGAGTATGTTGCATTAGTTAAGAATGAAGCTTTGCGAAAAATGAAAAGTGACGATGCCGATGCGTTGATGAGATTTGTGAAGGGATTGGCAGAACACAGATATAGTGATGAGGAGACGGTAAATGACGAATAATAATAAAGAGAAACGTTTAACAAAAATACCGAACGCACTAAAATCTAAGCTTTTGGCATGCTCTTTGTCTTTTTTTGCTTTGGCTGGTGGTACTTATAATGCTAATGGTCAAAATAAAGATTCTAGTGATAGTAAGGTAATTGAATGTACAACAAATAAGGTAACAGATGAGCATATGGAAAAATGTGGTGCTAAAGAATATTTAGTAAAAATCAGTATTGAAAGGGTTAAAGTTAAAGAAGGCAAAGAATGGATAACTTACTCTAAAGCAAGTAATATATTTGAATTTGGTAATGGTTTTTCTGTAGAAAGAGAAATATACAAAGTTAATGATAATGGAGAGATGCAGAGCGAAACAAGTTGTATTTTACGAGCACCTGATGGTCGTGAGTATGATTTAAGTTTTTTAAGTAGCACCGACAAAGATCAAGAAAAACGGATACAAGAAATAGAGAATGAGTGTGAAGGTGCGCGTAAAGCTATAGATTTGTATGGTAGAATACACCGGACAAGTCCTTTAAATCTGGAAGTTGTTGGCGATGCTAAGGTAACGGGTGAAATTAATATAAGTAGAATTAAAGGGGGAAGTAATAATGTTCCTCAACAGATTAAGAATTATATAAATGATATCAAAGGTAGAGTATAATAAAATTAGGAAAAAATATGATGACTTATTCAAAATCATCGCAAAAACTAATGTTGTCTTTTCAAAAGGACGAAATTAACAGTGCCGCAATCTATTCGCATTTTGCAAAGTGTAGTAAGGATAAAAAAAATTGCGCGGTTTTGCATCAGATTGCACAAGATGAAGCGCATCATGCCAATACGTGGAAACAATATACCAAAAAAGAAATTCGCCCCAATATGTTTAAGGTTTGGTGGTTTAGGGTGTTGACTTATGTTTTGGGGTATACTTTTGTTATTAAGCTTTTAGAATTGCACGAATATGAGGGAATTAAAGGACTGGAGCAATTAAAAAAAGAAATTCCCGAAGTTGAGCAAATTATTAATGATGAGAAAAAACATGAAAAACAATTAATCGAAATGCTTGATGAAGAGCGTTTGAATTATATAGGAGCGATGGTTTTGGGGCTTAATGATGCGTTGGTGGAATTGACCGGCGCAATTGCAGGTTTAACTTTCGTTTTGATGAACACAACCTTGATTGCAATGTCAGGCGTAATTACCGGAATTGCAGCAACTTTGTCAATGGCGGCTTCAAATTATTTGGCTGAACGGGCCGACGGAAATCCCAAAGCCTTGAAAGCCTGTTTTTATACAGGTATAGCATATTTGGTGACTGTAGTGTGTTTGGTGTTGCCGTATTTGTTGTTCCCGAATGATATGTATTTTGCAGCACTTATTTGCATGATAGCGATTGTGATATTTTTGGTGTTTGTGTTTAATTTTTATATTGCTATTGTTCGATCGGAAGCTTTTTGGCCGAAGTTTTTGGAAATGTCGGCAATTAGTTTGTCAGTGGCATTAATATCTTTCTTAATAGGTTTGATTGCTAAAACAATGTTTGGAATAGAGGTGTAAGATGACTGAAATAAAATTTGCGATTTTTGATGTCGGACAAGTTTGTTACCCGTATACGTTGGATTACTTGAATGAGTATTGTATGGAAAAAAGTCGGGATAAAGATGTTTTAGTCCAAAAGGGCGGTGTGAAAAAATTTGATTATAAGCCTTTTATGAGAGGTGAGGTTAATTTTGAACAATTCTGCAAAGATTTGTGCGAATATTGTGATATGGACTATTCTAAAAAAACAGCGATAGAATTTAATAAGCAGATGCATAAAGGAGTGGGAAAATTTTTTCCGGAAACAATGCAAACTATGGATTATTTGAAAAAGCAAGGAATTAAGATAGGGTTACTTTCAAATGCTTTGCCGAATTTGGAAGGGACCGGTAGTGCATTGGTTGATGAAAATATGGGTTTTACTTCGTTTGATTTAAAAATGTTGAAACCTGATGTGAAAATTTATGAAACAATGTTGAATAAGCTGAATGCTAAGCCGGAGGAAGTTATTTTTGTTGATGATAAAGAAGAAAATGTTAATTCGGCAAACAGTATAGGTATTAACGGAATTGTTTATAAAAGAGAAAATATTTTAGCTAATGTAAAAAAGGTGGTGCAAAAAAACGGGTTTTTACCGGAAAAGGGAAATCAAAGATAATAGCTTTTGTTGAATATGAAAAAAAACTCCTTTTTATAGCTCATTAAAAGGAGTTTTTTTATGATTGAAGTTATGGTGAATTTGTGATAATATGTGAGTATGTTTGACGGATTATAAACAATATAATCAAGGATTGTTCCAATGATAACCACAGATGAAATGAAAGAAAAAATACAAAAATTATTAACAAAGTGTGCAGATTCCGGAGGAGAAAAAGTCGGGGCTATTGTTAATGAATGGGTGGCTCTCGGGAAGGAAAAATTGCCTGAAGATCAAAAGCAAATATATAATCAATTGTTGGATCGTATTGGTGGAAGTTATTTTGTTTATACTCAATGTTTTGATCCTTTTTTGGATAAATTAAGAAATTTGTCGTTTGAAGATGCGCTGAATGTTTATGATAATCTGACTGAAGAAAATTTGGGCTATTATAGAAATGAGTTGTTAGCTAATATAAATCAGCCTCAAGGAAAACTTGACAATAAAACAAGAATGAAATTTGAAAATATATTACAAAATTTGAAATATGGTCAGGTAAGAGACGGTTTTTGGGCTCGTGTTAAAAATATTGATGTGTCGCTAAAAAATCGTGAAAAAATAAATGAAAATTTGAAAGTTGCAGATGTGATGGATTTGAAACCTGAATTTCATGATTTGAGAACACTTGGTGTGTTAATGCGTCCTCATTCTGAGTATTCTACGGAGAAAAGATCCGGAGCGCTGAAAAAGGTGTTGGGATATGTTGCAGGTGATTATGATGCGGCATATTACAGATTGATGGGAAGCGGTGTCGGAAAGAGGCCCGAGACACAAACAGAGATTGTTGATAAGATATTTGAAAAAATTAATGACGAGTATAAAGAAACTGAGACTGCGAATAGTGTGAGAAAACACTTTATTATGAAAGATATTTTGGCAGGAAGAGGTGATAAGTTGGATGTTAAAGACATCGCTTCAGTTGTTAATGAAGGGGATGGCTTAACTTTAATGAGTAAGATGAGTGTTGATAAAATTTCAGAGCTTTATTATGGTAATGCTTATGTTTTCCGAGAAAAACCTCATTTGAAGTTGGCAGCTATAAACAAGTTAATGACGGTAAAGGAACAAACAGATTATTACTATGGACACTTGATGACAGCTGGACGAGATGTTTTATTGCAGGCGTCTCAGAGCAAAGAGGCAAAAGAATTTGTGAAAACTGCCGAGGATTTTGTTAATGAATTTAAGAATAGTGATAATGTTAAAGAAGCTGAAAAAAAATTAAGAGAGCAACAAGGCATAATAAAGGAATTAAGTTCTGTTCGTAATGAATATAATCAAAAGGATAATATTCGCAAAAAAATGCAAGATGTTCAGGATATTTGGAAGAGAATGAAAGAAAATACTGCAGATGGACAAGAGGGAGTATCACAGAAAGATTTGGAAAAAGAGATTGAATGTGCAATAAATGGCAAGAAAAGTGCGTTTTTTGATGCGCCTAAAGCTAAGTTGCCCTTGTTTGGACGTAAAGAGGCAAAAGAAAAACAGGCAAGATTAGAAAGTGCTGTTGTTGATTTTAATAGGTGGCTATCGTCTGCGGGGCTTGGAGAATTGAAAGATTATGCGGGTAAGGTTTTGGAAAAAGATTCTTTGAATGGTTTGGAAGAAAAGCTTAATACTCTTGGCCAAACTCGCGATACATTGGCGAAAAGTGTGTCAGGTATGGGAAATTTGTATTATGAACAAAGTGTTGTTGGACAAGCAAAAAGAGTGGCCTCCACACTCGAAGAAATTAAAACAGTTAAGGAAAAGGGAGATAAAATAGCAGCAGTTAAGTTAGAAATACTGCAAAAACATGGTGAGAAAAAGGTTGTAGAAGCGAGTGAAGAAAGGGGTAAAAAGCCTTCGGATAGACAACAACAGCCTAAAACAAAAGAAGAAAAGACAGAAGCGGCAAAAAAAGCTTATGATGAAAGAAAAAAATTGGTTGCAAATGTGAGATAAGCGTCAATTTGAAATAAATCGGACTTAAAAAAATAAAAACCTCTTTTATATATTTTATATAGGGAGGTTTTTTTTATGATGATTTTTGTTAATGACAAAATGCAAAAAGATTATGCTTATAAACTGACGGAAAAAGAAGGAGAAAATTTTGCGCCTGATTTCAAACCTGAATTAACCCCAAAAGAAATGTTGGAACTTGGAGTTTTTGAAGGGCATTATTTGAATGATTGTAGGAAAGAATTTCCAAAGGAGTGGTTTGAGGGGGCAAAATTGTCGCTATTGGAGGCTGATGAGAAAATGAACTGTTTTGGGGTGAAATCTCGGCAATCGCTGAGTGTGTGGAGGCAAAAAGGGTGGATTTTGGAGCCTGATGTGCGAGGATGGTTTCAGTGGTATTGCCGCTATTATCTCGGACGAAGGTTGCCGGAAATTGATGAAGTGCAAATAAAAAGGTGGCGGAGTTTTAAGCGTCATAAGGCGCAGATTGAAAAAAATTGTATGATGCTAGATTTTGATTGCCGCAAAAAGCAAAGACAAGCATTGTTGCAATGGGCTTATAATCCGTTTTTTTGATTGAATATGAAAATGTTATTTTTGATATTCCAGTTCATCGCGAAATTTTTTATCTTAAATTTTCATATAAGCGTAAAAATATAAAGCATTTATAAAAGGCTATTAGATAGGTTGTTATTGCAAAAATTTTAATTTTTTGGGGGAGTATTGATGCTTTCCAAATATGTATTACTTCTCCCCAATATATAAAAGTTGTAATAGGAAAAATTAAAAAGTTGAAGCTTTTAATAGCTGTTAAAGAAATCAAAGGTTGGTAAATATTTAGAGTTTTACTTTGGTAATATATATTTATGCTTATCTCAGACCATATAATATACAGTATAACGATTAGCATGGTTTTTCCCAATAAGATCCCAAAATTTTTTGTATCAGGGGTTATGTCTTTTGCAACATAATACATAATAAGAAACGGAGAGGTAATTTGCACTATGGGAAATATAAAATTTTGTTCTGATGCATAAAAAACTCCGTATTTAATAATCAGAGTTATTGAATACAACAAAATGATGAACAATGTGTTTAAGAGTGCTTTCTTCATATTTTATTACTTCAGTGAGAAACAAGGATTTTAATTCCTTGTTTCTCATTCTAATAAATTTATTTTAAAAGTCTATTATAATAATTTTTTAGTTAATATAGCCGTGATACATCCATGATTTCAGAAGAATTGGCTTTTGCAGGTTTCTTCTGAGTTTCCTTCGTTGATACACTTTTTTATATATATAGGACCATCGTGATAATAATTTTTAACCATAAATGAATATATATATATAATTGTTGATAAAATAACGGCAACAACAATAATGATTAGTGTTTTTATTGTTTTATCTAATTTTTTTAATGTATTTTTGAACAAGAGCATCACAATCTCCATTTGGATATTTATTGCCTAAAATACGACCTATTTTGTTAGCATACTGATCACCATTACTGCTGTCAAGAGTATTGCCGGCACTCTTAATATCTGCCCATTCTTTTATGTCTGAGGCAAATTTAGCGATGTCACTACCACCTTCTCCATATTGAGATGATTGGCAATTCATAAGGGCATGTTTGTATTTGTCGGTATATTCGGAATTTTTTAATTTTTTAAAACTAGTTATCATATTTATACCTCCTTTAATGGCAGAAAGTCCATAATTAAGCGCATTCTGGTTCTGAGCTTCGATTTCCCCTTCGTTTTTGACTACATTATCATAAACTTGTTTTCCATCGGATTCACTTTCCCATATTTGCGGTTGAATTTGTTTTACATTCTGCATAGGAGATAACGTCGGTGCAGTTGTTGTCATTGGCATAGAAGTTAAGTTGTTATTCAGGTTCTCAACATTTGCGGAGATATTTGATGTCCCGAAGCCATAATTGTTTTCCGGATTGTTGCCCCAAAAAGAAGTGCCTTGTTTGGGATAGTTTTCTGTTTATTTAATTTTTTTTTCTGATATTGCAGCTGTGTATTTTTTCCATCCATTCATAGCCATTGTTTATACAATATTCTTTTGTTATTATACAGTTTTTTCTATCGTTACAATTATCAAAACCAATGCCTTCCTTACAAATGCCAACGTCTATACAACTAGCAACATCATATCTGTCAAGATGTTGTAAGACAATGTTTATAGCCATTGTGATGGTGTAAAACAGCATTATACCCCATGCAATGAAATATGAAATTTTACTTATTAAAACTTCAAAAAAGTTGAAGTATTTATTTGAAAATATCGGTGATTTTTTGTGCTGAGAGCTTAATTTTTTTAATAAAAAAATATAAACAAAAAACAAATTAATATTAATTAAATTAAATGTATTTTTGAGTGATGGATTATAATAATACACAGAGGCTAAAATAATTATCAGTATACCACCAAAGCTTTTTTCAAAAAAACTCCATCTTTGCCACAAAGCGACATATTCTTTGTCATGTTTGTAAATAATGTAATCATAGCAAATTATTAAGAAAGCAAATAATGTTATTCCCCAAGCAAAACAAATTAAAAATACTTCACTAAACCAAAGCAAAAATGGTAGTAAAAATAATATGGGGAATATCGCCAAAGCGTTTAATATCATGTTTAATGGCTTTATTTTACAATATAGCACCAATGCGGATATCTTCTCATTAAAATATCTGCAAATACTCAAATTATGTAATAAAAGACCTGTTAATATTAAAAATGCAAATAAGTATGCCATACTATCTTCCTTATACTGCCATTTTTGCTTCAGTATAGATATCTTAAATAATAATACAAGCCTGATGATTACTTTTTATAATATTTTAATCGCTCTAAAGGAGAATAGTCTGTCGGCCGATATTTTTCACAGGCTTCAAAAGAAGATTGGTAATTACCGCTTTTAGCCATTTCTTGACCGTCAGTATTAATTTGAAAATCATTAAAGAAATCATCGTTTGCGTTGTTTTGATAGCCAAGCGGCGATGTGTATTTTTTATACATAATATTTTCCTTTCATTATGAAAAAAAACGAAGCTGTTTTATTGAAAAAAACAACTTAGTTTGGTGTTCGGGTTAAAAAAATAGTGAGAAAACGCACTCACCAGAGCATACACTTTCTCACTATGAATATTTTTATACTTTGCCCCGACGGAGCAATGGTTGAGTTGACTGTTGATAAAAAATTGAATATCAACATTCTTCTTATTTGAAAAATAGAAGAATGTTAATAAATAAAAAACATAGAAGCATGATAACAACAAGAAGTGCTGAGTTTTTGATAATAATCATTTTTGTCTTACAGTAAAAAGTGTATTATTATCATTCTGAGAAATATATACTATGCGATTATTATCTATTTTTACAATTCCCATTTCTATAGCTGTTTCGCATTTTCCTTCTGCGCAACTTTCCAATGCTGTTATTTTTTCATATTCTGGAATATTATGAATACGTGAAAGCCCTAAAGCAGCCAAAAGAAATAAAAATTTTTTTCCTTTACCTATGCTAGACATACTGATAACTAATAAAAAAAGTAAATTAATGCAAAACACATTAATGGTATATGTAAGCTGGGGATCGTTGTTATACATTCGCACAACTGATGGAAGATGATTCAACATATATGGAATAAACAAACATAAAAGCCCCCACATTATTCCTTCAATATAAACAAGCTTTCGATATTTAAATTTTAATAAAAATAATAGAGTTATAGTTGCTAAAATAACGGAATAAAGGCGCAAGAATTTGTATGCATTATTAATTTCATTATCGTAGTCGTCGGGATTAATAGAAAAAAAATTAAAGTTTAATATTGTGCAAAATATCGCAAAAAACAAAATATAATAAGAGAATTTATCAAATACATTTAGTAAATTAAGAAAAATGTAGCGTAATTTTTGCATGATTAATCTCTTTATGGTTATGTATTGTATGTTAATACAACCAAAGAATAACTGATTTGTCAATCAGTTATTCTTTGGCGTAAAGTTTTTTTTATTTTCTGAATGTTTGAGGTGGCAATAGGGAATTACAATCATTTATGTCGTTTGCCGCAAGACCTTTCGTAATTCCTATGAAATCATTTTTTAAGTCCTTAAAACTATCTTGAATGATTTGTAAGTTGCTTCCATATTTAGGGTTATTCCATTTTTTATGTAAATCCATTCCCTCCTTATATAATCCTGCTACAGCGGTAGCTCCTGCGGATATGGGACCATCAAAAGCTCCTACACAACTCACATACTGATGTTTGTTTACATCAGATATAGGGATATGGAATAGTCTTTGATTTTCTGCCTGAGCTTGTGCTAATGAAGATTTATTTTCATAATTTTGAAGATTTTTTTGAGGATCAGCTAATCTTTCATATGCGTCATACCCCAAATTGTAAATGTTTTTACCAAGTTTATCTATGCCTATTTTTCTAATAATGTTGCTCAAATTATTGCCAAACTCACTTATAACATTTTTATTATTTGATTGTTGTTGTGCAGTTGTTGTCATTGGCATCGAAGTTAAGTTGTTATTCAGGTTCTCAACATTTGCGGAGATATTTGATGTTCCGAAGCCATAATTGTTTTCCGGATTGTTGCCCCAAAAAGAAGTGCCTTGTTTGGGATAGTTTGATGTGATGCCTTGAGCATTAAAGTTATTAATTATGGCATTTTCTCTGGCTTGGCCGCGTCTTGATATTCCAGTTCATCGCGAAGAGTGAAACCGTTGTGATTAACTCCATAAGTGTCAATTCCGTTTGCGTTGTTTTGATAGCCAAGCGGCGATGTGTATTTTTTATACATAATATTTTCCTTTCATTATGAAAAAAAACGAAGCTGTTTTATTGAAAAAAACAACTTCGTTTGGTGTTCGGGTTAAAAAAATAGTGAGAAAACGCGCTCGCCAGAGCATACACTTTCTCACTATGAATATTTTTATACTTTGCCCCGACGGATATGTCAATGGGTTTGGAAAAAACAAAATTTATGTGGACATTTTCATAGATATCCACGGGTAAACCCGTGGTTCTTTGGAAAGGCACCTTTTGGTGCCTTTCTTTACAGCTCCAAACGGAGCTGACCTAAATCCCGTTGTCCTTGATGTTTTACATAGTTTTTTATTATTTCTTCATTAGCTCCA